>CAYTSI010000040.1:0-29190 GCA_964440465.1 uncultured Spirochaetales bacterium
AAGGGCGAAATCAAGGGATCTCCGAAGGCGAGAAAAAGCATGCCGTAACAACAGCAAGGAAGCTCCTGAAAAAAGGAATGTCCCCGGCTGAAACAGCAGAAATAACAGGGTTGAATTTAGAAGAGGTGGAGAAGTTACAGGCGGACTTGGACTAGGGCCGGAATAAAAATATAAATAACCACGGTATCAGATGGATTTAATTACTGCCGCCGCGAACAATCATTTCGGAATAGACTATATCTTCCCCTTTCAGCGACTCGTTATCAGCAACATTTTGCGGGCGGCAGGCGTAGCGGGCTTTACTCCGCGCCCGTATATCAACCCTGTTACGGGAGAGGAAGAACTAATCGACACGGTACCACACCAAATTGTTATTCTCCCGACAGGGGCGGGGAAGTCCCTCTGCTTCATGCTTCCCGCCCGGATGCTGCCCGGGCCGACCCTGGTTATCTTTCCGTTGTTATCGCTGATAGCGGACCAGGCACGCCGGGTGCGGGAGGCAGGCATGGAGACAGCAGTCCTCCGGGGGGGACAAACACAAGCCGAACGTGACGGCTTATGGAGGCAGATTACCGAAGGCAGCATTCACATGGTCCTAACCAACCCCGAAACCGCCCTGCAGGACGGTACGCTGTCGAAAATTCGAAAAACCGGATTCAGCCATCTCGTTATCGACGAGATGCACACCGTATCGGAATGGGGGGAGACCTTCCGTCCGGTGTATCTCGATATCGGAAAACTGACCGCGGAAGCCGGAATTCCCATTGTTACCGCGTTTACCGCCACTGCCTCCGATCTGATTACCGAAAAAGTGAAGCGGATTGTTTTCCCCGGCCTTTCTCCGAATGTTGTAAGTGCTAATCCGGACCGTCCGAACATCGGATATACCGTTGTACCGAGCATCTGCAAGGAATACGATTTGGCACGCCTATTGTCCCGAAGAGGTCCGAAAGAGGCGGTACAAACGGCACGGCCGGCACTTATTTTTTGCCGGTCCCGGGTAGGCGCGGAAATGACCGCGCGATATCTGCGCCGGCGTCTCGGGGAAGAGGAAATCTATTTCTACCATGCCGGGCTTACCCGGGAGGAAAAAAAATCAGTGGAAGAATGGTTTTTTACTTCCGATAACGGGATACTTGCCGCGACGTGCGCGTACGGTATGGGTGTTGATAAAAAAAATATCCGCACCGTTATCCATCGGGACCTTTCCCCTTCCATCGAATCGTACCTGCAGGAATCGGGGCGGGGCGGCAGGGACAGAGCACAGGCGGAAGCAGTACTGCTCTACTCCGGGGAGGACCGGGAAGCTATGGACCGAATAGAGGATGAACAGGAACGGCAACGGTACGCCGCGCTGCTTCGCTTCGCGGAGGATAGGGGACGCTGCCGCCGGGAAGGCCTTCTCGAGCTCTTAGGAGCGCGGCCGGAAACGTGCTTCGGATGTGACGTATGCAGGGGCACGGTGCGGACCGAGGCAGCGGGGTTACAGGAAATTATCACCTTCGTTACCAAGCGGAAACGCCGCTATACGAAAGGAGAGGCAATTCACATATTAGCGGGACAAAAAACCTACGAGGTACAGACAAAGGAGTTATGGCAGGAACGGTTTTTTGGTCTCCTCCGGGGATGGACCCGTGAAGAAATTGCGGCTGTTATTACGGAGCTTCTCAAACGGGGCCGAATAAAAGAGGGCTGGAAACCGCTGTGGAGAGAACGCTTGACCACCGGCCGGAGCAGCGGTAAGCAGTTTCAGCCCGCCCCCTGAAGACTCTGCTGCCGCCGGGAAAGGGGACGTTCTTTGCCGTAGATTATATCGTCGTAGGAGGAGATGTCTCCCGGATCGATTGATTTATCGTGAATTTTTAATGTTTTCACCCACTCTACCTTGAGTTTTTTCACAATTTTGCCGCTTTGCATCATCAAAACATTTCCCGTGGGAATATAAAACAGCATTTGACCGAAACTGTACGACTTGTCCCTCCGCTCATCCTTTAAAACAGAAATGAGAGGTATGTGAGAATCGAGATAGGAGTACACCCGGCCGACAAAAGCGCTGGAACTCCGGTTTTCCGGCAGATAGAGATATACTTTTTCACCCGGAGTAAAAGGAGCGAGGACCTGCAGAAACTCCTCGAGCAGAGTGCCGTCATAACGCGGGGAAGGGACAAATTTTTCGCGGCTGTACCGGTAAGGACCGCTGCACCCTGAAAGATAATCGATAACATCGAGCCTGCCGTAGGCGCTCTTCCGAAGTACCGGATTGGTAAGTTCATCGTAGGTATCGATTATATGATACAGGCGGATAAACTCATGAATAAACTTATTTTCATTCGGCGGAGGATAACCGGTGCCGTCGGGATATTCTTTCTGCATGGCCGCAATCATCCTGCTTAAAGATGAAATCTCCCGCCGTTCTTTGAGAAGATTGTGCGCGACATTGATGTTCCGCTGAATAAGGCGGACAACCTGCAGGCCTTTCGGATCGTCCCTGGAGAGGAGCGGTTTCGCGGACACAGCTTCATGGACCGGCACGTACATCAGCCCGAGGGTATGGAGAAGTATTCCCGCGGCGGTTTCGACAATCATCTCCGGCTGATACCGAAAAACTGCCGTTTCCTGGTACGATTTGTCCGGGTCGAACCGTTCCTCCGACATGGGGAAACCGGCAACCGTCCGTTTTTTGTTAATGTTTACCATTGTTACAAGAAACAAAAAAGCAGTATCTATCGCGTGCCAGACCATAGCGTCGCCGATAGTTGCCAGCCTGCCGGAATCGTAATAGCTCTGCAGCCTGATGCTGTTGTACCCCTGCCGGGGTATACGGTTTTTTTGGCCGCGGGTTTCAGCATCGAGACGCGTCATTTTTGAAAGACGGTTATACGCACTGTTTATGCTTTCATACAGGAAACGGAAATCGTTCTGAGACAAAATCGCGGTACTTCCCGCGTTAATATCGGGCTGGTAGAGAGACCCTGGATTTTTTTCCAGTAAAACATCATCGGTAATCTGCTTTTTTTTCCCGGTTTCCCAAAATATTTTATCAGTTTCTTTATAGGGCTGGAGGATACTCTTCAGTTTTTCTCCGATTTTTTCCCGCTGCTCGGAAAATATCCCCTGCAGTTTTGTAATTTCGGAATTGATAAGACCCTCTTCATCGCCGCCGGCAAGTTTGTCCCGTTCCTCATACGTAAGGGATATTGTCGGTACATACACGATTTTGTGCCGGGCGAGGAGCTGTATCGTTTTTTCCGTTATCGGCTGACCCGATTTGGCAAACACACCGGCATCAACAAGGAGCCTGTCTCCCGCCTTTATCCTGTCGATACTTTTTCGTTCGATTGACGGCATTCTTTCAGTGTAGCACTAATAGTTTTACTCAATCAATATAATGCTGTATACTCCTGATGTGAAAATTACATTTCTCGGGACCGGGACTTCCCACGGAATACCGATGATCGGCTGTTCCTGCGATGTATGCCTGTCGGAAAATCCGAAAAACAAACGGACACGCTGTTCGGTGTGGATTGAAGAACAGGACACCTCAATAATTATCGATACGGCAACTGACTTTCGGACCCAGGCGCTTCGGGAGGGAATACATGATATTGATGCCGTCCTTCTAACCCACGCGCACGCCGACCATGTGCACGGTCTCGACGACATTCGGGCTTTTACCTATAAGCGCCCGATTCCCGTTTACGGCAATGCACCGACCATTGATGAGGTTACACAACGGTTCTCTTATATTTTCACCGAAACTCAGGAAGGCGGCGGCAAGCCGAAAATTGATCTGCATACCATGTCGCGGCCCTTTTATGTCGGACCGGTCCGTATTATCCCCGTGCCGATTACGCACGGTGAGCTTGCAATTTTAGGATTTCGGATCGGAGATTTTGTCTATCTGACCGACTGCAGCGGAATACCGGAAGAAAGTTATATATATCTGCAAAATATCGATGTCGCGGTTATCGGAGCGCTCCGGTACCGGCCCCATGAAACACATTACTCCGTATCCCAGGCAGTAGCGGAAATTGAAAAAATTTCTCCCCGCCGCGCCTACTTGACCCATCTCTGCCACCGTCTCGAACACGAGAAACTGCTTCGGGAACTCCCCCGCCACATCCGGCCGGCATGGGACGGTCTTACACTGTTTGTATAAATTATATTAAACGACTTTGGTAACTTTGCCGCTGCGGAGACAGGCGGTGCATACTTTAATTGTTTTGGTTGATTTCCCGATAAGGGCTTTTACTTTTACAATATTCGGTTTCCACACCCGTTTGTTCTTGTTATGAGCATGGCTGATAGAATTACCCGCTACAGTTCCTTTTCCGCATATATCACATCGTCTTGCCATAGTATTTTCCTTCATTAAACGGTATTTTTTTATGTCTTAAGGAAAGAAAATATAGCAAAAAAACGCTATAATGTAAAGCCTAAGAAATACTATTTACAAGGATCAAAAATGAATAAAGCAGACACCCTTTTTTCCGCCCGGCCCGCCGTAGTCGGCATGGTCCACCTTCCCCCTCTCCCCGGATCGCCGGGCTGGGACCGGAATGGAGATACAATGGAAACGGTCATAGAAAAGGCGCTTACAGATGCCGAGTCAATAGAAAAAGGCGGGGCTGCCGGTATAATGATCGAAAATTTCTTTGACACCCCTTTTACGGGTGACAGGGTGGAAGCACACACAACGGCCGCCTTAGCAGTCTGTGTGCATGAAATAAAAAAAGCCGTTTCTATCCCTGTCGGGGTAAATGTTCTCCGGAACGACGGCCTTACCGCGGTTTCCATCGCGGCGGTTACCGGGGCGGATTTCCTCCGGGTCAACGTCCTTACCCATGCCATGGTAACGGACCAGGGAATCATTCAGGGCCGTGCCTACGAGATATCGAGGCTGCGCTCCTTTTTAAAGACAGAGGCGCGAATTTTCGCGGATGTAATGGTAAAACACGCCTACCCCCTCGGGAAGATGGACATTGCGACAGCGGCGAAAGACATTGCCCACCGGGGCGGCGCCGACGTCCTCGTTGTTTCAGGAAGCGGCACAGGCTCCCCCATCAACATAGATGAACTCCGTACCGTTCGGGAGGCTGTACCCGGCTTTCCACTAGCCTCGGGCAGCGGCATTACGCCCGACAATCTCGAGCTGTTCGGGCCGCTGTTAGATATTATGATTGTCGGTACCTGGATAAAGGAGAACGGGGACGTACAAAAACCGGTTGACCCGGACCGTGTCCGCCGCCTTGTTGTGCTTGCCGCGGGCCTGGGGAAATAGACAATCACCTGTCGATCAGTCCATTTTTTTCCGCACCCAGTCTTTACACCCCGGCGCGGGGCTTATATACTGACCTTCTCATGAAAACAGGCATGAAAACCGTAACAGTTTACTGCGGTTCGAGTTTCGGGAACAAGCCCGAATTCCGGGAAGGGGCGGCCGCCCTGGGAAAACTGATGGCCGAAGATGGAATTCACCTTATCTACGGCGGGGGGAAGGTCGGGCTGATGGGAGCAATTGCACGGGCGGCCCTGGATGGCGGGGGGCGGGTTACCGGTATTATACCGGACGCATTGAAGAAAAAAGAGGTGGCCCTCGAGGATTGCAGCGAGCTTATTGTCGTTAATACCATGCATGAGCGGAAGGCAAAAATGGCCGAGCTTGCCGACGGGTTTATCGCCATGCCCGGCGGTTTCGGCACCCTGGAAGAGGTGTTCGAGGTCCTTACTTGGCTGCAGCTCGGCATCCACGGCAAGCCCTGCGGTCTGTTCAATATTCTCGGCTACTACACCGGGCTGCTGCAGTTTCTAGACGAAGCGGTGGCAAACAATTTTATCCTGAAAGCGCACCGGGACATGCTGCTGGTCTCGGAAGATCCGGCGGTACTGTTGGAGCGGATGAGTGCTTTCACAGCGGTAACGGTAGATAAGGCAAAATGGATCCGGGAAAACATGGTGTGAAGGCGGAAACGGTCTTTTTTTAATAAAAAACCGACCGATTAGTCGGTTTTTTATTGACAACGCTTTTCCTGCCGCCCTATAATACCCGAACTTATTTACATGATTCTATTTATAGAAACAGGAGGCAATTATGCGAAAGATGTTATTAGTGGTAGCCGTGCTGCTCTTGTCGGCGGCGATTATGTTTACCGGTTGCAAAAAGGAAGAAAAGCCGGAAACCGCGGCCGCGGAAGCAGAAACGAAAGAACCCGCAAAACCGATTAAAATCGGCGCGATTTTTGCAGTTACCGGAGGCGCCTCTTTCTTAGGCGCTCCGGAAGCGAAAACCGTTGAAATGATGGTGAAGGAGATAAACGCTTCCGGCGGTGTTCTCGGGAGACCGATTGAACTGATTATCAAGGATTCCGCTGCCAGCCCGGAAAAAGCGATCTCCTTTGCAAAACAACTGATCGAAGAGGAACAGGTAACCGCGATCTTAGGCCCGTCCACATCAGGTGAAACAATGCAGATTAAAGAACTCTGCCAAAAGGCGGGCACCCCGCTGCTCTCCTGCGCCGCCGCCGAGGCCATCGTCGAACCAATGGCGTCCTATGTGTTCAAGACACCGCAGAAGGACAGCTATGTAGTCCGTTGGATCTATCAGACGATGCAGAAGATGGAAATATCCAAAATCGGGATCGTCGCGGCGAACACCGGATTCGGTAATGCCGGAAAGGGGCAGCTCGAGAAATACGCCGGCGAATACGGCATCGACATTCTTATCGGCGAAACCTACGACTCCGGAGCGACGGACCTTACATCGGTCCTCACAAAATTGAAAGCCCGGGGAGTCGAGGCAGTTGTCAACTGGTCCATTGTGCCGGCCCAGTCTATTGTGCCGAAAAACATGAAACAGCTCGGCATGGATGTCCCCCTCTTCCAGAGCCACGGCTTCGGCAACATCAAATATGTCGAGGCGGCGGGCGAAGCGGCGGAAGGTATCATTTTCCCCTGCGGGAGGCTCCTCGTCGCGGAAAAACTGCCCGATTCGAACCCGCAGAAGGAAACGCTGGTGGCATATAAAACGAATTACGAAGAAAAATTCGGCGAAGATGTCAGCACATTCGGCGGGCACGCGTACGATGCCCTGATGATTGCCGTCGAAGCAATTAAAAATGCAGGCACTGACGACAGGGCCGCGGTCCGGGACGCGATAGAACAAATTCAGGGCTTTCCCGGAACCGGAGGGGTTTTCAATTTTACCCCTGAAGACCATAATGGGCTGGGCATGGATTCCATTGTCATGCTGACCGTTACAAACGGGGAGTTTGAACTTCTTAGCGAATAATTTTTATGAACGGGGCCCTGATCGTACAGTATATTTTCTCAGGAATTACCGTCGGCAGTATCTACGCGGTAGTGGCCATCGGATTCAACATTATTTATAACGCAACGGGCATTATCAACTTTGCTCAGGGAGAATTCGTGATGCTCGGGGGGATGATCGCGTATTCCTTCGTTCAGATCATGCCCCTCTATCTGGCCGTCCTGCTGGCGGTAGTCATTACGGCGGCGGCGGGGGCCCTCATCGAAATTGTTTTCATCCGGAGCCTCCGGTCTCCTTCGGTCCTCCGGATGATTATTGTAACTATCGGGCTCTCGATCTTACTGCGGGAGGCTGCTCTGCACATCTGGAACGAAAAGGTGCGGGCCCTTCCCTTCTTTACCGGAAGTGAGGTGTCGTCGATCAGGCTCTTCGGCGCCCATTTCTCTCCCCAGGTCCTATGGGTGCTTGGAACGACGGTGATTATCGTCGCTGGATTGTACCTGTTCTTTACCTTCACCCTTACCGGGCAGGCAATGCGCGGGTGCGCCGACAACCGGCGGGCAGCGAGCCTCTGCGGAATCAATACCAGGACAATGGTCAACCTCGCGTTTATCTTAAGCGCCGCCACCGGAGCGCTGGCCGGCTGCGTAACGTCGCCCCTGACCCAGACGAGCTACGGCATGGGCGCGGACCTGGCCATAAAGGGGTTCACCGTGGCGATTTTAGGCGGCCTCGGCAACAGCATGGCTGCCGTCGCGGCGGGGCTGCTTCTCGGGCTTCTCGAAGCCTTCAGTATTTCCCTCATGCCGATGGCGTATAAAGACGTTATCGCGATCATCATACTGCTGATTGTTTTAGTCGTAAAACCCAGCGGCCTTTTCGGATCGAAACAGGCCGCGGCATTAAAAGAGTACTAGCAAATGAATGTAAGAAAGTATGTTCCGATAGCTGCCGTCATCCTGCTCGTTATCATCATCCAGCTGCTTACGGCGGCGATGGATGTACAGTTTTATCTGACCCAGCTGACAATGGCGGGCTACTATTCCCTGGTTGCAATCGGCTTATGCATGTTTATGGGCTATGCCGGACAGATCTCCTTAGGCCAGGCGGGTTTTTTTGCCATCGGCGGGTATACCACCGCGACCCTTACCACCGTCAACCTTGCCTCCCGGCAGGGGAAAGCCGGGATCGATTTTCTTGCCCGGACCCGCGTCCTGGCGGCGGGTCAGGACCTCTACGGAAACGACGTCCTGTACGTTTCTCCCTGGGTCGCGGTTATCCTGGCCGTCATTATAACCGTTATCATAGCGGCGGCCATCGGACTTCCGGTGCTTCGGCTGAAAGGACATTACCTGGCAATGGCGACCTTGGGTTTTGGTATCATCGTTTACCGGATTGCATTAGGGACCAAGCTTTTCGGGGAGGCCGACGGAATCAGCAACGTTCCCGGTTTCCGAATTCTTCCGAATCTTATCGTAAACGGTGATTTTACAAGCCGCGTCAGCAACTACTACATCGCCTGGGGACTGGTAATAATCGGGCTTGTTCTTCTAATAAACCTGATCAATTCAAGGACCGGGCGGGCCCTCCGCTATCTCCACGGCAGCGAAGAGGCGGCAAACGCCATGGGAATTAACGCGGCCCAATTCAAGCTGGCCATTTTTATACTATCCGCGGTCTTCGCGTCGGTCTCCGGCATTTTCCTGACCCATTACAACGCCGGCATCGGGCCGTCGGAAGCGGGCGTCATGAAATCGGTCCGCTATGTTGCAATTGTGGCAGTCGGCGGAATGGCAAATATCTGGGGCACCCTCATTATGGGGACTGTTTTGAACTTTCTCTCCCTCCGGGGAGTATTCGGCTCCTATGACGACGCCGTTTTCGGCGCTATCCTCATCCTTATCATGATCTTCGCCCCCGACGGTATTTTACAGCTGCCGTTTATCCGGAATATCCAGGGAAGGAAGCGCTATGGCCGTTCTTGAGCTGGACAATGTCTGCCGCTACTTCGGCGGGCTGAAGGCAGTGCGTAACGTGTCACTCGGCATCGACAAAGGCCTCATAACGGCGGTCATCGGACCGAACGGTGCGGGAAAAACAACGCTGTTCAACTGCATTACCGGGTCTCTGCCCCTCACATCCGGCGTTATCCGGTTCAAAGGGCAGGAGATCTCCGGGCTCAAGCCGTACCAGATTGCATACAAAGGCGTGTTCAGAACATTCCAGAATTTAAAACTGGCGGGACATATGACGGCCTTGGAAAATGTGATGATCGGAAGGCACACAAAGAGCAGCGCCGGTTTTTTCGCCGGACTCCTCAACCTGCCGAAAACCTGGCGGGAGGAAAGGAAAATTCGGGAAGCCGCCGTCTCGTACCTCCGGCTTGCGGGGATAGAAGGCCTTGCCGATACGGAGGTCGGAAATCTTCCCTTCGGCAGGCAGCGCGCCGTGGAATTCGCCCGGGCACTGGCCGCGGAACCGGAAGTCCTCCTCCTTGACGAGCCCGCGTCGGGTCTGAACATGCACGAAACAGAAGAACTGGCGGAGCTGATCTGTAAAATCAAAGTCACGGGCATTACCGTCGTTTTAGTAGAACACGATATGTCCCTGGTAATGGATATTTCCGACAGGATTTCCGTTCTCAACTTCGGCGAACTGATCGCGACGGGGACACCGGCAGAGGTACAGCGGAACGAAGAGGTTATCAGAATTTATTTAGGCGGAAACGATGCTTAGGTGTCTTAATCTCGAAGGCGGATACGGAAAACTCAGAGTCGTGAAGGGAATAACGCTCCATGTCAATTCAGGTGAAATTGTTACCATTATCGGCGCGAACGGCGCGGGGAAAACAACCCTGTTAAACACATTGGCGCGCCTTATCGATCCGACACGGGGTGAAATTCGTTTCGACAACACCGAAGTTACAAGGGAACGGCCGGAGAAGCTGGTCCGTATGGGCTGTTCCCTGGTCCCCGAAGGAAGGCAGCTTTTCACGGCAATGACGGTCCGGGAAAACCTGGTCCTTGGAAGTTACATGCTCTACAGGAAAGGCGCGAAACAGGACGCGTACGATGAAATGGAAAATATATTTGCCCTCTTCCCCCGTTTAAAAGAACGTGAGCATCAGCTTGCCGGGACCCTGTCCGGCGGAGAGCAGCAGATGCTGGCAATCGGCAGGTCCCTCATGTCGCGGCCGAAACTGATCATGATGGACGAACCCTCGATGGGGCTCGCCCCGCTGATCGTGAAGGATATATTCAGCATAATTGATAAACTGAAACAAGCGGGAAAAACAATCCTTTTGGTGGAACAGAACGCTAAGGCGGCATTAAGGATAGCGGACCGGGGTTACGTAATGGAAACCGGCGCCCTTTTTCTGGAAGGGACGGCAAGGGAGCTTTTGGAAAACAACGATGTGAAGCGGGCCTATCTCGGCAAGGACTACAAGCGGATCGATGAACTGGAATGACGCTGGAAGGGGAAAGAATGATGTATAACAGAGAATACGAGACCATGAACCGGGAAGAAACCCTGCAGCTGCAGATCGAACGGCTGCAGCTTACCCTGAACAGGGTATACAGAAACGTTGCTTTTTACAAAAACCTCTACGACAGCCGGTCTATCGATATCGGGAAAATCAAATCGATAGAAGACCTGCGGGAACTTCCCTTTACCACGAAAGAAGACCTTCGGAAGAGCTATCCCTACGACATGTTCGCCGTACCCCTTCGGGACATCGTGCGCATTCATTCGACTTCCGGCACGACGGGAAAACCGATTGTTGTCGGGTACACAAAAACGGACATCGGGACCTGGAGCTCCCTCATTGCCCGGGTACTGACGGCGGTGGGAATTACCGAACATGATTTCATTCAGATTGCCTTCGCGTATCACCTCTTTACCGGCGGTTTCGGTTTCCATTACGGTGCTGAAAAGCTCGGCGCTTCCGTTATCCCCGCGTCCAATTCCGACATCCTGAAGCAGGTCGCGATCATGAAGGATTTCAAGACATCGGCACTGCTCAGCACGCCGGGTTTCGCCCTCCATATCGGCTCGGTGCTGGGCGAACAGGGAATACACCCGGAAGAACTCAATCTGCGGATCGGGCTCTTCGGGGCCGAACCCTGGAGCCTGAATATGAGAAGCGAAATCGAAAACGCCCTTCATATCGATGCCTATGACAACTACGGCATCACCGAGGTAATGGGACCGGGGGTCGCCTTCGAATGCAGCGAAAAGAACGGACTTCACATCAACGAGGACCATTTTATCGCCGAAATTATCGACCCGGAAACAGGCAGGCCCCTTCCCGAAGGGGAACGGGGGGAACTTGTGTTTACCACAATAACCAAACAGGGGTTTCCCCTCATCCGCTACCGTACCGGAGACATCTCTTCACTTTATTCCGGGGCATGCCCCTGCGGAAGGACCCTCGCGCGGATGGAGCGGATCTCCGGCCGTACCGATGATATGATAATTGTAGAGGGCACCAATGTGTTTCCGTCCCAGATTGAAGAGACCCTTCTCGAAATCGAAGGGGTGGAACCCCATTACGAAATCATCCTCGACAGGGACAAGGGGGTGGACGCGGTGGAAATCAAGGTCGAAGTTTCCGATATGCTGTCCTTAGTCGATGAAATAAAAAAACTCGAACAGTTTCGCAATGTCATCAAGACCCATCTCAAGACCGTTCTCGATATCGAGCCGACAATCACCTTAGTGGAACCGAAAACCATCGAAAGGTCTTCCGGCGGAAAGATCCGGCGGGTCATCGACCGACGGATTGTGTAACGCGGGAACAGGTTGTTTTATGAATGAACCTACGTACGCGAAAAAACATATTGAATCGGCCCTTCGGCTGAGGGAACAGTGCGGGACAATAGGTTTCGGCGGGAACGTCGAGACAGTCTACAACCCCCTCGAATACGCATGGGCCCCGTATGAAGACTATCTTCGGCGCTTTTCGGCTTCACCGAAAAAAACGATATTCCTCGGTATGAACCCCGGTCCGTGGGGGATGGCCCAGACGGGAGTACCATTCGGGGAAATCGACGCGGTAAAAACCTGGCTTAAAATCGAGATGCCGGTTGGCAAACCGAAGGAAGAGATACCACAACGGCCGGTAACGGGGTTCGCCTGTACCCGCAGCGAAGTAAGCGGCAGGAGGGTCTGGGGGCTGATGCGGAAACGGTTTGGAACACCGGAAGAGTTTTTCAAAGACCATTTCATCGCGAACTACTGCCCCCTTATTTTTTTCGATAAGAACGGGAAAAACCTGACGCCGGACAAATTGATAAAAGAGGACAGGGAGAAACTCTTTGCCCTATGCGACAGCCACATCCGGGACATTATCGAGATTCTGCGGCCTGCTTTTTTGGTCGGCTTTGGAAAGTTCGCCGAGGACCGGCTTACGGAAATAACGGCCGGCGGCGGCATTCACGGTGTCCGTGTACTGCGTGTCCTGCATCCGAGTCCCGCGAACCCCCACGCGAACAGAGGCTGGGAAGAGCAGGCGGTAACCTCCCTCAGCGCGGCCGGGGTATGGTCGTCAAATAAAATTGAGGGGGCCGAGAAGAAAGTAGTCGAACGATGCCGGAAGCTTGTCCGCCGTGAAGGGACGTTTTAAAGCGGCATGAAAGGCGTCCTCCATGTGGGGAACCAAGCCGGGCATTTTCCGCCCCTCCCGGTAAACCTCTACCGCTTCTTCCCGCTTTTTCAGCAAATCGAGACACCGGCCCTCCCATAAAATAAGGGCGGAATATTTTACCGGCCCGTAGGGATACTTCTCCCGCACCTGCCGCAGCAGGTCCAGGGCCTCGCCGGTCCTGCCGGTTTTCATATAAATAATACCCAGTATGTAGAGATATCCCGGCTCCCGGTACAGCCGTACCGCCCGTTCAGCAGCGGATTCCGCCGCGGACAGGTTCCCCTGTTTCAGATATTCCTGCGACAGCATCATAATGGAAAGGGAGCGTTTCATTACGGCGGTTACCGGCTGAAAATCCATCTCTTTGAACACCGGTCGGCTCGACCTGCGGAGGGAGGGTAATTTTTTACTCATCTCACGCCCCTCCCGCTCCCCGGTAAAGGTAAAACCGACATATGTATTATAGCAGACAGCCGGGGGCATGCCGGACGCGACCCAGAATTTTCCCGACCCCGGTTCGAAAACGACACTTTTTAGCGTTGTCGGCTGGGCCGGAAAATCTCCAAGCAGCCGGACGTCTTCACTAACGGTGTACTGGTTCGAAGAAATGATATCGATCATCCGCTGTACGGAAAGTGTTCCGTAATTCTCCCCAACCGCGTCCGTAAGGGTCCTGAACCGCGCTACCGTATGTTCCTGCTCCAGGGGAAATTCAATCTGCCGCTTTTTCATTCTGGGATTGGTAAAATGGTTTGTCTGGACGAGTACGTCCATATCACGGCCCATGTTCCGGATAATGTTCCGCCTGGAATCCGACTCGACGGTAAAGGCCTGTTCCCGGTCCGCGAACAGCACGGCGTGAGGCGTGCCGCAGGGCATATCTTCCTCCGCTATTGTCCGCTCAATTGCCGAAAGTGTTTCGTGCCGGGTAAAGAGATAGTGGTTGAAATCCAGCATCAGCATACCCCGCTTCGCGATGTTTTTTGAAAACAGCACGAAGGTGGCCATAGCGAACCCGGAACTGCTGTACCCCGTTAAACCGGTCCCCGGAAAGCCGGAAACGGAAATATACGCGTACGGCTGCTTCGGTTTTATAACGGTTGCCGTCTTCCCCGATTCATCGATTCTTCTTACATCGATTTTTTCCTCCGGATAGGAACAAACAACAACGGGATACTTCCAGACAAAGGCTCCGGGGAAATCCATATTCCGGGCGAACATTGCCTTTCCCCCGGTCTTTACGGCGCTGTCCCGGACATATACCCCGCTGCAGCCCCCGAGATAATAATTTCCCAAAGACTGTTTTCCGCCGCGGAGAAACCCCGCCGCTAAATGTTCCATTAAATCGGGGGCCGCGTACCCGCGGAATATCTCTTTTGCATCGATCCCTGCTCCTTCCGCGATCCCTTCCAGCTCCTCCCGTGTTTCCGGCAGCAGCATTTTTTCAAAGGGGGTATAGTACCAGTTTTCGAGGATATCGCCGACGGTTTTCCGCAGTCCGCCGGGGAGCTTTTTCGCGAGGTCGGAGCTTTCATATAAATTGCTCAGAAAATTTCCGTAATAGACATTCACCCCGGAGTCGATAATATACTTTTTCATCAGTCGGCCGTGGGCCTCTCCCCGTTCCCCGGGGGAGCCGAACAAACGCAGAACAAACATCCCTTCTTTCCTGCCGAGGGTCGATCCAGTCGGTGTATGGGTGTCTAAAAGTTCATAAGGACGGAATACATCATTCAAGTTCATAGGGGACCTTCCGCGTAAAATGTGTAAAACGGGTCGAAAAATGAATTTTTTTCACTTTTTTTAAAAAAAATCTGAAATTTTGAAATCAGCAATCCAGTTTTCCCCTTTATACCATATAGAGGCCGTTATGAAACGATACATCTGCCTGTATTCTATCTTTTTACCCGCCCTGTGGACAGCCCTGTTTTCCTGCACACGACAGGCCGCGGTAAGCGGAGAAACCGTACGGAATTATCTGACCGCGAAAGAGCTCTACACCTCGGGCGACCTGCCCCGGGCGGAACGGCAGCTGCGGGACCTTACCCTCGGCAGCCCCTCCTTTTATCAGGGTCGTCTGCTCTACGCGAAAACCCTCATGTATCAGAAAAACCGGAGCGAAGCGGAAACGGTCCTGCTTAAGCTTATCGAAGACTATCCGTGCTACCGGGAAGCGGAACTGCTCTATATCCGGCTTCTCCTCGGTAAAGATGATCTTGACGGCGCGGAAAAAAGGATCAATTCTCTCCTTTCTTACGATTCCGCCGATCCCCGGCTGCTCTATTTGAAGGCCCGCGTGTCACAGTACCGGGACAAAACCGCCGATTCTCTCAGGTATTTACAACAGGCGGCACTTTTTCGGGAGGAATTTGCCGGGGTTTTTCTGGATTTAGGAAGAATTTATTACACCCACGGCAGAAACGGCGATGCCGAAGATTCGGTAGCAGCGGCCGTGCGGCTTTTGCCCTCGGACAGCATCCTGTACCGCCCGGTCCGCGAACTACTTAAAAAAATCAGAGGAGAGAGTAATGAACAGTAGAAAAATCCTTCGTCCTTTTTTTTCGGTGTTTCTCATTGTTTTACTTTGTACATGCGCCGGCATCCCCCGGAAAAAAATTGATACCGCGGTCCATCTGCCCGGCGCGGCAGCGCCCCCGTCAATGACACGTGTGTCCGCGGCGGAACCGGAAATAATCTATTCCGACGGCCTTAAGCGTAATGCCGGACCGTATAAAAACATTATCACTACGTTAGCGGAGAAATACGGTTTTACCGGGGAAGCCGCCGGACATATGGAAGCGGAACCATGTATCGTCGAGATATTCATATGGGAAGAAAAATTTCTAAAGTCGGTGGAAACATGGTACGCGGTTACCGCTGCCGCTTTCCTGATTCACCCGAGAAACGGAAAAAATATACTTTCACTTACCTTTGTGGAAGAATCACGGCAGCCGCTTAAAAACTCGTACCACCTTTATACCGTTTTGGACACCATTATCAAGGAGCTCGCGGATGTACTCTCGACATCGGAAGAATAGCCGCGCCGCGGCGGCGGTAACCTTTTCCCTGCTTTTGTATGCCGCTCCGCTGTACGGAGAGGAATACGTAGTTGATCGAGACGAGGCGGTACGGCGGGGGACGGCCCGCTCCTTCAAGCTGGAGACGGCGGAACTCCGCCTCGCGGCGCGGAAGCGAAGATATTCCCTTGGTATACGGGACTACCTTCCCCGCCTTGAACTGGGGATATCTTTCGACGACGCCGTAACACTCCACGGCGCCGACTCCCGCTCGAAGCGGATTTCCGCGGCAGTAGAGCAGCCCCTCTACAACGGGGGCGCCTCACGGTTCAGCAGAAAGGTCGAAGAAATGGAAATCGGCCTCGAGGAAGTACAACTCCGGCTGCAGCGTGTTGCTCTGGCCGATACAATTTGGAAACTCTGTTCCGAAATTATCATTTTGGAACAAAAAGCTGAAATCGAAAAAAAACTGATAGCTTTGAACCTGCGGAACCTGTCTCTGCACCGCCTGCGGCACCGGCTCGGACTTGTACCGGAACTGGAAGTGGTGGAACTGGAAATTCAGGTACAGAGCGCGAAAATACGGGCCGCGGAAACGGGGGACTCGATTTCCAAACTGCATTATACCGTAAAGCAGCTCCTGGGGGTCCCGGCAGATTCAAAACTGAGCATAGACGATACCATCGACAGTAATTATCGGGGGATACAACTCCACGGGTCCCCGGATTACTTCATCGAGACAGCCCTGCGGAACAATCCGGAGCTGCTGTTCAAACACAGCACTGTGCGCAAGGAGGAGCAGGCGGCCATACTTGCCCGGAAGACCTATGTCCCCGCCCTCTCCCTGGAGGCGTCGTTTTTCGTTGAAGGGGAACACCTGCCGCTTCACATTCCGGGGTTCAGCGTACAGTTCCACATCGATTTTTCACATCCGGCCATGCCCGGCAGCATGACAGGCAGTATCGGGAACACCGGTCCGGACAGGGTCAGCAGAGGGCTCCACATCCGGAGCAGCCCCCTTCGGAGCATCGATGCCGCGGCAGGCCGTATCGAAGGGGACATTGCACGGGCGGCAGGCAAGAAAGAATTGGAAAAATTGGAGGCGGACCTTTCATTTACCGTCAGACAGACCTTCGAGGGGTACCGGCGTCAGCAGGAGAGGGTCCGGCTTGCTTCCGAATCCCGCCGCCTGATTCAAAAAAAACTCGACATCCTGAAGCAGCGCCTCGACGACGGGTCGATACGGTCATCGGCATACATTGAAGCGGAAATTGAATATGAAGGGAGCACCATCGAAATACTCGAACAAATTCTTGCGTTACTTACAACGGAACGGCAGCTCGAAACACTTCTCGGGCTGGCCCCCGGCAATTTGGCGGAATTCACCGGTAATAGCGGCGGTACCGGAGGAATACAATGATAAACCGGTTTTGTATAGTTCTTTTCATTGTTTCCGCCGCGGCACTGCTTTTCTGCGCCTCCTGCGCTGAAAAAGCGCAGTTAAAACCGGCGGAAAAGCGATTCGAAACAGCCGGCAGCGCCCCGCCGCCGGTCAAGCAGCCGCTGCAGGTTACCGCCGCCGCCGTTGAGTACGAGGACTACACACCTTGCATAAGAGGCTTCGGTTCTCTCATATATTCGGCAAAAATTGACATTACCCCGCAGGCCGGCGGGACTATTCAAAAAATATATGTCCGGGAAGGAGACACGGTGCGGAAGGGGGACCTTTTAGCAGAACTGCAGAACCTGCAGCTTGCAATTCAGCTGCGGCAGGCCGAGGCGGCGGTGTCGGAGGCGGAGGCCGCGGTAACACTAACCCGGGCGGCCATTCTGGAGGGAAAAATGCAGGTTGAAGCACGGCTGCTGCAGATTGAAAAAGCGGCCGTCAGTATCGAGATACAACAACAAAAGTTATATTCCATCGACGAAAAATGCAGACAGCAGGAAGAACTCTACGGTATCGACGGCATTTCCTTAGAAGAACTGGAAAACACACGTCTTTCCCGGGAGACAGGAGCGGCGGAACTTAAAAAAATGATGTACGACCGGCAAATTGTAGAAATCGGGTACCGGGACAGGGACCTTGAGCGTTTCGGAAGCGGCGCCCCTGTCGATGCCGAAGACCGGCTCGAGAAAATAACGGAACTGAATACACGCACCCTTGCCGCCGAAGCAGCGGCCGCCGAAGCCCGCCGTAACGCGGCGGAGAAGACCCTGCAGTCGACCCGTCTGCTCATGGGGGAACTAGAGGTCACTGCTCCGGCGGATGCCGTAATCGGCGCGCGGTATTTCGACCCGGGAGAACGTACCACCGGGAAGGAAACCCTGTTCACCCTGTTTACCGGCAGGCGGCTGTTTGCCTCTTTTCCGGTGCGGGAAGAGGATTCCTTCCTCTGCAAACGGGGACAGGAAGTAACCGTTACGGTCCCCGCCTTAGAGAATAAGGAGCTTAAGGGAATTATCGATTCCCTCTCCCCGACGGTAGATCCTTCCTCGGGCAATGTGCTGGTAAAAGCTTCCGTGCCGAACACCGAAGGCATGCTGAAACCGGGGATGTTTATCCGCGCCGCTGTTCGTTACGGAGAAACACGGCAGTCGCTGTTTGTCCCCGTATCGTCGGTAATCAATCCTTCGGAAGGGGCCGGGACGGTCTACACGGTAAGCGGAAGCAAGGCCTTTCCCCGGGATGTGTCCCTCGGCGCGGAATCGGGGGAACGGATAGAAGTTACAAGCGGACTTCGGCCGGGAATGCTGATAATTGAAAACCCGCCGCCGCTGTTACAGGAGGGAGAATATGTGGAAATTGTTGAGTAAAACCGGCTGCGGTGTTCTTTTATCGTTGTTTTTCGCGGGATGCGGCCTCATTTCCCTGGAAACACTTACCGTTTCAACTATTCCGGCGGAAAGCGGGGAAATTATCGGCAGGGGGATACCGCTGCAGGCAGAATTCTCAATTGCCCCCGATCGGATAAAAACGGAACCCTTGCTGCGCGTTACCGGAGGCCCCGAAGAATTACAATGCGACTTTCGGTGGGAAGGGTCCCGTGTCTATATCACCCCGGTCCCCGAACCGGAACCGGGAGTACCCTATGTACTTACCTGTGCCGGCAGGTTCTCCGCGGCGGACGGCTGGTCCTTTCAGGTGCAGAAGGAAGTTTCCTTTTTTTATCATTCAGATGAGGCGCCCCCGAAGCTTCTGGAAACTGTCCCGGCGGACGGAGGAGACTGGGACAGAGAAAGCCCCCTCTCCTTTCGCTTCGATAAGAAAATAGACAGCGAAAGCTTCAGCACTTCATTTTTTCTTACCCCCGGCGCGGAATACGTTGTCGAGGCAGACGCCTCCGGAACAGTCCTGCGGGTATTTCCGGAAACATCATGGTCCGCCCGCGCGTATTACAGCTGGGAACTGTCCGAAGCGTGCAGCGGCAGCAGCGGCGTCCCGCTGCAGTGCGGTTACAGCGGCTCCTTCCGGGTACAGGCCGACACCATTCCGCCGGCCCTCACCGGCTGGGACCCGGTCCGGCTGATCGGAAGCGTTTATATGCCGCAGCCCGGCTTTGGAAAGGACGACAGCCTGCGGCTCTTGTTTTCGGAACCGGTGGACATGGAAACCCTCGAACGGGCGTTTACACTGGAGCCGGACATCCGGGGGGCGTGGACGGACACCGGATCGGGGGCATACGTGTTTACCCCGTCCCGGCCCTTTACAATGGAGGAAACCCTCGTAATGACCCTGACCCGGGAGCTCGCGGACTCGGCGGGGAATTATCTGGAAGAAGAAATTATCCGCTTTTTTACCGCCGATATCCCGGTGCAGGAGATAATCGAAATCCGCTGCACCGGCCGGGAGACGGTCACCATACCGGCGGGAGGAACACATACCGTCGGACCGGCGGTTATTACCTTTGCCGGACCGGGGCCTGAATACACACAGCTTATTGAAATAGATTTCAGCAGACCTTACGGTGTCCAGTTTCAGCCGGTAGTCAGCGGCGCTGTCTCTGTCCGCGGATTTTTTCCCGACACCGTCGCTAATCCGGTGCCGGAGCAGGCGGTTTGGACACAGGGAGGACACACCCTGAGGCTCCTGTACAGCGGCTTTATGAGCAGTCCCGCCCCGGGAGACATTGAACTAAAATACTACAAACTGACGGTCCCGGGAGGAGCGGAAATTTCCTCTAACGGGGAGGGGTCCTGCCTGCGCCATGATACCGAAGTGCTCCTCGAAGCGGAGCGGAGGCCGTAGCATAGAGCATGAACAGACGTAATTATCCTGTGTCCGCCGCTATTTTGATTTTCCCCCTTCTCCTGACCGCGGCTTTTGCCGCCGTCTGCGGCGGGTGCAGGTTTTTTTATATGACTCCGGTTACCGTTACCGCCTGGGAACCTAAGGAAGCGGTAATTTCGGGCAGTGAAAGGGAGGATGTCCGGGTCACCTTCTCGGCCCCCATGGACCGGCTTTCGGCGGAGCGGGCCTTTGCTCTTACCTACCGCGGCAGCCCGGTTTCCGGGCTGTACCGCTGGGAAGGGGAGACCCTCATCTTTGAAGTGCTGCAGCCGTTTCCACGGCCGGGAGAATATAGAATGGCTGTTGCCGATACCGCGGAGGACCTCTACGGTAATAATCCGGCGGAGGATTTCAGTCACTGTTTTTCCCGCGGCGGCGATACCCGGCGGCCGGAAATTATTGCCGTTGAACCTGCCGACGGATCGGAAGCGGCGGGGGAATTACGAGCAATTACGATCATCTTTTCCGAGGGGATGGACCGGGGCAGTGTTTACGATAGTTTCAGCATCGAACCGTCCATCGAAGGCAATTTTATCTGGGCGGAAGAGGACAGCCTGGTCCGGTTTGTCCCGGTCCGGGAGTTCGAGGCGAAGACGCGGTATACTTTCGTTATCGGCAGCGGCGCCGCGGACACGGCGGGGAACTCCCTGGCGGAAGATTTCAGGAGCGTGTTTACCCTCGGACGCGGTTATCCGGAACCGGAGATTGTTTCCGCGGGAACAAGCTCCGGCGATGTGGTGCTGACGGCAGAAACGCCGGGGGATGCCGATATCGAGGTCAACGGCGGCTGGGAATGTTATGCCGGCATCCGCCTTATCTTTAACACACCGGTTACCCTGCGGAGCGCTGAAAAGGGAATACGGATTTTCCCGGAAACACACCTGCTGCTCCTTCCCGAAGATGCCGCCGCCGATACCCTTACCGTCACTTTTCCCGAAGGCCTCGTCTACGATACTGTCTATACCGTCACAATCGGCACCGAAATAGAAAGCGAAGCCGGACTCCCGCTGCCGAAGGAGATACGATATACGATACGAAGCAACGGCGCCCGGTCGCGCCCTCCTTCCGTGGAAAAAATCACATTTTTCGACAACCCCGGCGGGGGGGTAATAACGGAATACCAGGCCTTCGATCTTCTATCACTGCATAACTTTACTCCGCATACGCCGGGACAGGACACCGCGTTTTTCGACATCTACTTCCGCGCCGCCGAAACAGCAGAACTCATTCCCGGAAATTTTATGGAAGCTTTCAGCTGCAGTGTAACAAACGGCTGCGCGGTGTTCGACGCCTTAGCGGTCGAATATGAGACACTGAGCGGGCCGGCACCCGACCCGCCCGCCGGCGAGGGGGAAAAAGTAACGCGTGTCCATTTCCGAATAGAAGACAAGCCGGAAAACGGAATTGTCGAGCTGAAGCTGGACAAAACCTTCGCGGATTCCCTCGGCAACGAAATGACGGAGGACTGGATTTTCCCCCTCAACGAGGCCACTCCGTGAAACGTATTATCCTTGCCTGTATGAATAAACGGGTCTCCGTTGTAATGCTCTTTGTATCGGTTCTTATTTTCGGGATACTTGCCCTCCGGGGCCTTCCGGTAGCGCTGTACCCGCCGCTGCCGGCCCCGCGGCTGACCGTGCTTTCCTCATACCCCGGATATCCCCCGGAAGAAATTCGGAAGTACTGTACAATCCCCCTCGAAAACGCCTTTTCCTCGCTGCGGGGAATAAAAACCATTTCTTCCGCCGCCCTCCGGGGGAAAACCGTCATTACCCTTCAGTTTCACTGGAACACGGACATGGACCTCGCCGGGGTAGAAACCCGGCAGGTTATCGACAATACCATGGGCCGGCTTCCGGCGGACGCGGAAAAACCGGTCATCCTCCCCGTTGACCCCGCCGGGGAAGCCCTCCTCTCCATCGGCGCGATTCCCGCGGCGGGCGACTGTGCCGCCGCGAAAACATTGTGTGAAACACATATACGGAACAGGCTGCAGCGAATTGACGGTGTCGCGTCGATTTCAGTAATAGGAGGAACAAAAAGGGAGATACGGCTTTCAGTGGACCACGAGAAGGCGGTTAACTACGGAATATCATTTTCCCTGCTTCACCAATTCATCCGGGAATCTAACGTACATTATCCCGCGGGAAAGATTACCTACGGCGAACGGGAATATATAGTAAGGACCGACGGGGAAATTACCGGTTTAAACACCCTGAGGGAACTGCAAATTCCCGTCCCCGCCGGGGACGGTCAGTTCTCCCCCATCCCCCTTTCAGAACTGGCGGAAATCGAAATCGGAAACGCGGAACCGAATTCATCCTTTTACGTAAACGGCAGGGAAAGCGTGGCCCTTTTAGTATACGGCCGGCCGGGGGCGAGTCCGGTAAGCCTTTCGAAAGATATCAGAGAGGAACTGGACCGGATCAACAGGAACCGGAACAGCGGCATTACCCTTTCAGTGCTGTCCGATAATTCCGAAATGATTATAAAAGCGGTACGGCGGCTTATCACATCCGCGGCCGCGGGGGGGCTCATCGTGTTTACCGTGATCCTGCTCTTTCTTAAAAACAGCAGGGCCGGCGCTGTCCTTCTTCTGACCTTTCCCTGGGCCGTCTGCTTCTGCTTTCTTATGCTCTACACCGCTTCGAGGAGCATCAATATCATGAGCTTAGGCGGGATCGTTATCGGGACCGGCATGCTGGTTGACAACGGCATTGTCGTTGTCGAAAGGATTCAAGGGGCCGACGATATCGGGAAGAAGGTAATTGAAACCGCGCCCTCCCTGTTCAGTTCTACCGCTACAACAATCATCGTTTTTCTTCCACTTCTCTTCCTGCCCGGCGATATCGGCAGCCTGTATACCGATCTGGCGCTGTCCGTTGTCTTCTCTCTAACAGCCTCGCTTATCTCCTCGGTATTCATCATCCCCCCGCTCTATGTGGCGTTCCGCCGATTTTTTCCGGCAAGACAATCCCGCCGAAAAAACCTGAAGCAGCATGTGGAAAAGATATACATGAAACTGTACCGTTATTTTTATCGGAACCCCCGGCGGCTGGCCCCGGCGCTGCTGCTGCCGCTGTGTGTCGGCGCGGCGGCCCTCTTTTTTGTTCCCTTTCGAGTTTTCTCCCCCCTGCGTGTGCCGGAGGAACAGTATATTATCCGGCTGCCTCCCGGCCTTACCATGGATGCAGCCGCCCGGCTGGCAGGCCGTATAAGCAGCCGGCTGTATGCTTCCGACTTGTTTCAGCTTGTTACCATCCGCGGCGGATTTGAGCCGGAAGATATTGTTCGTTCTTCGAATATCGAAAATATGCCGGAAAACCTGCATGTGTTTCTCCGCCCCCGTCAGCCTCGGGCAGGACCCTTTATTGATGAAGTGGTCCGGGCCGTCAGCCGCGTAGTTCCCGGCACCTGTTCTGTTTCCCCCGACGCGCCGGACACGCTCGACGGCGAGATTCCCGTTACCGTTACCGGAACTACACCGGAGGAGGCGCTGAAGAACACGGAGGAATTGATCAGCACCGTAGTAGGGCCGGTTGTAGGAAGGGAGCGTATCCGGACTGCCGCCGTTTTACAACGGGAACGGGAATATCTCTATCTCTACCCGGTCCGGGAAAGGTTCTCCGCGTCAGGTTTGACCCTTGCCCAAGCCGCCGGGGAACTTTCGGCCGGGCTTTCCGGAACCGTCCCTTCCCGGATACGTGTTGGAGAGGAGGAATACAATATCAGCCTGACGAGTGCCGCCGGAAAGCAAATATCTACCGAGAAGCTTCGCCGTTATCCGATACCCGGCGGCGGGGGAACATTTTTTACGGCGGAAACGCTTTTCCGTTTCGCGGAGCAGCAGCGCAGAGAGGTCCTGTTTCGGGAAAATAGAAAGGACATCGTAACAGTTACAATCGAAACCGCCGGTATTTCCCGGAGAGAAAAAATGCTGCTTGCCGAAAAACTCACATCAACGGATTATGCCGCGGTTACCGGAGGCCCCGCGCGGAGGGAAAACCTTCGGCAGATAGCTCTCTCCTTCGCGGCGGCGCTGCTGCTGGTATATTTTGTTTTAGGGGCGCATTTCGAGTCCTTTTTCGAACCCCTTCTCGTGTTTGTCCCCCTTCCGTTCGCGGCGGCCGGAGTTGCCGCGGGGCTGTGGATTTCCGGCAGCGCCATGGATGTCTATGCCTCCCTCGGTGTTCTGGTGCTTTTAGGCCTGAGTATCAACAATTCAATTTTTCTTTCGGCGGCATACAAAGAGAAATTGACCGCGGGTGCCGCCCTGCACCTTTCCATCCGCCGCGGGAGCATCAGCAGGATACGCCCGATTCTGCTTACCACCCTGACGACAATTACCGCCCTCATTCCCCTGAGTATCGATCCTCACAATACTTCACCTCAAAGCGGAATGGCGGGAGCAATTATCGGCGGACTTGCCGTGTCGGCCCTTATCACCGTTATCCTGCAGCCCTCGTTGTTTTCCGTGTATTTGGCCAAAAAGGAGACTGAAAGTGGCAAAACTGCCGTGGCATAAACGGACAACCGCCGTTACGCTGTCGCTCTTCGGCTGTATTACCCTTTCTCTCTTCGGCTTTTCCAAACTCACCTTTTCCGAAGCTGATGAGGGCGGAAAACGATCGATTTCCGTTCGTATCGAACATCCCGGTTTCGGACCGCGGCATATTGAATCTTCCATTACTGTTCCCTTAGAGGACCGGCTTGCTCCGATTCCCGGGATTGCCGAAATACGAAGTGTTTCGGAATACGGAAGCTCCTTCGTCAGCTGTGTACTGCGGAATAACGCGGCCTACCGGACAACCAGTCTCCAAATAAGCGGCGCCGTCGATCTCGTATACGGCGGTCTGCCGGCCTCAGTCCGGCCTCCAAAAATATACACCTCCGGCGGAAGCGCTTCAGCCGGACCGGGTAAACCGGTGTCCATTATTACCTTTGCCCCCCAAGACTCCCCTGCAGCTGTCCCCCCCGGGGAGAAACTGGACCGGGTCCGGCACTATGTGGAAGAGGAAATACAGCCGGCACTATTGAAACTTGAAGGTACCGGAAGGATTGATATAGGAGGAGGGACGGCGAAGGAGATCGCGGTGGGTATTGACGGCGAAAAAAGCGCCGGCGCGGAAATCTCCATTGCCGAAGCCGCCCGGCAGATACAACTGCAGCAGCTCTTCTCCTCCGGCGGGGAAATTGTATCGGGAGAGAAACAGCTGGACATTACAATATCGGGGAAAGGAACGGACACCGCCGATCTGGAAGAACTCGACATCCTGCTCCCCGGCGGAGAAAGGAGGAAATTGAAAACGGTGGCGGAGATTTCCTATCGAAACAGGGAGCTTCCCTCCATCGCTAAAAGTAACGGCAGGGAACACGTGGCGGTGTACGTGTACGGTAACGGTGCCGTTCCCCTTCCGGCGCTTTCGAAGGCGGTCCGAGACGCCCTTGCCGAGACCGGCACGCCCGGAATGGAATATTCAATTCTTTACGATGCCGGCGATACCGTCCGCGCGTCCCTTCTTCAGGTGACCCGCGCCGTCTTATGGGCGGCGGTAATTGTCATCCTCCTGTACTGTTTTTCCGCCGGCAGTCTCCGGCTGAGTATTATTGTCCCCCTCTTCCTTCTTCTCGTTATCGGCACTGCCGCGGCCGCCCTCTCTCTTCTATCTGTTCCCATCGACCACTACATTCTCGCCTCCTTTGCCCTGGGAATCGGCATGGTACTGGATATCGGTATTATCATCGGTGAGCATTTGGACCGGCGGCGCCCCGGGGAGAGACGGCCGCTTCGGGAAATCCGCGGCCCCCTTGTCTCTTCCGTAATAACAACCCTTGCCGTGCTTGTTCCCCTCCTGTGGAGCGGCAGCTCCATCCCGGGGGGGAGGCAGAGCGCCGTCGGAATTACCGTCTTGTCCCTCGCGGCCCTGGGTACGGGGTTTCTCTTCCTCCCCTGTTATTGTTCGCTCCCGGCGCGCGCGGCGGCAGGGGGCGGAAGACGGCTGCCGCTGCCCCAATTTTTCCGCCTCCATAGGACTGTATACCTTTGTGTACGTACCGCTTGCCGACGGAGAGGGTCCATCTTCCTGCTGTATTTGCTCATCTGCATCTGCGGAACCTGCATCATCATAACCGCGGACACCGACTTTACCCCCCTCCGGGAGCACGACAGGATTTTTTCCCGTGCCGAATTTGAACCGGGAGCATCCCTCGCGTCGGTGGATACGCGGATGGACCGCCTCGCGGCCGGACTGCTCGGCACAGCCGGAATCGAAAAAATAAGCACCCTCGCCAAACCGGGAAGCGGGGAGTTGAACGTTCACTTTCAGGACCGGACCATTTCCAAAGGGTCCGTTGTAAGCCTGCTGTCCGCCGCGGCCCGGAGGGTCCCGGGCTGTTTTCTCTATACGGCCGAGCCGACGGCGCGGGAGGAACGGGTCATCGAGATTATTATTTCCGGCCCCCGGAATGAGAAACTTCGGGAAATCGCCGAAACAACAGCCGCGGCCTTCGGAAAACAGACCTGGGTCCGGCAGACAGTACTCCACTTTAAAGCACCTCCGCCCGCGTACGTGTTCATTCCGTACCGCGAAACCTGTCTTATGGAAAATAGAAGCGTCCTTTCCATCGCGAAAACCCTCTGGCGGCAGCTGCACGGTCCGGTGGTGATAAAATTGCAGCAGCCAGACGGGGAAATAGATGTCCGCCTTTTCGGCGGCGGGGAACCGGCAGGGTCGAAGGAAGAGCTGGGCACGGTCCCCGTCCCGGACAGCCGGGGGACGTACGCGCCGGTTTCACGCTATGGAACATTTACCGAAAAACCTGCCGAGGCAAAAATATACCGAAGAAACCGGCAGCGGTCGGTATACCTCAGCATTCACTCCGCCGGTATGGGGATTGGGGCGCTGCTGCGGGCCGCCGGGGACACCGCCGCCGGTGTTCCCATGCCGAAGGAATATTTCATCGAAATCGATAAAAACCTGTACGAAGAACGGCAGCGAATAAGAAAAGCCGTCCTCCTCGTCCTGCTGGCGGTACTCATTATTTACATGGTCCTTGCGTCTCAGTTTGAATCTTTTTTTTATCCGCTGCTGGTTATGGCAGTTATTCCCGCCGCGCTCAGTTTCCCTCTGTTGTGGGTGCTGATAAGCGGCGGCGGCATTACCGTTGCCGTTCTTATCGGGTCTGTCCTGCTTTGCGGATCGGTGGTTAATAACGGCATTCTTATTGTAAGCCGGTTTACCGCCTCCGCGGAAAAATCCTTCCTTTCACTCCTGCTCGCGGTACGCCACAGGTCTAAAACACTTCTGCTTACCTCGGGGACTTCCATTGCCGGAGCTTTGCCGGTCCTTTTTCTAACGGGCTACGGGTCCGGCTTTATGAAAACCGTCGCCTGGGTATTTGTCCTCGGGTCCGCGGGGGCGGTCATTACTTCCTTTACCCTCACTCCGGCGCTTCTTTCTTTCGTGTTGACCCGCCGGAAACGCCCCCGCCCTTAAAGGCCGAGAAGCCCCGGGGTCACCATCCACTTTAAAAGACCCCTCCCTTCCCCGGGGTTTCCTTCAAATTCAAGCGCCGTCACCGATGCTTTTTTCAACTGAATGTCGGCACCCCCCCGGCTTATTATGTCCGAAACCAGGCGGGAAAGGTGCGGATTATGTCCGAACAAAACAACGGCATCCTCATTCCGGGCAATCAGTTCCGTTATTACATCGTCACTTCCGCTGCCGGGCAGCAGAGCATTCGACTTCTCAACCTGCCGTTTCATTCCGAATACATCCGCCGCTAGTTCCGCGGTCTGCACTGCCCTTACAAGGGGTGATGTCAGCAATACCTCGGGTTTTATCGTTTTTCCGACAAACTGAAAGACCTTCCGCGCCTTAGTCCGGCCTGCCTCGGTCAATTCCCTTGCCGCGTCCCCCCGGGGATGATAATCCTCGGCAATTCCGTGTCGAACGATATAGACTTTCATAGTCCCTCCTTTTTCCGCAAATGCAGTCCTTCGGTAAAATCCTCGGCTGCATACCCGAATATGCTGATATTCGGGAACATATACGATACGGGACCGGTTTCGAAAAGCTTTCTCTCCCGCGTCAGCAGCTCATCGGGCCCGTGCAGATATCGTTTATAGATAACGCCGATAAGTACGGTCCGTTTCATATTGAATGCCGACATACTACCAAAAATTGTGCATTGTTCCAAGCCTTTTTAGATAAATTTGACATATTTCTAATATAGTGGTATATTAATACGTAGAAGGAGGATTAGAAGATGGAAATAATTCCTTTAGAACCGGCCCCGCCTCCACCGAGTGAAGAACCCCGCGAACCTGAAGAACCGCCCCCGGAGGAAGCACCGGAAAAAACGGACGAAGCACCCCCTGAAGAATACGAGGAATACGACGAACACGATGTAGATACCTACGCCTAGCGGGGAAGCATAAACCGAGTCCCCGCCGAACTCCTTGCATAGGCGGACCCTAATTCCCATCGGCTGCCGGACCACTCCCGCGCACCGAGATTGCTCGTCTAAGCGGGACCGTCTTCGAGCGACTATTGACCAGACCACAAGCGATTTGTATACTTTTCACTCATTCCACGGGATGTAGCCTAGTGGCTAAGGCGCCTGCTTTGGGAGCAGGAGATCGGAGGTTCAAGTCCTCTCATCCCGAAAAATATCACTCCACGGGGTGATATTTTTGTATTCAGCTCGAGGGGACTTGAACCGGAGCACACGCCGAGCAAGTGCGAGGAAAAGCGGACAGGACGTCCGCGGCAGGGTGCATAGGCGGGTCTCCGGGCATCGAGACGACGTCGATGTCCGGAGACCAAGTCCTCTCATCCCGAAAAATATCACTCCACGGGGTGATATTTTTTTGAAAATTTTTCAGGCGCCCATAGCTCAGCTGGATAGAGCAACGGCCTTCTAAGCCGTAGGTCGCACGTTCGAGTCGTGCTGGGCGCGTTTAACAGAA
>CAYTSI010000041.1:0-21585 GCA_964440465.1 uncultured Spirochaetales bacterium
GAACCGCCCCGGCTTTACCGGAGGGTATACCGCCCCCTGCTTCAGCATGACTACATGGTCCGCGAACCGGGCGGCCAGGTTTAAGTCGTGGATTGCCGTGATTACAAGAAGCCGTTCTCGCTTTATCCGTTCCCGCGTCGCCGCTTACCCTGCGGACAATGTATTCCGGGCTGAGCTCGGGAGAGGTCACCGGTTCGTCTTTAGCAATATTGTCCCCTCCGGCAAGCGCGATAAACTCGTGGTGACCGGTGAGCTTCGAGGCGCTTTTGTATACTTTCCGGTTTTCAAAATACACGGCCGATAAATGTATCAACTATATCGATGATTTCTTCCGCCCTCCGGCGAAACAGAGAAAAGTGCTTGAGATGAGAAAGATGATCGATATAAGATGATTTTTGAACAATAATTAAAACTGTTTCATGACAATTTTCATGTTATCGACGAAAAGGCCTTGGACCGCCGGATGACTGGCAAGGCCGTCGGTACATTCAGCGGGTAATCCGAGCCGCGTTTTCATCGAATCCTCTTCATCGCCCATAACATCGTTTGACATATGGTCGCCGTAGGTAAGCATGAACGTGATAAACTGCACTTTGTCGAAGCCTTTTGTCTCCGCCACTTCTAAGACCGGATTGTAATTTTTATAAAAATAGTGACGCGTCGAAAGCATGCCGTACAAAAATTTCTTGAATACCGCTTTCTTCTCCAAGGCCTTTCATTAGAATTTTTACTGAAAATCCCGCTGCCTGTAAACAATTTTTCCATGAACCGTCGTGCTCTCCTGCCATGTCGTTTCGCGCGTGATCACCGGCTACGAGCATGAGCGGAAGGAGTGTAATTGTATTATAGCCATGGTTTTTCAATTCTGGAATGATCGCGTCGATGGAAGGATGTCACTCTACCGTTGCAATGTGGCAGGGAAGTCCCATGTTTTCGCCCTGGTTTCGGCATAACTTGTACCGAAACTGACAACTACGATTGCCTGTTTCATACCTCCGGTGTCCCCGTTTCGTATCCCCGCGGGGTAATCATCGCCCACTCTTTGATAAATGTTTTCGAGTTTCCGATAATGACGGTGGTGCCCATCTGCACCTCCTCCGCGTGCTCCGCCAGCTTCCCGAGGGTAGTAAGAATGACCGTTTCCTCATTCCGCCCCGCGTCGCGGACAATCCCCGCCGGGGTAGTGTCGTGCCGGCAGGGAAGGAAAATCGACGGGAGTTTGTCGAAGAGCTCGTGCCGTTTCGTACTTCGGGGGTTGTAGAGGACGGTCACGAAATCACCTTCCGCCGCGAGGCGAAGCCGCTTTTCGATCAGGCCTGCATCGGTTAGGAGGTCGCTTAAGGAAATAACGGCAAAGTCGTGCATCAGCGGAGCGCCTAAGGCCGCCGCCGCCGCTGTTGCCGCGGTAATGCCGGGGATAATTTCGACGCGCAGGGAGCTAAGGTCCTCCGCCGCGGCAAGCTCTAAGGCAAGGCCCGCGAGGGCGTACACTCCCGGGTCGCCGCCGGAGACAAGGCAGACGGTACGGCCCTTCCGTGCTTCGGTAAGGGCATGTTCGGTCCGTTCCTTTTCCTTTCGCATCCCCGAAGTGTATATCTCTTTTCCGTCGATGATGTCGCGGACAAAGGAAATGTATCGGGTATAACCGACAATCAAATCCGCCTGTTCCATCGCCTTTCTGCAGCGCGGAGATATCTGGTCGGTGCCACCCGGGCCGATTCCGGCGATGTAAAGCCTTCCAATTTTTTTTTCCTCAGGCATCTATTTTTCCTTCGTGTACGCTCCGTTCGGCCGCGACGGCAATTGTCACATCGCCGATCACCTGTTTTGGAAGGGCGAGCCGCGAATTCCTTCCCGCTAAGAGGGCGCAGGGCTCGGCCACCGCCCGAACGCCGATATTTTTTACGGCAATGTCGTTTTGCGAATACTCCCCGCGAAAAGAGTTGATTGTTTCTTTTGAAAAAAACCGGAGCGGCAGTTGCAGCTCGGCGCAGGCTTTAATGAGACCGGTTTCGTATTTTTTTATATCGATGGAAGCGGCACAGCGGATAGTTTTCAAATCGATATCGGCCGTTTTACACCCCTTCAATACCGCCTCCCGAATTGTCCCCGCGGAAGCCCCCTTCCTGCAGCCGATGCCGACGGTAATCGGTTTGTTCGTTTCCGTGCCCGTGGTGATGACCGGTACCGCGCCGACAGCGGCCGCGGCCAGGTACGCGAGGTTATTCGCGCCGCCCTCGTGGCCGGAAAGGAGGCTTACCGCGAACCTGCGGGCGTCATCAACAACGACGACCGCCGGGTCGGAATACTTGTCACGGAGAAGCGGCGCAATCATCCTGACGGCGATTCCCGAAGCCATCATAAAGATAAGTCCGTCGTAGCCGCGGAAAGCGGCTTCCACTAATTCCGGCAGCCCGCCGGGGCCGGTATTTTCCAGAATGTCTACACTTTTTTCTCCCTGGGGCCCGGGGACAGAGAGGCCGACTGCCGTTACATAGTCGGCGATTTCACGCGCGGCCCGGCAGCCGTCTTTGTTTAAAACGATAACGGCCGTTTTCACCTGCCGTTTCCTTCTCGGTATCCGTGGGTAAAACCGGGATCGTAGAGTTTTGATTTTTCGTAAAATCCGGCCTCGTTCTGGGAACGAAAAACGTCGCCGACAAGTACTAAGGCCTGGCGGGTAATGCCGGCGGCGGCGGTACGTTCCGCGATATTTTGGAGGGTACCGGTTACGATTTTCTGGTCCGGCCACGACGCACGGTAGACCACCGCGGCGGGAGTTTCTTCCGCGTAGCCCGCCGACAGCCGCCGTACTAACGTTTCCAGGCTGCCGGCGGAGAGGAAAACTGCCATGGAGGAGCGGTGCCGGGACCAGCCCTCGATCTCTTCCGAATCGGGCACCGGGGTGCGTCCGGCCATGCGGGTAAGCACGAGGCTCTGGGATATTCCGGGCAGGGTATACTCCTGCTTAAGTGCCGCCGCCGCCGCGAAAAACGAAGAAACACCGGGTATTACCTCCACGTCGATTTCCTCATGCCTGCAAAAGTCGATCTGCTCCTGGATAGCGCCGTAGAGGGAGGGGTCGCCGGTGTGGAGCCGTGCTATTCTGCCTTCACGGTTTTTTTCGCGCAGGTAAATACCGGTAACTTCTTTCAGGTCCATTCCGGCGGAATTGTAGGCAGGGGTCCCCGCCGGCGCGAAGGAGAGGATTTTGGGATTCACCAGGCTTCCGGCGTAGATAACAATGTCCGCCTGTTCGATAATATTTTTCCCTTTCAGTGTCAGCAGTTCCGGATCTCCGGGTCCCGCGCCGATAAAGTACACTTTCATGAATTGACTCCCCTTTGTTTGTTCCCCGGTTTGATGATGATCGTCGACAAATAACCGGAAGCCGTGTCGGGGAGCGACTCGAGATTATCGGAAAGTAGTTCTTCCGGAAGTCCCGCCCGCTCGGTGTACCATGATGAAGAGGCCAGCCCTTCCGCGATAAGAAAATCCTTCAACGCCGGAAAACGGCGGCCTGCTTTGTAGAGTACGATGGTGTCGAAGAGCTTAAGCAGCGGTTTCAGTTCTTCCGGATTGTCGGGAGCCGGGAGAAGGGCGAGTTTTTCCTTTCCTTCAAGAAGAGAAATATTGTGGGCGGCGGCCGCTGCATTCGCGGTCTGAATGCCGGGAATTGTAACACAATCTATTTCCGGATTTGATTCCATAAGCTCACGCCGTAAATAGATCCACGTAGAATAGACCGACGGGTCGCCTAACGTAAGAAACACAGCATCGTTCCCGTTTAGAAGGAAGGGGGAGATTATTCCCGCCGCCTCTTTCCATTTGTTTCGAAGTTCGGTTTTGTCCGTTGTCATCGGAAATTCGAGCTCGACCCAGGCGTTAACATCCGTACCGCTGTGCTTCAGGATACTTTTAGCGAGGGAGCCGCTTTGAAACTTCCCTTCGGGAACATAAATACGTCCTCCGGCATCCGCGGTCCGCTTGATGAGTTCCATCCCTTTCACCGTTATCAGGCCCGGATCGCCGGGGCCGATACCGATACCATACAGTGTTCCTACATTTTTTTCAGAATCATTACGCATAACTGCTCCGTATCTTTCCAGGTTTCGGCACATTCGGCAAGGGGGAAGGAAACTATCCGTTCATCGGGACCGCCGAGATTGCAGCCGATATGGACCGTCCAGTCAGTTTTTTCATCGGTTTCGTGAAAATGTTTCAGCAGAAAACGGGAAACTTCGCCGGGGTTGTTTGCCCCGTCGGTAAACACAATAACGGTTTGTACCGCCCGGCAGAGGCGAAGCAGTATTTCACCGGTGTGTGCCTTCCTCTCCGAGAGGGCAGGTCCTCCGTGAACCGAGACCACCGCGCCGCCGTTCCAGTTGATGCCGAGTTCCGCCGCTAAATATTGAAAGCTCGATATACCGGGAATAACATCGATTTCGATACCCGGCAAATACCGCCGCAGTGCCGCCGCGTAGCTGTAGAGGGTAGGGTCTCCGGAGACAAGAACGGCAATAGTATTCTCTTTCGAAGCAGATGCAATGTAGGCGGCCGCCTCTTGCCAGTTCGACTGCAGCGGGACTATCTCCTTGCCGCTGTGCGTGTAGGCCCGCACATGCCGCTCCGCCCCGACAATAATGTCAGCGGATTCTATCTTCGCGGTGCCGACAGGCAGTATATATTCGCCCCCCGACGGGCCCATGCCGATTACAGATACGCTGCCCATCCATTTTTCTCCTTCAGGGTTTCCGGTACGGCGGCAATCGGCCGTCCTTCTAAGTTGAGGATAACGGCGGACACGGTACACGCGCCCTGTTCCGTCCTCTCTTTCGATGCCGTCCGCAGATGCGTTGTCAGCCGTTGTACGCACTGCTCCGCTATCCGGGTGAACACCGATTCGTAACCCGCGTCGAGAAGGACCGGAACGCTCTCCTCCGCCAGGCCGCATCGGAGGACTTGCCGGACCAGCTCCCGCGGTGCTCCTTCATGCCCGGCCCAGGCGGCGACGGTCTCGAGCCTGGCGTCCCCGCTCGTCCAGTGGGTGTTGAAGATCCCGGCCGCGATTTTCGCGCACTTTCCGATATGTCCGGCAAGTATCACTTGCCCGATGCCGCGCCTCGCGGCTTCGATGAAGGCCCAGCCGATGTGGTCCCCAACGGTTGCAACCTTGGACGGTGAAATTCCGATATGCTCGAAGAGAAAACGCTCTCCAACGTAGCCGGGTGTTATAACAATGCTTTTCGTTTCCTGCTCCGCGATTACCCGGATAACCGATTTGATGGAAGCTTTATATGCCTCCGAGGATTTCGGTTCCACTACACCGCTCGTTCCGATAATTGAAATGCCCCCGGTAATCCCGAGCCTTGGGTTCCATGTTTTTTTGGCAAGTAATTCCCCTTCGGGGACGTAAATTTCAACTTCCGCTTTCAAGGCGCTGCAGGCATCGGAAAGCAGCCGGCCTACCTCCCGAAGAATCATTTTCCGGGGGACCGGATTGATGGCGCTTTCTCCCGGGGAAACGGGAAGTCCGGGCCCGGTAACCGTACCGACGCCGCGGCCGCCCCGCAGGGTAACCTCGGTGCCTGCTTCGCGGGACCCGTTTTCCGGGAACCGCACAAGCCGTACACGGGCCGCGATAACGGCGCCGGAGGTAATGTCGTCGTCGTCCCCGGCGTCTTTTATGACACCTGCATGGTGCCATCCGTGTTCCTCGTTATAATACGCGACGGGAATGGTCAAAACGGCCCCTGAATATTCTTTGTTCCCCTTCGGCAGGGTAAGGGTCACCGTATCTTCCATAAGGCCGGTAACGGCAAAGGCCGACGCGGCTTTAGCGGCAGCCGCGGCCGCGGTCCCGGTGGTAAAGCCCCTCCGTTTTCCGGCAACACTGCCGAGGACCCGCGCATAGTCGGTTTTCGCGCCGCGGGACCCGCTATTCCCCGCGGTTTCAGCCACGGGAAGGGTCCCGTCCCGACGCGAGATCAAGTAAACCGTTGACAAGCGCCGCGGCAATGGTACTTCCTCCGCGGGTGTGAAGGTTGGTGATGTGGGGAATGTCAGTCCGCGAAAGAGCCTCCTTCGACTCATAGGCCCCGACAAAGCCGACGGGCACCCCGATAACAAGTGCCGGTTTCGCGGACCCTTCGCGTATCATTTCCATCAGTTCGAAAAGGGCGGTAGGCGCGTTGCCGATTGCCACAATACCGTTGTGCATCGCATCCGCCGCTTGACGCATCCCTAAGGCGGACCGGGTCGATTCCGCGGTTTTACTCTTTTCTACAACCGCCGGGTCGTTTAAGAAGCACATGGCTTCACCGCCGAGGCCGTGAAGAAGGGTTTTTCGTATGCCGGTCCGGACCATCTCCACATCGGTTATTACATTTCCCCCCTCCCGCAGGGCGGCAATGCCCCGTGCGGCAGCTTTCTCCGTAAAAAGAAAGGTTGTCGCGAAGGGAATATCGCCGGTAGTATGGGCGATCCTGACCATGCATTCCAGAGTTTCCGGGTCCGTGTTCAGGGGACCGAACCCGGAGCGGATAATTTCAAAACTCTGTTTCGTAATTTCACAACCCTTCATATGTTTCATCCAGCAACCTCCTTGTTTATTCCCGTATCTCCGCCGCTGTTTGTGAACATTTTTCGACGAAGCGCTGTGCCCATGCCGGATTTCCCGCGAAATGAATATGGAAATATCCCGCGAGAACGTTTTTGAACATGAGCCCGTCTCTGACGGGTCTTTTCCCCGGCTTATCCAGGGAAAAGGCGAACGGCTGCTGTTCCGCTAAGCCGCGTAATGTCGACCAGTGGAACACATGCCCCCAGATACCGTCTCCCCGTTTCGCGATACTACTGTCCTCTTCCGCCCTCCCGAAATAGTAGCCTAAGGCGGCGAGTTTTTTTTCCATCATTACCGCGCCGGTAAATACCCCGCACATCTCGTACTCCGAGCCGTCGAAATCGACAATACGGTCCATCAGGTACATCAACCCGCCGCATTCCGCGTACACCGGCAGACCGCCGGCAGCGGCCTGCCGAAACGTTTTCCGCATTGCCGTGTTCTTCTCGAGCTGCCGGCCGAACATTTCGGGATAACCGCCGCCGATATACACTCCCCGAATACCCGGCGGCAGTTTTGTGTCCTCTATCGGGCTAAAGGGAAAAAGTTCCGCCCCGAAGCTTGCAAGAATCTCCAGGTTGTCCCGGTAATAAAAATGGAAAGCGTCGTCCAAAGCGTAGCCGATTTTTACACGTTTCGTCTTAGAGAATTTTTCACGGGGTTGGAAAATATTGTCATTTTCGGCTTTCGCCGGCGGGAGGTCATACGCATTTCGGGCGGTTGTAACCAGCTTTTCCACATCGATGTTCTTAGAAACGGCACGTTCCAGTATTTCCGAAGATTCGAAAAGACCTTTCCGCTCCCAGGCAGGGACAAGGCCTAAATGCCGCTCCGGGAGGGTTATTTCCGCGTTTTTCGGTACATATCCGAAAACGGAAAGTCCCGTGGCGTCTTCAACAGGTTTCTTTATCATCTCATAGTGGCGTGCCCCCGCAATGTTGTTCAGGATAAAACCCGCTAACGGAACATCCGGATCAAGCTGTTGAAATCCAAGGGCCACAGCCGCGGCGCTTGAAGACATTGCCGAGGCATCGATGCAGAGGACCACCGGTGCCCTTAGAACTTTCGCGATATGGGCGGTGCTCCCGAAGAAGCGGGGGACGTCGGCGGCAGCGCCGCGGGACGCGGGCCCGGTACGCGGCCCGCCGCCGGAAAACCCGTCGTACAGTCCCATAACTCCTTCAATTACAGCAATATCGGCGTCCTTCGAGGCGGAGCGGAAAGAAGCGGTAACGCCTTCTTCCCCCATCATCACCGTATCGAGGTTACGGCATGTTCTGCCCGCGGCGAGGGTATGAAAACCGGGATCAATATAATCCGGTCCGACCTTATACGGCTGGACTATGAGGCCGCGTTTCCTAAGAGATAGGATAATTCCCGATGTTATTGTTGTTTTCCCGGTACCGGAATGAGTGGCGGCAATAATAATCCGCGGAATTTTCATGTGCCGAGTGTAGCAGAATCCGTAACGCACTGACAAGGCGGCGGATACAAAACAACGGCGGCGCTTATGGAAAAAGCCTACTCGTGGGGAAACATGATAACGGTATCGTCGTCGATACTCATGTTCTGGAACTCTTCAATCCGCTGCTTTTCATATTCCACCCCGCGCAGGACAATCATCTGAAAATATTCGGAGAAGGGCATACGGGAATACCACTTCGTGGATTTTCGGACCTGATCAACCTTGGATATGATATCGATTGGGACCTTCAATTCCACGTTTTTACCGTTCATTTCGTTTTAGATATCGGCGTATTTCAATTTTTGCTGAAACATTATATAATAAAGTTCTTATGGCAGTAACAAAAAAAGAAATAGTAAAAAAAATCGCCGATGAAATGGGAATTACCCAAACAGCGGCGAAAGGCATGTTCGACACGTTCTTCGAAGAATTAGCGGACCTTCTTGTCGCGGGTGAAAGTTTTACCGAAATCGGTTTCGGCACCTTTTACACGGAGGAACAGGCCCCGCGGAACGGCTTCAATCCGTCAACTAAGAAAAAAATGATCCTCCCCCGAAGGATAAAACTTCATTTCCGTCCGAGTGATGTGGTGAAAGAAGCGGTGAACGCCCAATGAGTGAAGAACAAGAAAAAATATACATCGATGATATTGCCGGGCGCCTGGCGGAGCTGACCGGAGAAGAAGCGGAAACCGCGAAGGAATTTATCCACACCCTCTTTGAAACCATCGGGGAGGAACTGATGGCGGGAGACCGTGTCCCTGTCTATCAGTTCGGTGTGTTTAAAAAGAGTTTTATAGAGGAGCGGCAGGGCAGAAATCCCAATACAGGCGAAGAAATTACCATTCCCGCGCACTACCGGGTCGGGTTTTCCCCTTCGGAAAATCTGGCGGAGGCCGTGAATGAAAAATACAGACATTTAGAGGCGTACGACATTCCGGACGTGCCCGCGTCCGATAAGGATGCTGATGTTGACGCGATTCCGGTACTGTCGGGGAAAGAGGAGCGGGTCCTCCTGCCTGACGGGGAAGAAACAGTGGAGGAGCATCCCGGGCCGGTGGAAAATGACGAGATGGCCGCTCTTATCGGGCCGGAAAAAGAGGAGCAGAAGCCGGAGCGGCGGCGTGCACTCCTCGCGGTGCTGAGCGCGGCGCTTGTGGCGCTGCTTCTCGGCGCATTTTTGCTGGGAAGATATTCGGCGGTGAACAGGACCGAAGAGATTATCATTGTGGATTCAGAAGAAAATCCTGGACCCGCGGCTGAACCGGAACGAGAAGCAGAAGAGAAGGCAGCGGCGGGACCCGTTTTACAGCGGTCTTTGGTCCGGGAACATACCGTTGTGCCCGGAAACACCTTTGTCTCCCTGGCTGAAACGTACTGGGATGATAAACATCTCTGGCCGGTGCTGTATCTGGACAACAAGGAAGCGTTTCCGAACCCTAACTATCTACAGCCCGGCCAGACCGTCGATATTCTTACATCCCCGGCGGGGGAAGACGGGCTTTCGGAGGCCGAAGAGGAGTACGTCCTCGCCGCGTATGTAGAGATGTATCATGTGTATCGGGATTTAGGGGAGGACCTTATCGCAAGCGGGAAACGTTCCAATTCGTCCTACCTGCAGAGCTTGGGTTTTCGGCGGCTCATGGAGGCGCGTACGGTCATTTTTACTGCTACCCGATACAATCCTGATTTTCATACGGACGCGCGGTCCGTGCTGCGGGGGGATGATTACGCAATTTTAGAGCGGTATATCGATTTTCACGGTCCCTTCGAAGAGTTTTAACGTCGGCGTTTTGTTTCAGTTTTATACCTGAACTACCGAACATTAAAATGAAATATGAAAACTCGAACACGGCTTTTGGTCTTGATACTCGTAGGAGTGTGCTCATCGGTTACGTGGGGCCAATCCGTCCATATTCTGCGCAAAAATGAAACACTCTACAGTATTGCCCGGAAATACGGCATTCCCGTTGACGATTTAATCAAAATGAACAATATACAAAACGTTCATAACCTTCGTGTCGGGACCGAGATTATCATCAGACCCGAAACTTCAGAAACACACCGGGCGCGGAAGGGGGAAACCCTCTTCGGAATCGCGCGGCAGTACGATATTACCTTAGATGAACTGCTTTCCGCGAATAAAATTGACAGGGGATATCTTTTAAAGGTTGATGATGTTCTGAAAATCCCCGGGACAGGGACAGAAACAAGCGCGGCGACAGTTGTGTATGAAACTACGGAACAGGAACAGGAGCCGGTGCCGGAAGCGGAAACAGAAGCGGCCGCGGTTTCCCGGGACCTTGCCGGGAAAGACTGGCCTATAATCGGTGTTCCGGTTCCAAGCGATGGAAAGTTGAGCGGAGTGTACATAAAAGGCAGCAGGGGGGACCCGGTCCGGACGATCTCGTCGGGGACCGTTGTCTGGGTGGGACCGTACAGAGGCTTCGGCAAAGTGGTGCTTATCCAATCGTTCGACCGCTACGTGTATGTCTACGGCGGGAACGACGAAATCGAAGTGGAGGTAGGGCAGGAAGTAACGCCGGGAATGGTAATCAGTAAATTAGGAACAAACCCGCACAGCCAGGAGCCGGAGCTCTTTTTTTCCGTTTTCCGCCACGGGAAGCCGGTTGATCCGGAACAGGCGCCCCGCAGCTGAGTTGACTGTAAAAAAAACTTGACAAAACTCTGCACATACTTTAACGTATGACGACAACAAATTAGACACTGAAGTATGAACAAAAATACGTTTGAATCACCAACTGAATATGATTCTGCACCAGCCGGCAATCTTCCCCTTGAAGCCGGTGCCGATAATGTATTTGATAAGGACCCGCTTGGCGTCTATCTGCAGCAAATAGCGAAATATCCCCTCCTTTCAAGTAAACAGGAACAGGAAATCGGAAAAAAAATTGTTACGCTGAAGGAAGAACTTTCGGCAGTGAAGCATCAGGATGAAGGACCGGGGGCACCGGAACTGAAGAATGCGGTACATATCTGCGAAATGCAGCTGCGTTCCTACAAGAACAGGCTTATCAACGCAAATCTGCGGCTGGTTGTTTCCATTGCGAAACGGTATCAATACCGGGGTATGAATCTTCTCGATATGATCGATGAAGGGAACATCGGCCTTATCGAGGCCGTTGAAAGGTTTGACTACACCAGAGGGTGCCGTTTTTCCACCTATGGGACATGGTGGATCCGGCAGGCGATTATCAAATCACTTTCGGATAAGGCACGGGTCATTAGGATACCGATCCATATGTTCAATGCGATTAAGCAGTTTCACTACACCAATAAAACCCTGACACAGGAACTCGGAAGGGACCCGAAGAGCGGAGAACTGGCCGAATACATGAATCTTTCCCATAAAAGAATCGAAGAAATTGTAAAATATTCACAGGACACGGCCTCATTAGATATCGATGTTGACGAAGACAACTCTACCAGTCTGTCGGACCTGATTAGCGATGATATGTCGGTGGAACCGTTTGACCATGTTTTTAACGCCGCGCTGCATAAAACCTTCTCGGAGGTCTTAGAAGACTTATCAAACCGTGAGAAAGAAGTAATAAAACTCCGCTTCGGCCTCGAAGGCGACGGTCCGCGGACCCTCCATGAAACCGGCAAAATATTAGGTATTACACGTGAGCGGGTCCGGCAGATCCAGGAAAAGGCGTTACAAAAACTGCGGAATCATAAATCCGTTATCGATTTAAAAGACATTATCTAATTGCAAAAAACCATATTCTCTTATATGATGCTTCTACAGGGGGATATGTGTGAAAGGAAAGGTGAATATTTACGATAACAGCGGAAACATTGTGTATACTATCCAGGGGCTGATAAATATTACCCATGAAAAAGGGACTGCAATAATCACCTACCAGGATGATAACAGCCAGACAAGGACAATTCAGACAAATATGCAGTACATATACTGGCAGGACTAGCGGCACGGCCGGATGCCTTCTCAAATTACCCATTATCTGTTTGCAAAGGATGTTTTTAGCCGTTCTTTCGGCGCGAAGGGGAACAGGCTTCTTCAGAGGTTCGGCAATGTAATCGCGTGGAGTTCACAAGGGCCGGATATGTTTTACCATAATCAGCGTACCAGGCCGAGCTCTTTTAAGTACGGAAGGATCCTGCACCGCGGCGGGTACGGGACCCTCAGCTATCATCTGCTTCGGTCCTGCTCGGGCGTGTCGAAAGAGAAAGCCGGAGCTTTTATATATTCCTTCGTTACCCACGCGGTATTGGACAGATACCTGCATCCTTTCATTATTTATTTTTCCGGCTGGCGCGAACCGGGAAACAAAAAGTCCTATGAACTGTACAGAATGCACGCCTTTTTTGAACGGATCCTCGATCTCCTTCTGTGCGGAGAGCCTGATTTCGATTTCTATTCCCGCGTCGAAGGCATAGAAAAGCATTTTGAATTTCTACGGAATACGCTTATCGACGGGATTCGGAAAACATATACGCAACTCAATAAGCCTGATTTAAACGAGATAAGTTTTGCAAGCGCCTGGAAAGACGCCCTCTTTTTTTACAACGTTACGAACTGCGCCGACAGGGAAAATATCCGATATGCCTACGAACGGGACAAAAGCCGCGGTTTTGCCCGGAAACTGCTGGCTGTCTATTATCCGAAGTACTATGACAAAACCGTCGATTATCTGAATGTACACCACAAAGTCTGGGAAGACCCGTTTCATCCCGGCCGAAAGACGGAGAAATCGTTTCACGATCTGTACGGGGAGGCACGTGACGCGGCCTGTTCCGCCGTAGGACATCTCGAGGAAATAATCAGCAGCGGGGATGACGCGCGTGTGGAGCCGAGGGAGGTAGAAGAAATTGTCGGAAACGGCAACCTCTCCAACGGGGAGCTGAAAAAAGACCTTTCCCCGAAAACGGCAGCACCGCTGCCGCTGTACGAACAGCTTGTCAGGGAATACCGCGGTGTGGAACAGGAGTTTGGTTTAGATAAGGTCTTTCAATACAAACAGCCCGTGAAGGGTGCTGTAAACGGCCTTTGACGGAATGATGAAGGGCTGGTCTAGATACGCAAATGTAATATCTAGATATTTCATCAAGGCCCTGTTCAGCGTACCGCCTCCGGTAACAACAACGGGCAGTTTGGGTTTACAGCATTGTTTGCCGGCCAAATTTGCCATAACGGCAATTGTTTCTCCTATCATTTTGTGCAGGGCCGCGAGGAGGTCCTTCGGTTCGGGCTGTTTACCGAGATCAATATGCCGCCACTCCTGATATTTTCCGAAATTGGACGCGGTTACATTTCCCGGAAGTTTTACCTGTTCCGGATTTTCGTAAATGTCCTGTATCAGCAGGTTAACCTTGTCCGGGTCGCCTTCAAAGGCCTTTTCATCAATCCGGTCTAAATCTTCGATTCCCGTCATGTAGTAGGAAAGTCCGGCCACGGACGCGGATCCGAGTCCCGACCCTCCGAGATGACTGACCCGTTTCCCCTCGGCACATACATGGAGTATTGGAGTCCCTGAACCGATATTGATGACAATACATTCGTCGACACCGCCCAGGTAGGCCCCCCCCAGTCCGGTGGCGGTCAGTTCACCCACTTTTTCAAACTTCAAATCGGGAAACCAGTTGACAATAGTGTCGGACCCGGCCCCGGTAATCAGAAAAGGAGGGCTTCCGCCGCGGCACTGCAGTTGAAGCCAGTCCCGAGAATAGGGAAGCGGGTGCATTTCCATAACGTCATGGACAGGTTCACCGAATTTTATATATGTGCCGCCGGCATCTATACCAAACATAGAACTTTTATACCACACAAGGTATAATAAGTCCAATTATATGTGCTACTATTTTGTGTATGAAGGAGTCGCGTCATGAATAAAAAAGCAGTGCCGGTGTTGTTGTTGATGACTGCCGCGGGAAGCATGCTGTTCGGACAGGAAAGTTATGAAGAGTGGAAACGCCGGCAGGAAGCGGAGTTCGAGAGCTTTCTTTCCGAGGAAGACCGTCAGTTCGCGGAATTCCTGAAAACCGAATGGGAGGAATTTCAGGCATTTCAAGCAAACACCTGGGACCCTGAACCGAAGCCTGTTACAGCTCCCAGCGTTACTCCCGGCTACACAAAAGAATCGGCGGACAATGCCGGAAAATACTTTAAAAAAAGCGTAACGGTACCCACCAATCCGCCGGCCGATACCGATGTCTCCAGGTTTACCGCGGAGTACACACGGCAGACACGCGGCACCTTCGCGGTCCCCTTTTTCGGCGGTACGGAACTGTATCTTCCCAATCCCGGCATGCCGGAACTCGATATTGACGCTCCACTTTCAAACGGTGATTTCAGCAGCGCCTGGCTTGCCTTCAGCGAATGGGATTATCAGGAGATGCTCGCCGAGTGTGAGGCGGTCCGGACTAGAGCGAAGCTGAACGATTGGGGTTATTTCAAACTCATTTCGGGGGCCGCGGCCGCCTTGTATCCCGGCGATTCCCTCACCGCGGACATTGTAACCTGGTTTCTTCTGGTAAAGTCCGGCTACGACGTTCGGGCCGGTTACAGCGCGGACGGAAGAAATATGTACATCCTCCTTCCCGCGGATAATATGATATACGATGTGCTGTATTTCTATTTTTATTCCGCCGGACCGTACTATTACTTTTTTTCGAAGGGTAGTCCGGCGAAAAATGTCGGCAGTTTTTACACATACAGCGGCGATAATCCCGAAACGGGGAGAAACGTTACTATGCGGATACCGGAAGTTCCGAAATTCAGGGAAGACCTTGCCGCGCGCACCCTGAACTTCATGTATCGGGGAGAACCCTACAGTATCGAGGTCCGGATCGACCAGAACCTCGTTTCCTTAGGCGAGGAATATCCGCAGACGGATTTAGATATCTATTTCGCCGCTCCCGTTTCAATGAATACCAGGCATTCCTTAATCGGCAGCCTGCAGATCCTTGTGGACGGGCGTTCCGAAACAGAAGCCGTCAATTTTCTTCTGCGCTTTGTGCAGACCGCCTTTGAATATCAAACCGATCAGCAGCAGTTCGGTATTGAAAAACCGATGTTTGTGGAGGAGACCCTGTTCTACCCATACGCTGACTGTGAAGACAGGTCTATTCTGTTTTCATACCTTGTAGAGGAAATTACGGGTCTCGACGTTATCGCATTAGATTATCCCGGGCATATTGCCACCGCCGTTCAGTTCAGCAAACCCGTTTCGGGAGACTCCGTCAGCTATAACGGAAAGCGGTATGTCATATGCGATCCGACGTACATCAACGCGGACATAGGCATGGCCATGCCCCGATATCGAGCGGCACGGCCGAAGGTTATTGAAATCGACCGGTAAGATATGCAAACGGAACACTATTTTTCACCGCCTTCCGCCGCCGAGGGGTATATAACCGAGATATTTTCCGGCTGCAAAGCGGGGAAGGAGAGGTGTGCCGTCCTCCTGTCCGGGGGGAAGAGCATTTCACCCGTATTGACGGCAATCGAACGTATCGATTCCGGGCTGCTTGCAAAATGCCGTTTTTATCTGACAGATGAACGTATCGGGTCCGATTTTAATCAGGAGATGCTGCGTGAGCAGCTGTTTCACAACCTGGCAGCGAGAGGCGCGATACGGGAGGAACAATTAGTTTTTCCGGACATTACCCTGCCCCCGGAACAAGGAGCGAAAGAATATGAAAAGCTGCTTCCGTCCTTCGACCTTGCCTTTGTCGGGGTAGGCGAGGACGGACATGTCTGTTCCCTGTTTCCCGGGCATCCAGCCCTCAATTCAGCCTCGAAGGTGGAGGTGGTCCGTAATTCGCCGAAACCTCCTCCGGAGCGGATAACGGTGACATTCCGGGCTTTTTCTACAACAACGGTGGTGGTCCTTCTGTTTTTCGGCGCGTCAAAGAAAACCGCCTTTGTGCAATTTCACAACGCGGATTCATTTTATACCTGCCCGGCGGCATATTTTAAAAGGGCCGAAACACTGCGCGTCATTCACGATCAGGAGGGGGAAGCATGAAAGAGGAGAACATGAAACAGATTATCATACAATTCGGCGGTACCGGGGACCTCGCGAAAAAGAAACTTATTCCCGCGTACTACGAGCTGTTTAAAAAAGAGTATCATTTCGAAATTATTTTTCTCGGCCGAAGGTTTGAAACGGAAGAGGATTTTTTCGCGGAGATGATCGGTATCGACGATGCCGGATTTCGGAAAATATGCGGTTATATCAATTACGATATGAATGAGGAAACGGACAATATCAAACTTTTACAGAAATTGCAGGGTATGCAGAAACAGCATGGCGGTATTGAATGTCTCTATTACATGGCGTTAAGCCCTTATCTGTACGAAAAAGCGGTAGAGGGAATCAGCAAAATCAACACCTACCTGGGAACGGATATTCCTAAAAAAGTCATTGTAGAAAAACCCTTCGGTTTTGACTGCCGGTCGGCGGCAATGTACAACGAGGTCCTGAAACGGGTATTCAGGGACGAAGAAATTTTCCGGGTCGACCATTATTTAGGAAAAGAGTTTATTCAGAACCTCTTAATACTTAGGTTTCAGAACGACATCATCCACGGGATATGGAACAAAGATTTTATCGACCACGTGCAGATTATCATCGATGAAAAAACCGGGGTCGATCAGCGGCTCGAATACTACGAAAAAACCGGGGTAATCCGGGACATGGTGCAGAACCACATTCTCCAAATTCTTACGAGTCTTACCATGGAGGAACCGGTTGAATATACGCAGGAAGAACTGTCAAAAGAGAAGATCAAGGTCCTCAAGTCGGTACTGCCGATAACGGATTTCGCTTTGGGACGATACGCCGGTCTTCCGGACCCGGAGGGCGGCGAGCGGGGTTCCCCGACCTTTATTGCCTTTAAGGTGTTTCTTGCCAATTATACCTTCTCGGATGTGCCGTTTTACATCAGGACCGGGAAGAAACTGCCGAACAGTCAATCGGTTATTTATATACAGTTTAAATCATTCCGCTCCGGCCTGCGGCGGCAGCACGATGATATCCCGAACGCGATGATTATTGAAATACAGCCCCACATGAAAATTGATCTGTATATCAATGTGAAGCGTCCCGGGGAAGTGAATGAGGTGGACAGCGCGAAGCTCAACTTCGACCATTTTGAGACTTTCAAAATCAATACACCGGAAGCGTATGAGCAGATTTTGCAGAAAATTTTGGAAAATGACGCGATCCTCTTCCCCTGCGAGGACGAGATACGGTATTCCTGGAAAATCGTCGACCCGCTGATTGAAAAAGCACGTGCCGCGGAAATGGAAGGGTATGAAGAGGGTACGGTCCCCCCGGGGGGCGCGGCGTTGATAGAAAACGACGGGAGGTGCTGGCATGGCCTCTGTACGCAGGATTGATGCCTTCCGAAGGAACTACGGTCCCTGGGCATTTATCGCCGGGGGAACGGAAGGACTGGGACTCGAATTCAGCCTCCTTGCCGCGGAATACGGAATGCATGTCGCCGTCGCGGGACGGAGGAAGGAAAAACTCGAATCGGCGGAAAAAGCGGTCCGAAGCAGGGCCCCGGTGGACGTGCTTCCAATTCAGTGTGATGTGGCGTCTCCGGATGCCGTAAGGAAAATCGATACGGCCCTTCGGGACCGTGCCGTCGGTCTGTTTGTTTACAACGCCTGCAGCAGTTACGTCGCCCCGTTTTTATCCTGTTCGGAGGAAGAGCATCAGGAAGTAATTGATACCAACTGCCGGGGGGCGCTCCTGCTTACCCGGTATTTCGGCGGAAAAATGACGGAATCCGGGAAGGGGGGGATAATCCTCATGTCCAGCATGAGCGGCCTGCAGGGAACGCCCATGGTCGCGAGTTACGCCGCCTCCAAAGCCTTTACCCTGGTCCTTGCCCAGTCGCTGTGGAAAGAATTTTCGTTTTACGGCGTGGATGTCATCTCCTGCGTTGCCGGGGCCACCCTGACACCGAATTACCTGGCCACAAAACTGCCCGGAAGAAGCTCCTTTGCTCCCGAAATGGCGCCCCGTCCGGTAGTGGAAGAGACATTCCGCAGGCTGGGAAAGACACCTTATTTCATTCCCGGTGGAAAAAACAAGGCCGCGGTTTTTTTTCTCCGCCGGCTTTTGGGAAACAAGGGGGCGGTCAACATGGTGGCGGGCAGCATGTTCCGCCAATACGGACCTATCGTACCTGAGGATTGAAATAACCGAGTTTCAGCTCAGGGAACCGCTTTCGGACCATACGGAGCCATTCTGCCATTCCAACGCATTCGTTTTCTTCTTCGACACTGCATCCGAGGCCCCGCCAGTACAAAAGCGGGTCGATGTTGGTGTTTCGCGTTTGGATCATATCGAGGTCTCCCTTCGGGACATACGCGAACAGTTCGGCAATTTCGTCGGGATGGTCGGTAACGCCGGGGAAAATAAAATAATTGAGGGAGGTCCACTTCCCGTGGTTTGATACAACGGATATCGATTCCAGGACATCATCGAAGGTATAATTCCCGGGGCGGTAATAGGCGTTGTACACGTCTTCGCGCAGGGAATTCATGCTGACCCGGATACTGTCCAGCCCGGCATTGCACAGTTTTTCAACTTCACCGGGAAGGCTGCCGTTTGTATTGATGTTGATAGTGCCCCGGCCGGTTTGTTTCCTGATAGCGGCTATCGCTTCGGCGATTAAATCCGCGGCCAGCAGGGGTTCCCCTTCGCATCCCTGGCCGAAGCTGATGACCGGATTCTCCGCGTGTTCAAGGTGGGGAACGGTAAACTCTACAATTTCCTCTACCGTCGGAGTAAAGGCGATCCTCTCCTGGGCGGGTTTGAGACCGCTTGTATCGGGCTGGTAGGAGATGCAGCCGATGCACCCCGCGTTGCAGACCCTGCTCGTCGGCACCGGACATTCCCATCTGCCGAGAACGAAGTTTCGGGCGGCGGGACAGCCGTAGCAGAGGGCGCAGTTTTCTACGAGATGCTCCACCAGCCGGTTTCCGGGAAACCGTTTCAGGACCCGCGGTGCCAGTGTATCTATTGCGTTAAAATCGACGCGGGCCAGGTCCTGCCGGATGTCCGCGTCGATCCGGGTGCCGGTAACGAACGTTTTTTCTTCCCTTAAGCCCGCGGCGGTATAGCCGTACAGCGGCAGGGGCCGAAGCTCCCCGGGTTTCGCGGCGGCCGTTTTGCCGCCGGTATCCTCTCGGTAGGCGGGGAGGTAATACTGCATGTGGGCGGGGGCCATAAACGCCGCTACCGGAAATACCGGTTCTCCTTCGTATTCAGGAAGGAGGACAAATTCCCCGGTTTCCGGATCGCAGCCGACGGGTATCCTGTCCGGAAGCAGGAACAAGTCGCTGCCGCGGGGAAGTTCGATAAAGTCGGAAGGGGCGGGAAGCACCGGGGCGGCACCCTCCATTCCCGCGGCTAGCAGTTCCGGGACGTCGAACATATTGCCGTTTTTGTCCGCCACAAGGAGATTGGGAAAGTCCCGAAATGAAGCCCGCTCCAGCACTGCCGCCCCCTGCCGCTACCGCTTATCCAGGCTTTCGAGATTAAGCTGATTTTCTTCTACGATATCGAGTGCTTTCCGGTAAATCTCCGGCGGAAAGGCCTCCTTCAGTGCCCGGTCCACCGAAGAGTGTGTAAACTCCATCTCCGACATTTCGAGTCGCGGAACAGCGTCATCCGCGTTGAGGATGAGGGTTTTCGGACCGTTTCCCGGTGTCCAGGGGAGCCAAACAGGGGCCTGGACCGGGCCCGCTGTAAGGGCCTCATTCCCGGACGGCGGCATATGGAGAAAATCTTTCGTGTATTGGAGAATAACCGCGCCGAGCTGTTCGGCACCGGGCCGGTTTTTACCGGTAAAGAAAATAATGGCGAAGGGGCTTTTTCCCACGGTGCCGTGGAAAAAAGGCACTTCGATGGCGTGACATGCTCCGAGCAGTTCCCCGTAGCGGCAGGGAAGGACGCTGTTTCCGTCTCCGTCCAGGGCCCCCCAGCGGAAATAGTAGGTAAAAACCGGCGGCTGTTCTTTTCGGCGAGCTAGTTTCCGGACAACGGAATCGACACCGTCTACCCGCCACCGGTCCGAGCCGAGCTGGGCGGCGGCCTGATAGAGCTGTTTCTGTTTCCGAAGTTCCCGTCTGCCCGCGAAAAACAGTTTCACCTCGTCTTCGTTGCTTCCGATAATGATGGGGACCTTCATGGGATAGGTACCGTCGGAAAAAACGTCATCTCCCTCGGCGGGGAGAACGGTCCCGTCTTGGAACAGGAGGGGAAGGGAAATCATGCCGAAACTTCTCGGTTCAAAACAGCGGAGAATGTCTTTCGCCGGAGCGGCCCGGAGGTACTCGGCTGTATCCGCGGCAGACCAGCTGCCGAGTTCTGTTTCGATCTCCTCGGGGCTCAGTCTGTCCTTCTCGAGCAGCTTCCAAAGTACCATCTCCGCCGCTTCGTCCCCTTCGGCAATTGTCGACTGCATAATTCCGCCGCTTCGGATAATTGCCTTGTGAAACAGCCCTTCAGAGCGGGACGACTGGAGGAGGGCGAGGATATTGATTCCCCCTGCTGATTCACCGGCAACGGTAACATTGTTCTTGTCCCCTCCGAAAGCGCCGATATTTTCCTGTATCCATTGTAATGCGTGCTGAATGTCTAACAGGCCGTAGTTCCCCGAGGCGTCTTCGGGAGACGCGCCCGCGCGAAGGGACGGATGGGTAAACCAGCCGAAGGGACCGAGGCGGTAATTGATGGAAACAAAAACCGATTGGGTTTCGGTAACAAAGGGAGCGCCGTAGTAATCGGAAACGAAGGTGGAGGACCCGGATGAATTCCCCCCGCCGTGGATCCATACGTACACCGGCAGCCCCTCTGTTTCATCCGCCGGTCTCCAAATGTTGAGATAGAGGCAGTCCTCCTGCCCGACAACGGCCTTTTTCGGGAAAATACCGTACTGCATTCCTTCGGGGGGCTTCCCTTTCGCCTGATAGACCCCGCTCCAGGGCCGGGGGTCCTTCGGTGCCTTCCAACGCAATTCCCCTGTCGGCGGCTCCGCGTAGGGTATGCCGAACCAGGAAACAATACCTTTTTTCTCACTACCCTTCACGGTCCCGTATCTGGTTTGGACCACTTCGGCATTACCCCAGGACGAAGGAGATAACAGTTCTCCCTCCGGGAGGGAGCGAAAAGAGCCCGCGCAGCCTCCGGACAAAAGAACAGCAGTCAGTGTCATAAAGACGAAAAGTACCCGTATCCGTTTCATGGGCACCAGTATACCATTCATTTGACACTTGGTTAATGCTGATTTATTCTAAAGCGGTAGAGGGAGATATAACCGGGACCAATACAAAAAACAGAGGGAAAAAGGCGGTCTGCCTGGCAGGGGCCGGGAGTTCAAAGAGCCGCGGCAAAGTATTAACGCCGCGGCTTCGAATCGCCTCAGGGTTTCGGAAACGGTGCCTACTTGCCCGCCATCATAGCTTCGACATCCGACGTTACGTCGGCAAT
>CAYTSI010000041.1:21685-27382 GCA_964440465.1 uncultured Spirochaetales bacterium
CACCCGGGGAATCCCGCCGATGTCCCCTAAATCGAGTTTATTGTACCGGTATTTCGCGCAGCCCGCGGTAAGAATGACGGTGTCCTTCGGAAGGGCTTCGGCAACTTCGGTAAAGTAACTCCGCCCTCCCTGCCTGCCGTCGCAGCCGGCCATTACTACAAACCGTTTAATAGCACCAGATTTCACTGCTTCAACCACCTTGTCCGCAAGCGCGGTAACCTGGTTGTGGGCAAACCCTCCGGTAATGTGACCGTTCTCGATTTCGGTGGGGGGAGAGCACTCCTTCGCGCGGGCAATGACCGCCGAAAAATCTTTGCTTCCTCCGTTTTCCCGTCCCGGGATATGCTGTACTTCGGGGTATCCGGCAACATCGGTTGTGTAAATACGGTCTTTGTAGGATTCCTTTACCGGGGTAATACAGTTTGTGGTCATTACGATCGGTCCGTTGAATGATTCAAATTCTTTGTTCTGCTTCCACCAGGAACCGCCGTAATTCCCAACGAAATGGCTGTATTTCTTGAAAGCGGGGTAGTAATGTGCCGGGAGCATTTCACCGTGGGTGTAGATGTCGATTCCGGTCCCCTCGGTCTGCTGCAGCAGTTCTTCCAGGTCCTTCAAGTCATGCCCTGAAATAAGGATTCCCGGATTCTTCCCTACGCCGATGTCCACCGATGTAATTTCGGGATGGCCGTAGGTCCCGGTATTCGCGGCGTCTAAAAGCTCCATTGCCTGCACCGCCGCGGCGCCGGTCTCCAGGACCAGGCCGGTCAGTTCCTCCGCGGATTTGTCTTCGAGAAGGGCGCTGAATGCTCGTATGTAAAACCGGTAGATATCGTCGTTTTCATGTCCGAGTATCTCCGCGTGACGGGTATAGGCGGCAATTCCCTTCAGGCCGTATACCGTCAGTTCTTTCAGGGAACGGATGTCTTCGTTCGTTTCCGTTAAAATGCCGACGCCGCCGGCCTTCTCTTTTATTTGGTCACGGTTTGCCGGTGTCCATGTACAATTATCCGGCTGCCGTGCCTGCTCCTCCGCGGACAGATTGCTTTCTTCCGCCAGCCGTTTCCGATACGTTTCCGCCTCTTCGATAAGGGTGAAAAAGCGCTCATCATCAAAATTGACATTGGTAATTGTTGCAAACAGGGCCTTCGAGATAAATCTGCCGATCTGTCTGTCGGCGTCCCGCGGCTTAAGCGCCGCAAGTTTCGCTATTCCTTTCAGCTGGAATATCAGCAGGTCCTGCAGGTCCGCCGTTTCCGGCTGTTTCCCGCAGACGCCCCGGACCGTACAGCCTTCATTTTTGGCCGCTTCCTGACATTGAAAACAAAACATATATTCCTCCTGGTAATTGTTTATCTGTTTCAAAAAATACAGAAAGCTGAAAAAAAATGACGTAACATTTGTTACAAAAATGGTTTTTTTTTGTACTATATGGATATGTACGACGATAGAAGCTCTATAATCCATGCCCTTCAACAGTGTCAGTTGTTCGCGGGGACGGGAGAAAACACCCTCCGCTGGCTCCTCGATCAGCAGGGGTGCGGTGTACGGCATTTTCACAAAGAGGCGATTATTGCCTTCCGGGGGGACCGGTACGAGCGGCTGATGCTTGTATTGACCGGAAGCATGACGGCGGAGTTTCAGGATTTTCGGGGAAAAGTGCTGAAGGTTGAATCGATTCGGGAAGGGGAGACGGCCGCGGCCGCGGTGCTTTTCGCGGCCGACAATTTGCTGCCGGTAACACTGACGGCGGAAAAGGAGTGTTACCTCTTTGAAGTGCCGAAAAAAACGGTGTTTCAGGCCATGCAGCGGAGCATTGTTCTTTTAGAAAATATTCTTACCGATATGGGTGACCGGGTAACACTCTTAGCCGATAAAATGTATTCCCTCCAGTTTTCAACGATAAAGCAAAAAATATCGGCGTACATTCTCGATTTGGCCAACAAACAGGGCACCGAGAGCCCGGAGCTCCGAGTTACCAAGGAGGTCCTTTCTGAGATTTTCGGCGTTACCCGGCCGGCGCTCTCGAGGTGCTTTTCCAGTATGGTCAAGGAGGGATATTTCACCCAGGAGGGCAAAATTATTCATATCAACACCATTTCCGATTTAGAGGACGCCGTTGAGGAAGAGTAACAGCAGGTATGGATGAAACGGACCTTTTCCCGCCGCTGAAAGTCTATTTAGAACAGCAGGGCTATTCGGTGCATTCGGAAGTAAAAAACTGCGACATTGCCGCTGTAAAAGATGATGAACTTATCATTATCGAATTAAAAACAAAACTTTCCATGAAGCTGCTGATTCAGGCCGCAAAACGGAAAGAAATTACCGAATCGGTGTATATCGCCGTACCGGTGGAAGGCAAAAAAATGTACCCCGGCGGCAATCCGGAGGTCAAACTTCTTTTGCGGCAGCTCGAAATCGGGCTCATTCTTGTCCGGACCATGAAAAAGAAACTCCGAATCGAGGTTCTCTTTCATCCCTTTCCGTACACCCGGCGGAAAAGCGGCAGGAAGAAACGCGCCATCCTCCGGGAGATCGACGGGCGCTACGCGGAGTTCAATTCCGCCGGCGAACCCGCCGCGGGAAAGAAGATCTTCGCCTACCGGCAGGAGGCCCTCCGGATTGCCGCCTTCCTGAAGCAAAACGGGGAGATGTCGCCGAGACAGCTGCGGGAGGAGGGATGTTCCGTAAAAACACAGGAAATTGTATCAAAAAATGTTTACGGCTGGTTTGAACGGGTAACGCGGGGGGTCTACCGGCTCCACCCCGCGGGCGCGCGGGCCCTTGACGTGTATGCCGAGGCTGTGGAAAAAATTATACGGGAGGCAGCTTCCCGCCGCCCTTGAAGTAGGCCGCGAATTGGCCCGCCGGGACGGGGCGGGAAAAATAGTATCCCTGCATCCGTTCGCACCCGACCGAGGTAAGAAGTTCCACCTGCTTACGCGTCGATACGCCTTCCACGATGGTCTGCTTTCCCCGCGTTCCAGCCAGGGCAATTATCGTTTCTAAGAATGCCAGTTCTTCCGGTTTGTTCTCAATTTCATCGACAAAGACCTTGTCGATTTTTAAACTCGAGGCGGGCAGATACTTGAGATAATTCAGGGAAGAGAGGCCTGTCCCGAAATCGTCGATATAAATATCAACGCCGAGCTGCATAATGTCGTTCATTTTCGTAATTGACATTTCCGGGTTGGCCATTCCTTCGGACTCGGTAATTTCCAGCTTGAGATGTTTCGGATCGAGATTACCGGCCTTCCGCAAGGCGGCGGTAATAATTTGGGAAAGATATTCGTTTTCAAACTGCGGGGCCACTAAATTGATGGAAACATACAGGTCGTATTCCGACAGCCATTCCCTAACCTGCCCGGTAGCGGTAAAAAGGGCCCATTTCCCGATGTCTTCAATTAAGCCGATTTCGGTAGCCAGTGGAATAAAATCATTCGGCAGAATAAGACCTTTTTCCGGATGGTCCCACCGGATTAATGCTTCAGCCCCGCGGATGATAAAATCGGTATCCACAATGGGCTGATAGTACAGTTCAAACTGCTCTTTTTGAAACGCGTTCCGCAGGTCCCGCTCTAAATGAAGCTTTGTAACCGCTTTTTCGTGAAGGCTCTCGTCAAACAATTGGTAGCTGTATCCGCATTTTTTCGCTTCGTCTAAGGCGGTAATGGCGTTTTTCAGGATTGTTTCCCGGTTGTCGCCGTCCTCGGGAAAAATGGCGATACCGATATAGCACTCTAAGGTGATGGTGAAGTTGTTGTAATTGTAGGGGCTTACAATTGCCTCGTAAATTTTCTGCGCGACCTTCGCGGCGTCGGTGTCCCGGGCGAGTTTCGACAGAAGAAGGACAAGCTCGTTCCCTTCATATCTGAACACATAATCGCTCGTACGGAGAATATCTTTGACCTTTAATCCGGCATTTTCCAAAAGGAGGTTGCCGATGTTATGGCCGAACCGCCGGTTGATTTCGGTAAGGTTTTCTATCCCGATATACAAAATGACCCGCAGCTGTTCGTGGGTGGAGCGTCTTGCTTTTTCCAGTTCCATATCGAGAATAATTTCGAGGCTTCGCCGGTTGAACAGGCCGGTTACCGGGTCCCGGAACTCGTAATTGATAAGTTTCGACTCAATTTCACCGAGCTTCGTAATGTCGTGGGAGAAAACACAGACATGAGTAGCCGTATCAGAGCCTTTATCGTAGTACGGATAGTAGGAAACATGCATATATCGTATTTGAAGCCCAAATTTAAAGGTTTCAATGTAGTGGACCTCTTCTCCGGCGAGACATTTATCGAGGTACCTTTTTAGTTTTGCATCGAAAATGTCCTGTCCCCAGACAGCGGCTACGCTCCTGTTGAGGATCTCGTTTTTTTCTTTGTTGATGCCTTTACAGTAACTGTCGTTTACAACGGTGTAGGTGTAGTCCCGGTTAATGAGGGTAATAAAATCCTGGGAAGAGTTGATGATATATTCATATTTGTCATCGTGAGATTTCATAACGGGAAGTATAGTATTAATTCCCGGAACCTGCAACAAATAGGGTTTGCGTCGGATACGCAAATTCGACGCCCGAGGTTTCGAAATATTCAAAAATGGCCAAGTTAATACGCTGCTGAATGTCCATATACGCGGTATAGTCGGCAGTACCGATGTAGTAAACCGTTTCGAAATCGAGGGAAAAGCTGCCGAAGGATTTAAAATGACAGCGGTCGAAGCTGCAGTTTTCCTCCCCTTCAATAATTTCTTTTATTTTTTCTGGAATGATCTTCAGCTGATCAAGGCCCGTTTGATAGGTAACGCCGAAATTGAAAACAACCCGGCGGCGCTCCATCTTCTTGTAGTTGTGGATCCGTACATTTGTTAAATCGGAGTTCGAGACTACCAGCTGTTCCCCGCCTAACGCCTTTATCCGGGTCGACTTTATACCGATTTTTTCCACGGCGCCGAGCTTATCATCAAAAATGATGAAATCTCCAACTTCAAAGGGCCTGTCTAAAAGGACGACAAAATAACTGAACAGGTCTTTCAATACCGTCTGGGCCCCTAACGCAACAGCAATTCCGGTAATACCGAGACCGGCGATTAATGTCGATATTTCAAATCCCAAATTGTTCAGCAGAAAGACAAGTCCGAATATCCAGAGAATAAAGTGGATAATCGACAGGAATGGTTTGAGCTTTGGTCCTGTACCTTCCTCCTGTCGGCTGTCGATGTACCGTATCATGAGAAAATCGACGAGGCCGATAAAAAAGCGGACAACAAAAAAAATAGCGAGAACGATAAACAGCTTATTAGCAAAAAAGTTAATTTTTTCACCGAAATCGAGAAACCGGATAACTGCATAGAATGCCGCGAGATACACGGCAGGTATCATTATCTTTTTTATTCCTACCTGTATAACCGGCTGTACTTTTTCTTTCCGCTTCATGACGGCCCGGAGGATGAGGTTAATGATAACCGCTCCGAGAAGAACGGAACCCGCGATTATATACGCGCGTACCGAATTACCGAAAAATTCCATCGTGCTGCCTCCGGTTTTACTATAAAAAAGTTAAAATACGAAGGTAAGGCCTACCACAATCGATGCAGCCATCAGCCCGAGGGAAAGGAGACCCGAGGCCTTATGGATTCGCCGCAGCGGCAGCTTCGCCTCTTTTTTTACCCTCCGGAACAAGGCCGGAAGGATAAAGGTAA
>CAYTSI010000042.1:0-9088 GCA_964440465.1 uncultured Spirochaetales bacterium
ACTACAGCGGCAATAAGCACCGGGATAACAATGGTTCGACTGTCGTAATTATTCTTCATATGAGCGTATTGTAACCGCCCGGAGCGTAAAATTCAATCGGTCTCCGCTGAAGTGCCCTTGAGGAAAGCGGTTAAAACCCGTAGTCTTTCTGTTTATGCGGAAACAAAACGAAACACTCGGCACTACCGACAGCTCCACGATTTTACGACTGGCAATACCCGCCATACTCACCCAGCTCTCCCTCACCTTAGTAGAGGTGGTGGATACGATATTTATCGGCCGGCTCGGCCCGATACCGCTGGCCGCCTCCGCTTTAATTATGCTCATTATTTGGAACGTCAGGATGATGGCCGAAGGCCTCGGAGTGGGCCTTACCACCTGTATATCGAGAATGACAGGCGCTGAAGATACAAAAAACGCCTCGCTCTATTTTCGGACAGGCCTTATCGGCTTTATCGTCCTGGGAATTATCCTCGTTCCCGTCTTCCGGTTTACCCATACCGGGATTTTCAGGGCAATGCGGATGCCGGCCAATTTATTTCCCGATTCCAAGGCATATTTTTCCCTTTTTATCTATTTTATCCCCTTTGTGTACATGCTGACCGCGCTGCAGTTCGGTTTCCGGGCGGCGGGGGACACTCGGACGCCGATGATCGTGGGAATAATTATGAACCTCATCAACGTTTTTCTCGACTGGGTGCTGATTTTCGGCAAACTGGGGCTGCCCGCCTTTGGGGTCCGGGGCGCCGCCGCGGCATCGGTAAGCAGTTTCGTTGTCGGTTCCGTCATCCTCCTGGCAGTCTCCGCCCGGAAGAAATGGGGGCCCTTCCGTGCCGGAAAGTTCTTCTCTTTTCCCCATCTCTGGAAGATAATCAGGTTCGGCATTCCCGCGACCATCGAACGGATTACCATGTCGATCTCCCAAATTGTCGTCATGGCAGTGGCCGTTAATCCCCTGGGAAGTTATTCCGTTGCCGCTTTTCAGATTGTGCTGCGGCTGGCGTCCCTCTCGTTTATGCCCGGCTTCGGCTTCTCCATTGCCGCGTCCACCATGACAGGCCAGAGCCTGGGAGCGAAAGACCCGGAGCGGGCCTCTCGGCTGATACTGAAGTCGGTTGGTTTTGCCGCGTGTATCTTCGCGGGGGTAGCGGTGCTGTACTTTACTATTCCGAATTCACTTATAACCCTGTTTACCGATACAAAAGAAATACTGGTCCTTGCCCGGCAGCCTCTCCGGATTTACGCCGTTATGGCGGTTTTTCTTGCCCCGACAATGGTTTTCGGAGGCGGGCTGCGCGGGGCCGGCGATACCCGCTTTCCCATGCTGGCGATGTTCGGGAGCCGGTTTCTCGTGCGGATTCCCGTCTGCCGGCTGTTGAGTATTCACGCGGGCTTGGGACTTCCCGGCGTCTGGATCGGTATGTGTTTCGATTTTTTTATACGCGCGGTCCTTTTGAGCATTAAATTTAAACGGGGTTCGTGGAAATATATTCAAATATAATTTTTTAGACACAACCCGGGTTATGTGCTATTCTGAATATATGGAAAGTCTAATTTCCCTCCCGCGGGGCGGATATATCGTAGATACGGACATCGGCTACATCCAGTTCGGGTCACCGCCGGAAACCATTAAAGATTCGATGCTCCTGCCGAAGGGTGTGCCCCGGTATTTCGTACTGCCGGAAGTTTTTTTTAACTGGATTAAAGGAATAAGCGTCGCGGAAGTCGAGTTTCCCCTCTACTATAATTTTTTCCTGAAACAGCGGAAAACACACATCATCTGCCAGCCGGAACAATACGACAGGTTTCCCCCGGTATTACGGGAAGCGGTTTTCGGTCCCGAAGATCTTTCCATCGAGGACGAGTTCGACCCTGCCGTTACTCCGGAACAAATACCGCGGCTTACGAAGGAATTAGCCTATTTCCGGGGCAAACTGCAGCTTTCCGATCTAGTCGAGTTTATTCAGCTGAAAAACAACACAGTTGAAATTGACGGCGTGAGGATCCGTTTGCTTGAAACCGGGGAATATCACGTGCACCACGCGAATTCCGAAGTAACCGCGGTCCCCTCCAAAATCGAATACGTTCCCACCTACGATATCGGGAAACGGCTTGCCGAACCCTTCAAGCCGCCGCTGTTCGGTATAACCTGTTTAGGCCCGAGCAACGGTTTCGATCCAACGGAAAACTCGGCGGGTTTTATTCTTTGGCTGAATAAACGGGGCATTATGATCGACCCGCCGGTGAACACCACGGAGTGGCTGATCGATTCCAACGTCAGCCCGAAACTTACCAAGAGCATTATTCTGACCCACTGTCACGCGGACCATGATGCCGGGACACTGCAGAAAATTTTAGAAGAAGAAAAAGTAACGGTGTATTCAACTTCAACCGTTATCAACAGCTTTATCCGGAAATACAGCGCGTTAACGGATGTCTCCCCGGATTACTTACGGCAGCTGTTTCATTTTTGCGAAGTGAAAATTGGGAAACCCATATTTATTAACGGAGCTAAGTTCATTTTTTCCTACTCCCTCCACTCAATACCGACCATCGGGTTTACCGCCGAGTTGAACGAAAAAACCTTTACCTATTCCTCCGACCATAATAACGACGCGGAACTGCACAAGAAACTGCTCGAAACGGGTGTCTTAAGCAAAGGGCGGTACAATGAACTTAGGAATTTCCATTGGGAAAGCGATATTATCTACCACGAATCGGGAATTCCGCCGCTCCATACGCCCATGAACGTACTAACGAATCTTGACCCGGAAATCCAAAAGAAGACGGTGGTGTATCATATCGCGAAAACCAGTTTTCCCGAAAACAGCGGGCTTACCCTTGCCCGATTCGGTATTGAACACACCCAGTACATCGATGTTCAGCGGCCTGAATATGAACGGTTTTACCATGTCCTCGGCCTGCTCCAGTATCTCGACTTTTTAGAAGATATCCCCATCAGCAAGGCCCAGGAATTTATCACCATTGTGGAAGAACGCTCATACAAGAAGGGAGAAATCATTATCAAAAAAGGCACTCCCGGCACCCATTTTTACATCATCAAACGGGGAAACGTTTCCGTACCGGGCCAAAACCTGGAACAGCGGAAAATTTACGGTGTAAACGATTCTTTCGGTGAAGTCGCGCTCCTTACGAACAAGCCCCGGAGTGTCGATATTGTCGCGGAGACGGACGTTAAATTGTACACCATCGAACGGGACAAATTCCTCTACTTTATCGAAGGAACAGAACTGAAAACGATACTTCAGCGTCTGTCACAAATTCGGGACGAGGAAACATGGAACACCATTTCCTCGAGCCCCATCCTCCGGATTCTTACCAGCTCGCAAAAAACCCTGTTAGAATCCCTGCTGCATACAATTGAAATAGAAAAGCCGGGAGTAATCCTGAAAGCAGGGCAGAACATTGAAAAGGCATACATTATCCGGAAGGGGGAAATTGATGTTTTCGGCGGACGAAAAAAGATTGCGGCCCTCGGCAGGGGTGATTTTATCGGGGCAATGGTAAAAATTCACCGAAAAGAACCGGCTGATTATACCTACAAGAACATGGGTCCCGTTTCTTTATATTATATAAAAAAAGAAGATGTGCTATACTTTCTAACCAAAAATCCCGGCCTTATTATGAAACTGGCCTACGATTTTACAACGTAATAGAGCATAACATTAAACATGAATATTGTTGTCTGTATTAAACAAGTACCAGATACTGCTGAAATCAGTATTAATCCGGAAACCGGAACACTGAACCGGAGCGGTGTCGAAAGCGTTATTAACCCCCTCGACCGCAACGCGCTTGAGGCGGCCCTCAGCCTGCGGTCCCGGTTCGGCGGCAATGTCACCGCCCTGACAATGGGACCGAAGCAGGCGGAGGACGCCCTCCGGGAGGCCGTCGCAATGGGTGCCGATGCCGGGGTCCTCTGTTCGGACAAGAAATTCGCCGGCGCCGACACCTGGGCCACGGCATGCACCCTGGAAGCCTCGCTCCGACTGCTGGGAATACCCGATCTTCTCCTCTGCGGCAAACAGGCAATTGACGGCGACACAGCCCAAGTTCCCGCTGAACTATCCGTTAGGCTGGGAATACCTTTTCTGCCCTATGTCAGTGAAATAACCTCCTGTAAAAACGGTAAAATTGAGGTAACGTCCATGACCGACAGCGGCTCCGTACAGCTCCAAACAACACTTCCCGCCGTCTGTTCCGTGGTAAAATCGATCAATGTTCCCCGGCTTATCACCCTGACGGGATGGGTCCGCGCTTTTTCCGCGGAGATACGCCGTATTACCAGGACCGACATCGATACCGAAACAACGGATATCGGACTGCAAGGCTCCCCGACCAGGGTGAAAGCAATAACCCCTGTCTCCCATTCAAAGAAAATCCGGTATCTCGACGCGGACAACGAGGAGGATGTGCATACCGTATGCACCCTGCTGAAGCAGGCCGCGAAAGATACACCGGCTTCATCCCCTTCCGCCGCCGATACCGAAGCCGCGCGGCTGCCGGAATGGAACATGCTGCCGCGGGAAACCACTGCCGGCGGCGGGGGCGGACTGTACGTTATCGGCGAGGTCGATCCGGACACCAGCCGGGTACGGGAAGTTACCTTTGAACTGCTAGGAGAAGGGAAACGGCTTGCCGCTGCAAGGGGCCTTGACCTTTCCCTCATTCTGCCACACTCCGGTGACGAAACAGGATGGAAAGCCGCGGACACGCGGATGACGGCAGATTTCGGCCCCCGGGCAGTCTACTGGCTTGAAACAGGTCCTAAACCGGGATTTGAAGCTAACCGCTGCGCCGCCGCCGCCGCCGCGTTTCTCGCCCGGGTATCTCCGGAAATCGTACTTGCCCCGGCAACCATGGCCGGCCGTTCTTTCGTTCCCCTTGTGGCATCCCGGCTGCGGACCGGCCTTACAGCCGACTGCACCCGCTTCGAAATCGACGAGGAAACGGGCCTGCTCAGGCAGACCAGGCCGGCCTTCGGCGGCAATATTATGGCAACCATCATTACGCCGGAACATAGGCCGCAGATGGCAACTGTCCGCCCCCATGTCCTGCAGGGCGCGGCTAAAACGAAACCGGCGGGCGGAGCAGCAGCACCGCGGCCCCGCTGGTACCGCGTAAGCGGTTTCGGCAGTTCCGCAGGCGCCCCGGTAACGATTACTTCCGCGGTAACAACCGTCGGAAACACGGAAGATATCGTCAACGCCTCCGTTATTGTTTCCGGCGGCCGGGGTGTCGGCGGCGGGGCGGCAAATGAAACCGGCGGCTTTCCCCTGCTGCGGAAGTTTGCCCGGACCGTGGGAGGCTCGGTGGGCGCGTCCAGGGGTACCGTGGAGGCCGGCTGGGCGCCGTACCATCAGCAGGTGGGACAGACCGGAAAAACCGTGCAGCCGAAGGTATATATTGCCTGCGCTATCTCCGGCGCGGTCCAGCACCTTGTGGGTATGCACGATTCGGACACCATTATCGCCGTCAACAAAGACCCGGAAGCGCCCATTTTCAAGGCCGCGGATTACGGCTTTGTGGATGACTACAGCCGGGTACTCAATAAACTGCTGCAGTGTTTTTCCGGGTCGTTGAAAAAAGGCGGGGAAGCATGACGGAATATACGGGAAAATGTATCCGGGGCAGAGACAAAATTTCAAGTGAATACGCTCCCTTTCTACAAGATGAAGCGCGGATCAGCCCCTCGGTACCGGAACTCCTCTTTTTTCCGGAAACCACCGAAGAAACCGCCGCGGCGGCCGCCCGCTGTTCGGCGGAAGGCAGAACGTATACGGTCTCGGGCGGACGCACCGGAATCGGAGGCGGAGCGGTGCCGTCGGAGGCATCGAGCGCGGTCATTTCCCTCGAAGGAGTCCAGCCCCCGGTAACGGTACAATGGAACGAAAATCACAAGACGTGGTCCGCCGAGGTCGGCGCGGGATTGAAACTGCAGGACTTTCTTACAATCCTGAAGCAGAAACAGTACAAATGCGGCGGCGGGCCGCCGGAGGGGCTGTTCTTTCCCGTCGACCCTACCGAAACCTCGGCAACCCTCGGCGGAATGGCGGCCACAAACGCCTCGGGGGCCCGCACCCTGTATTACGGCGCAATGCGGAAGTGGGTGATCGGCCTGACCGTCGTCCTGGCCGACGGCTCCGTGCTGAAGCTGCATCGGGGCGAACACGTCTCCTCCGGCGGAGTGCTTTCCCTTGAGCATAATGCCGGAAAACTGGACATACCGATAAGCCCCGTCCCGATGCCGCCGACGAAACATACCGCCGGCTATTATCTGACCGAAACTACCGATGCCGTGGATTTATTTATCGGCAGTGAAGGCACCTTGGGTATTATTACCGAACTGGAGCTTAGGCTGGAACTCCCGGGAAAATACAATCTGTATTCCACCGTGTTTCTCTCCGAAGACACTCCGGTCCAAATCGTCAGGACACTGCTGGACGCGCCCGGGTTCCCTCCGGTGGCGGCGGAATATATGGACTCGTTTTCACTTGCACTGCTGCGGCAGTTCAGAGAGGAACAGGGGGAGGCAAGCGGGGTGCCACTGCTGCCGGCGGACGCGCGGGCGGTGCTCTACCTGGAATACAACTCCAAGGAAAAAAAGCAGGCCGAGGAGGGCGCATCCGCTTTGGTAAAACTGCTGCGGACCGCCGGCATATCCCCGGACGGCACCTGGGCCGGTTTCTCGTCACACACGCTGACGGCAATGAAAAAATTCCGCCACGCCCTGCCGGAGCGGGTCAATGCAATCATCGCCGAACGGAAACAGTCAATTCCGGAACTGACAAAAGTCGGTACGGACATGGCGGTCCCCCTTTCCGGCCTGGGACCGATGCTCGAGGAATACCGGAAAACACTTATGGAAGAACAGCTCGATTTTTGTATTTTCGGTCATATCGGAAACGGTCATCTCCATGTCAATATTCTTCCGAAAAACCGTGATGAAATGGACCGCGCCTGGGAACTGTATGCCCGCTTCGCCCGCTCGGTCCGGCGAAAAGGCGGCAGTATCTGCGCCGAACACGGAATCGGCAGGCTGAAGCGAAAACTGCTGCCGATACAGTTTACAACAACGGAAATAGAACATATGAAAACAGTGAAACGCATTGTAGATCCTGAGAACAGACTGAACCCGGATGTATTGTTTCCCGAGGAGTCGGGTAATTAAAGGAACATGTTATGAACTTATCAACATTTGGAGAAAAACTGACGAAAAAAACCGGCATTTTGGAGCTGATGGAGGACCTTGGAAAAGCGATGGCCGGAAAGGAACATCTGTACATGCTCGGCGGCGGGAACCCCGCCCACATTCCCGAAGTCAACACCCTTTGGCGCGACCGAATGGAGGAAATTCTCTCGGACGGCGACGCCTTTGAACGGATGGTGGTAAATTACGATACCCCGCAGGGAAAGGAAGTATTTCTCGAAGCAACGGCGGAATTGTTCAACAGGGAATACGGCTGGAACATAACGGCTGAAAATGTAGCGGTTACAAACAGCAGCCAGACAGCCTTTATGATTTTATTCAACATCTTCGCCGGGACCGGAAAAGACGGCTGTTTGAAAAAAATTCTTTTTCCCCTCATGCCGGAATATGTGGGATATGCCGACCAGATGATGACCGACGGCGCCCTTCGGGGCATTCCCGCGCGTATCGAAGAATACGGGGACAATACCTTTAAATACCGGGTTGATTTCGATTCTCTTAAAATAACGGACGATACCGGTGCGATTTGTGTCTCCCGGCCGACGAACCCCTCGGGAAATGTCCTTACCGACGGAGAAATTCGGAAACTCGCCGGCTTAGCGGAAAAACATGATATTCCGCTCCTTATCGACAACGCCTACGGCACTCCCTTTCCGAACATTCTGTTTACCGAAGCCAATCCTTTCTGGAACAAACAGGTGGTCGTTTCCATGAGTTTGTCAAAAATCGGTCTTCCCTCCACCCGGACAGGCATTATTATTGCAAAGAAAGAGATTATTTCCGCCCTTTCGGCGGCAAACGCGGTCATCAGCCTATCCTGCGGCACCTTAGGGCAAATGCTTACCCTTCCCCTCATTCAGAGCGGAAAAATTCTCAGCATAAGCAGGGACATCGTCCAGCCATATTACCGGAAAAAGTCGATTACCGCCCAACAGTGGATTCACGAAGCTTTCGCGGGCCAGGACTACGGTGTTCATAAAAGTGAGGGCGCCATTTTTCTCTGGCTGTGGTGTAAAAACCTATCCATTACGACAAAAGAGCTGTACGAAATTCTCAAAAAACGGAAAGTACTCGTTATTCCGGGGAAGTATTTCTTCTACGGTTTCGACGAGCCCTGGAATCACCGGGACCAGTGTATCCGGATTAACTATGCCCAGCCCGCCGATGATGTACGGCGGGGAATAGAAATTATCGCCGAAGAGACGGCACGGCATTCAAACTAGTCCCGTCGGGACTGAATCCCAAAAAATAATTTCTTCCGCCCCTTTGCGGAGCTTGCCGTGCCGTTCCGTGTCCGGTTCTTCCGCGGGATACCCGACAGGCAGCAGGACCGCCGCTTCCATCCCCTTCGGCAGATCGAGCGCCCGGGCAAGCTCCATGCTGTTAAAATTGCACACCCAGCAGGTCCCCAGACCGAGTTCTTCGGCGGCCAGGGTCATGTGATCGGCGGCAATGGCGACATCGATATCACAGTGACTTTTCCCGTCCGCGCGCATCCACGCCTCGCCGTGGACCCCGCAGATAATAATAATTGCCGGCGCCTTCCGGATCCATTCCCGCTTGTAGCTTGCGCAGACATCGGCTTTCATTTTCTCATCCCGAACCACAATAAAACGCCACGGCTGGAAATTCACCGCCGACGGGGCCACCCGGCCGGCCTCCACAACCTGCTCCAGTTTTTCCCGCTCCACCGGCTTATCTTCATATTTCCGCACCGAAAATCGGCGCTTTGCATGATCTAAAAAGTCCATTGTATCCTCCTCAGCCATTGTATCAGGAAACTGATAAACGCACAGCCGGCCTTTCACTGCTCCGTAATCTGTCGTATAATACCGCGGGATGAAAAAGGGCAGGAAC
>CAYTSI010000042.1:9188-20730 GCA_964440465.1 uncultured Spirochaetales bacterium
TTTCACTGCTCCGTAATCTGTCGTATAATACCGCGGGATGAAAAAGGGCAGGAACACCGCGGAAGAATTATTTCGAAGGACAATTGCCGCTGTAACGGAAGCACAGATTGGGAAAGCAGAAAATAAACGCGGCGGGCTGATGAACACGATTACAGGAATTTTCCGGTACTGTATAAGCGGAAGCGGGGAGCAGGCCGCGCCTAAAAACGCCGACGGAATGCTTTTTCAGGCGGCGGAACGGGCAAAGGAAATATTCTGCTCCTTTTACTCGGCCGGTGAAAATTGTAAGAAGGCGGAAGAGGCGCTTTCGGTCCTGACAGGTCCCGGTGTGTCGGCCGAAAAAAAGGCGGAAACAATTTCCCGAATTTGGGCGCCGGAAACCGGAATGAAGGATGAGGAAATCCTGAAGCGGTGGAAGCTGACGGATGTTCGTCCGAACCCGGAACCGCTTCGTCCGACGGAAGTCGTTTTGCAGCTGAATGCCCTGTACACCCTGCCGGAAGGCCCTGCCGCTGCGGGCGGGTACGCGCAACAAGCGGAAGCAGTGCTGCGGAATCCGGGGCGGAAAATCGCCGATTACGACCATCCCGTCCATCTTTTTGAACAAGACGAACACCATGAACTGATTAACTGCCTTCGGGAACTGGATACGGACCTTGCCTTTGAAAAAAAGCATAACGTACTTCCGCCGGAATATAAAATACCGGTTTTACTTTCGGTTTCGGTCACTCATGAAAACCTGGACAGCATTGCGGGGTCATGGATTATCCGGCGGCTGCGGACCCTCGGTCTGAAGCATACGCGGGTCATCGTCCTTACTGAAACAGCCGTTCATGCGATACAGGAAGAGCTTCTCGGTCAAGCAATCGGTGTCTATTCGGTCTTCGGAAAGTACGGCGTGCATTTTAACGCTTTAAAATACACGCAGCTGCTCTTAGAAAAAGCATACGGCATTCGGGGAGGTTTTAAACTCGATACCGACGAGGGTATACGGTCCCGGGACCTCCACGCCGTTAGCGGAAAGACCTGGCTGCAGACCCTCTGTCATGAATACTGGGACGGATCGGCTGCCGACTGGCGGGGCAGAAAAGTCGGTCTTGCTTTTAACGTAGGCGAATATATCAACGAAGCCGATATCAGCCGTCTAGGGTACCGAAACGCGGCGCGGGAACCCGACGTCAAACTGCCTGAGCGCATACCCGTCGGCGACCTGTTTTTCAACAAGGGGACGGCCCACGCGCGGGCAACGGCGCTGTACAACAGGTTTCATCGTTTAACCGATTACATTTCCCACACCGTTGTAAAAGGCGGGGGGTACGGAATATCCAACCGGGGACTGCGGAGCGCTGTCCCGTTTACCTTTTCCCTTGTCGGCCGGGCGGAGGACCAGCAGTTTTATTTTTCCGGCCTTGCCGAAGGCATTCGGGGGATTTTCCATCCCGATTTACGGATTGCCCATTACAAAGGAGCTGTTGCTTCGTCGGAAAAAAAGACGGCCGTTACCCGCTTCCTCGGCGATATGTACCGGCTTATCATTTTCCGGTATTTAGCGGAATATTTCGGCATAAAGGAGGACATCGACCCCATGCCCGGTGTTTTCGCGGGACCCCTCGCCCGGGCACAGGCTTTTTTTCATACGCTCTATAAAGCCCTCCTGCTTGTCAACAATGGGGATGCCGGCGGCGCGGAAATTCTGCTCGGCAGCGGGTGGCGGGAGTTGGAGGACCTGATGGCCGCCCTCGACTCCGGAGAGATAGGAGAGCGGGTTGAACAGGAACGGGAGGAGTGGAAAGAGTTTATCCGTGCCGCCGATTCGGCCGACCCGGAAAAAACAAGGTCGGTCCTCGAACAATTTATCGTTTAGGGTCCTGGTTTCCCGCGGTCACTTAACTTTGCAAATATGTCTTTCAGGCCCGAATACGAATCAAGGTACAAACTGAACATCTCATCGTACACATTTTTCCGTTCCTGGTCCGGTACATACTCCCTTTCGATATGTACGGAACTGTCCGCCGCCTCGGCAAGGGTTGCGTAGTTCCCCAGTCCGTACGAGGCAATTGCCATGTCCCCCGCCAGCTCCGAATATTTCAACACCGGTACGACAATTCTTTTCCCCGTTATGTCGGCTTTTATCTGGTTCCAGCAGCTGCTCTTCGCCTGGCTGCCGGTTACGCGCAGTTCATTTACGGCCAGACCCATCTCTTCCATTACCGAAATAATGTGCCGAATAGCGTAGCCTACCGCCTCTACCGCCGCGCGGACCATGGCCTTTCCGTCATGCCGGAGGGAAAGGCCGATAAAAGCACCCCTGGCGGCGGGGTCCCAAATCGGCGCGCGCTCCCCGGCCAAATAGGGAAGAAACAGCAGCCGGTCCGCCCCGGGCGGGACATCTTGTATCGAAGCAAACAATTCTTCATAGGAGCCGTCCTCTTTTCCCGTAACATTTTTTACCCATTCCAGGGCTTTTCCGGAAGTTGAAATAATGCCGGAAATATTAAACAGCCCTTCGATGACGTGGGAAACGCAGATAAGCCGGCTGTCCTTAACCAGCTTTTCAGTACATAAATTGATGCCCTCGGACGTTCCGGCCCGGTCGCACGCCCGCCCCGGGGCGACGGTACCGGTCCCTAAAAGGGAGACGATAAAGTCAGGCCCGCCCGCGAAAACCGGCACTCCCTTGGGAAAACCGAACCGCTTTTCCGCGGTCTTGCAGGTATTTCCCAGAAAATCGCCGGGACGGACAAAGTCAGGAAACTTGTTCCAATCCATTCCCAGTTTTCCAACCAGCTCCTCCGTCCAGATATAGGGTTTGTACTCGGGAACGGGAAGGACCGTCTTCGCTTCCCCGGTAAGCAGATAATTGATGTATTCGGGACATGAAAAAAAATATTTTGACGCCGCGTAAACTTCCGGTTTATGTTGAAAGATCCAGTAGGCCTTCGGCAGATAAAACATCGGGTCGACGGGAAAGCCGGTAAGCGCTGAAATTTCTTTTGCTTCCGCGGCGGCGCGTCTGTCCATCCATGAAATAGCCATATCCGCGGGCATTCCGTCGGCACCCACGGGGACCAGGGTAGGCCCGTTGCCGCTGATAACAACCGCGCTGATATTTTTACGCCGGGACACCTCGAGTATGCTGACCGCGTCCCGGAGCGCGAAGATCCAGCTTTCCGCGTCGGTTTCATGGTATACCGGATCTTGATGGGGAACAAGCACCACCGGCCGCTCTATCTTTCGCGCAAGCTCCCCCTCTTCGGTAAAGAGGGCGGTTTTTACCACTGTTGTTCCCAAGTCTGCAACAAAAATCATTTTCCTATCCTTATTAGTTCCTCTGCTTGTAATATTTCCACATAGAGTATCCGATCATTGCCAGCAAGGTAATGATGTAGGGAAATGCCAGTATAAAATCCGCGGGGATATTGATCAGCCCCTGCGCGAAATTGGAAAAACTTTCGGCAAAACCAAACACAAATGACGCGATGAGAATGCCGAAGGGCGTTTTATTCCCCAAATAAATAGCAACCAGCGCAATCCAGCCCCTCCCCGAGGTTATTTCAGGTATAAAGGCCCCCATGTTCAATGTCAGCATTGCTCCGGCAAGCCCGCAGGTAAAACCGGAAATACAAATTCCGTAGAGCTGATACCGCTCCGGTTTCAGGCCGAGGGAAGAGATTGTCCCGGGGCTGTGCCCGGTCCCCCGGAGACGGAGGCCGAAGGGGGTTTTGTAAATAACCGCCGCGGTAACCGCGACGGCAATCCAGCTTACATACACAAATATGTTGTGCCCGAAAAATACATCTCCCAATACCGGGACCCGCTCCAGGGCTGGCGCGGACAGTACGGGAAGGGGAGGAAGGTTTTCAAACCGCACAACCCCTTTGTTGCCGAAAATACGGAAAGCAAGGACAACCGTAATGCCGGAAGCAAACAGGTTTGTCGCGAGACCGGTAATGAATATGTTCGCCTTCAATTTCAGGCTGACCGCGCCCAAAACATAGGCCGTCAGCACCGATGCCCCGATACCTAAGAGGACCCCCAGCAGAAGGCTCCCCGTTGCGGCAGTGAATAAAACACTGAAAAAAGCGCCGATCAGCATCAGGCCCTCTAAGGCGATATTCAGCACCCCGGCGAGTTCGGTAAAAAGCCCCCCGATCGCCGCGAGGAGAAACGGTGTCATAATACCCACGGTGTTGTGGAGAAGAGGAATGCTGTATCCGCCGCCGTTCATGCAATTTTCCTTTTTCGAAACCGAAAAAGCGAATAGAGGGCCCGCGCGGTAACCAGGTAGAAAATAACCGACTGAACAACCGCGGCAATCTCAAACGTAACATCCGAATGCAGCATCGCCGCCCGCGCTCCCGCTTCCAGGTACGCGAAAAAAAGCGCCGCGGGGATTACCGCGAGAGGATTGTTTTTCGCTATAAGCGCAACGGCGATTCCGTTCCATCCCATGCCGAAGGTGACCCCCTTCAGACATTTATAATATGTACCGTAAATGGAAAAGCTTCCGGCCATGCCGTGGAAACCGCCGCTCATTACCATGGGCAGAAGGAGATACTTCCCTACATGAATGCCCCCGTACCGGGCAAAATTTCTGTTCAGGCCGCACATCCGCAGCTCGTAGCCCCAGTGTGTCCGGTAAAGAAAAAAATAGGTAAGCACGGCAAATACCGCGGCGATACCAATGCTGATATCAAGTTTGGAGGGGGGGAATATTGTCAGCAGTTTATACTGCTCCGGTATCATTCCGGTTGTAAGAAGATTACTCCCCGGATCTTTTAAGGGTCCGGTAATAAAAAAATTGACAATCAGCACAACCGCGCTGGAGATAAGGAAGGACGAAATTAATTCGTCCGTTTTAAACCGCATTCTGAAAAATCCGGAGAGCCCCGCGAGAAAAGCACCGGCAGCAACGGCGGCAGCTACCCCCGCGGCCGCGCCGAGAACACCGGGGACCTTCGGCAGCCATAACGCCGCCACCGTCGCGGCAAGCGCTCCCGAATAGACTTGGCCTTCTCCGCCTAAGTTAAAAACGGAAGCTTTGAACGCAATCGCTATTCCGAGTCCCGTCAGCATGAGGGGGATGGCGCGGTTCAGCATATTGCCGAAATAATACTGCTTCGTAAACGGTCCGATAAAAAAATAATAAATTGTCTGTCCCGGGTTTTTACTTAAAATAAAAATGAGAGCAATAACAAACATGAGAGCAATAAGAAGCGTTACAATAAGCCCGGCGGCACTGCTGAAAACTTCATCTAGTTTTCTCTTATTCATTGCCGGCACGTTCCTCTGTTTTCTGCTCTGCCGAAAAATCATCCCGGAGCCCCAGCATATATTCACCGATCAGCTCTTTATCCAGATCATCGTTATTTCGAAGTTTCGCAACAATGCGCCCCCGGTGCATAATAACGACAGTGTCCGCTAAACCGATAATTTCATCAAGGTCCGAAGATATCAGCAGTATTCCCGCGCCCGCGTTTTTCATTTCCAAAATTTTTGCATATACAAATTGACTGCTTGCAACATCAAGGCCCCATGTCGGTTCCGAAAAGATAATAAAATCAGTTTTCCCCGCCAATTCCCGCGCGAGAATTACTTTCTGGATGTTCCCGCCCGAGAGTGTACCAATCGGGTCCGAAGAATGCCCGTCTATATCAAACTGCTTAATAAGACCCTCCGCGAAGGCCCGGACCTCTTTCCGTTTAAAAAATCCCGCTTGTAAAAAATCATGGTGCCTGGCAATAATCATGTTGTCCCGTACAGTGCTTCCCAGGCTGGACCCCCGAGAAAGCCGGTCGGCGGGAACATAGGCAAGACCCTGCTCACGGAGCCGCAGGGTATCTTTTCCCGTTACATCTTCCCCGTTATGATACAGCCGCCCGCTGCTTACCTTTCTCAACCCCGCGGCAACATCTTCCAATACCTCGAGTCCGTTACCGCTTACTCCCGCCGCTCCGACAATTTCACAGCTCCGAATTTGTAAATTGACGGAATCGAGAAGCGGACGGTCCTGTCCCCTGTGCGTAACGGTAACATTTTTCAGCTCCATTACCGCCGCGCCGCAGCTTTTCTCCTCCTTCGTTACATCAAAAAGGACGGTCCTTCCCACCATTAGTTTCGCCAATTCCCGTTTATCGACCTCGGCAGTGTTCCGCACCGCGATAACCCGCCCTTTTTTCATGACCGTTACACGGGAGGATATATCTTTCACCTCATTCAGTTTATGGGTGATAAGAATGATGGTTTTTCCGGCGTCCTTCAGTTTCCGAAGAGTTGTAAACAGAGCATGGACTTCCTGTTCCGTCAACACCGACGTCGGTTCGTCTAAGATAAGAAGGTCCGCCTGCCGGTACAGCATTTTTACGATTTCAACCTGCTGCATCTGTCCCACACTGAGGGTCGAGGCCTTTCGCCGCGGATCGATGGAAAACCCGTTTTCGCGCATAACATCGTTCACCGCCGCGACGGCTTTCGGCCGGTCAAAAAAGACCCATTTACTCCGCGGCTCAATGCCGAGCACAACGTTTTCCGCTACGGTAAAATCACCGATAAGCTTAAAATGCTGATGCACCATCCCGATTCCCAGGCGGTCGGCAGCCAGCGGGTTTTCAATGGTAACGTTTCGTCCGCGGAAGAGTATTTCCCCTTCATCAGGCTGCTCCAGTCCGTAGAGGACTTTCATTAAGGTTGTTTTACCGGCGCCGTTTTCCCCGACAATTGCGTGAATTTCATTCTCCGCGACGGACAGGTCGGCCTTGTCATTGGCTTTTACTTCCCGCTCCCGGTACACTTTGGTAATTCCCCGCATCTCGAGATACGCCGCTGTCCTACAAACTGTCCGTGCGCGTTCAGAACTTGGGAGGTTCAAATACCAATTCTCCGCTTCTGAGTTTTGAAATTACTTCACCCATCTTTTTCCGAACGTCATCGGAAACAGTCTGTCTGTACAGGGGATTATCATCGGCAAAGTCGACATAGCCGTTTTTCATGTGGACTACATCGGCAGTCCCGTAGGGAAGGGTCCCTTCTATCGCTTTTTTTACGGTCTCATAGGCCGCCTTGTCCTGGCGGAGGACAGCACAGCCGGCAATGGTTCCGGGGGCAAGGCCGTAATCTTCGGCGTCAAAATACAAAACATACTTCCCCCGTTCTTCGGCGGCCTTGATGGTCCCCTGGTTTGCGCTTCCGGCAATGGTAAGTACAATGTCGACCCCGGCGTCAAACATGCTGTTCGCCAGGTCCGCGGCTTTGTTCGCGTCGTACCAATTACCGATAACGCGGTAGTCTAGTTTAATTTCAGGATCAACGTCCCGCAGGCCCTTTTCATACCCCGGTTTAATCATCTTTTCCATAACGGGATACTCCTGCGCTACAATCAGCCCCGCTTGTAACGCGCTGTTTGCGCCTTCCATACTGCTTTTCGTGATAAGCCCGCCGAGAAAACCGACAAGGTACCCCTGCTCTACCTGGTTATACATGAGGGTGTAAATTTGCGGATTTCCTTCCAAATACCCATCAAGGTTGATAAATTTCTGGCCGGGAAAATTCTCCACTACTTCCGCGGCCACGGCAGGCATGGCGGGGTTGGATGTGACAATGACATCGTAATCCCCCGCGGCGAGGGAGGTGAGTTTTTCAGCCCATTCAGCCTGATTAAAGCCCCCCTCCAGCACTTTCACACTGACATGGGTGTATTCGGAAGCAGCTTTTTCCGTTCCCGCAACAAGGTCCTCATACAGCGGGCTTCCCGCCACAACACCCGGAACAAAAACCGCAATGGAAAAATGTTCCCGCGCCTCTTCCGTTTCCCGGTTTCCCCCGGCACCCGCGGACAGCGGCAGCAGCAGGGAAAAAACAAAAAGAATTATCGTTACCATCGTGCGTTTTTTCATCTGTATCTCCTCCTTCCTTATTTTCCGCGGGGAAGGGACAATTTTCTCACATAAAAACGGTGACCGTTATACTCCGATGCAATCAGTCCGCCCTCTGTAACCAGCTTATCGATAGAAGAAAAATCTCCACCTGCTTTCCGGACATATTCCTCTACCGCGTCCTCCCGCATCGGATGTACGGCCGTTATGCTTAATATATCCTCCTCGAGGTTTCCTGAATAGGGGAAGGCATTCCCCTCATACCCTATCAGATACTCCACATGTTCAATCGTGTCCGCGTATATTTGAAATGCCTCGTTGATTCGCTCTTCATTCGGGGGAATGGCCCATGCTTCCGCGGGAGGCCGGGTGGGAATGCCCAAATACGCTTCCGCGGGACCGACCTTCCGGATAAACTCCGCCGTGCTCCGGAGAGCGTCAGGGCCGTCGTTGAGGTCTTTTATAAGCATTGTCTCGGTTACCAGCTTCCCCTGAAACTCTTTTGAAAACAGGGTTATTCCCTCCAGCACCGAGTTCAAGCCCAGCTTCCGGTGGGGCCGGTCGATTTTTTTCCAGACGGATTCATCCGCCGCGTCAATTTTAACGGAAACCCAATCCGCCGCGAGCAGGTCCTTCCGTACCTCCGGCATAAAAAGGAGCGTTGAATTTGTTATAACCGCCGCCCCGCAGTCGAGGGTTTTCAGTTTTTCCAGCAGGGCGCCCAGGTTACGGTCCAGTGTCGGCTCTCCGTCGGGAACAACCGTCAGGTAATCTACAGTCTCTCCCCGCGATCGGGAATGCAGCAGCTTGTCCCGCGCCTCGGCAAATAACGCGTCGGGCTGAAAGAACTCCTGACGCTCTATACTCATTGTAAGCGCCCTGCCTAACTGGCAGTAGACACAGGCATAGCTGCAGTGCTTAGGGGGGATATTGTTGATCCCGATGCTTATGCCTAATCGCCTGGAAGGAACGGGACCGAAAATATTCATGGGTTCACTCCTTTTTCGAGAGTTTCGGCGGCGCCGCGGTTTCCGGAAAATCGGCAACAAAACAATAATCAGGGTCGGTACGCTGCTGCCTGTGTATTTTTCGAATTCGCGTCAGACCCGCGAAAAAACTTCCCGGAGGTTTCGGAGTATCGAATGCTATTATTTTATGTAACTTCCGCAGATTATGAAAGGGCACCGCGGCATACATGTGATGTTCGATATGGTACTGCATCCTCCAATACAAATAGCTGATGACGGGACCGGTTTTTACGGTATGACAGACAACACGCCAGTCGGGAACATTCGGGCACAAACCGTGGTGCTGGATAATTCCGGTCCCCTTGCTTACGAAGGTAAAGAAAAAATATCCGAAGGTTACGAGAAATATCAGTACCCACAGCTGAAAATAGATAAAAACAGCAAGAAGGACAAGATGGCCGATAACCATGAAACGGGCCCAATTGATCATTTTTTTCCGGTTTTCATCCCCTTCCGGCAGCAACGGGTCCCATGAGAAAAAGTCGGCATCGCCGTTGCCGAAAAAATGGGCGATATTCGGAAACATTATCATTTTAAATTTTTTAAAATCGAAAGTAAACCAGCTGAGATAATCCGGGAATGTGTACGGGTCCCGTTCGATAATAACCTCCTTATCAAGGCCCTGAAACGCGGTAAACTGATGGTGTTTCATGTGGCTGATCCTGAAGTGCAGATAATTGTTCCAGGTGAGAAAACTGAAAATCCGGTAAAAGAGCTCATTCAGCCATTTTGTTTTAAAGGGGGTGCCGTGGCTCAACTCGTGGACCGCCGCTTCCATCCCTACAAAATCGAGAAAAATAGAATGAACGACGCAGGCAGCCGCCATCAGGCCCCACTGTTTATTGAGAAAAAACCATACTCCGAGAAAAGCAAGTCCGGCGTATAGTACCAAAAAACTACAAGCCTGCAGAAACCCCTTCAAATCACTTCTTGCCGTTAGTGTTTTTAGGGTTTCTTTTTCAATCGGGGTCCTGTACCAGGATATTCCTGTCATATCGCATCTCCTTCAATTATTTTTTTTCGGGGCCCGTCGCGGTTTAGAATATATACAGCCCCCATTGCAAGGACACCGCCGACGATTGTATTCCAGCGGGGAATTTCGTGAAGAAAAAGAAAGCTGAAAACGACGGCAAACACAGGGACGAGGAAGACAAAATTACTGGCCTTATGGCTTCCAAGTCGGTTAGACGTATAGAAATAAATCGTCGCGGAAAAGGCCATTGCAAAAAAGCTCAAATACAGCAGGTTCAGCCAGAAAAAGGTCGTTTCCTGAAAAACAGAAGCGGTGTCCCCGGCGCCCAGCGAAAAAGGAAGGCTGAACACGGCGGAAAAAAGGTAAAACCAAAACGTATAGACGGTAAAATGAATCAGCTTCTGCGCGTGGCCGCTGACTATTGTAACCGCGGCCCACACGACCGCCGAAATAAGGAAGATCCCGTTTCCAAACTGGAAAATTTCCGCCGCGTTGAGCGTCCAGACGCGGAGCATAATGCATCCCCCGGCAAACCCGAGAAGCAGCCCCAGGCCGGAACGGGCGGTAAGCCGGTACTTATAAATCAGAATACAGAGAACATACGTAAAAATCGGATTTGTCGTGGTAACGAGAACACCCCCGGAGCCGGCAAGTCCGATATTAATGCCGGTAAAAAAAAGCTGATTGTACGCGGTAAAGAGAAATGCTCCAAAGATAGTCCACAGCAGCTGTTTTCCCTGTAAAAAGAAGCGCTGCCGGTAGACAAAGACAAAGGGTACAACCGCGAGGGCCGCAAATATAAAACGATACAAAACAATTGTCTGTACCGAAACAATCCCGCTTACGGCCTTCGCCGAAGTCCACGCACCGCCCCAAAAAGCCATTGCACAAATGATGAGAAAATAAAAGAGAGGTGTTTTTTTCATGAAGGCATTCTATATAAAAAAACCGTTTTCCACGAGACCGGGAAAACGGTTTTTGCCGTATTCTGTCGTTTACAGCCGGATATTAGGGAAAGGGTTTCATGTCCACCATATAATGAGGCTGTCCCGGCCGGTCAATTTCAAGTATTACGTTTTTGTTTGTAACCGGTTTTGTAAATTTGTAGGTCTTCCCTGTTTCTTCCGTGGAAAAGGTAGCGTAGGGCCCCTGGCTTGATGTTCCAACGGAAAAATTCTTGTTTGTTTTTCCCCGAAACTCAAAGAGGACCTTTCCGTTTATATCCAGGATCCTGATGTTTGACGAGGTTACTTCCCACACGGCGTCATAGTTTGGATCCAGCCACTTTCCCGGCGGCAGTTTGCCGAACTCGATTTCCTGTGCCGTAACAAACCCGGCAGCCGCAGCCACGAGAACCAGAACCAGTAAAAATTTCTTCATATTTGCCTCCTCCTTCCACCGTTGATGGATACTGAAGTATATCCTATTTTCCGTAACTATGCAAAGGGAAAACGACAGGAACGCTTTACTTTCACTTACCACATCGGTATCTTGTAAGATAAGAGGGAGACAAGTATGCGGATAAAACAGGCAGTTATTTTAGTTGAAGATTTGTATGAAGATATGGAGTTCTGGTATCCCTACTACCGGCTTCAGGAAGAGGGTTACCAGGTTACCGTCGCCGCGCCTGAAAAAGGTGTAACGTACACGAGCAAACACGGATATCCGGT
>CAYTSI010000042.1:20830-26866 GCA_964440465.1 uncultured Spirochaetales bacterium
GGTTGTTGACGGAAACATCGTATCCTCCCGAACTCCGGACGATTTGCCTGAGTTTGTTGTAGGACTGATAAAAAACGTCTTATAATCAGTAACTGATATCAGGCCGCCGCCTATGGAACAATATTACCTCGGGATAGATATCGGTTCCGTTTCCCTGAAAGCAGTTGTATGCAACAGCAAAGGGGAAATTGTCTTTTCTTCCTACCAATATACAGAGGCAAAGCCGAAAAAGAACATAATTGAAACACTCCTGGAAATACAGAAAGCCCTGCACAATCCGGATTTTTCCGGACTGGTCTTTACCGGGAGCGGAAAAGGCGTCTTTACCGAAACGCTGCAGCTTCCGGCGCTCAACGAAATTATCGCCCATGCACAGGGGTGCTGGCAGCATTATCCGGCAGTAAAGAGCATCATCGAAATCGGCGGACAGGACTCGAAATTTATCAGTATAGACCAGGGTGACGACGGAACGCCTTATGTGGAAAATTTCCAGTTCAACGGTCTTTGTTCGGCGGGTACCGGGGCGTTCCTTGACCAGCAGAGCGGCCGTTTAGGGCTTACCATCGAAGAATTCGCATGGGCCGCCTACCGTGCCGATTCGGTACCGGTTATCGCCGGGAGATGCTCCGTCTTCGCAAAGAGTGACATGATACATCTGCAGCAGAAAGGGACCGGGAAAGGCCCGATAGCCGCGGGGCTTTGTTATGCCTTAGCGGGGAATTATCTGGCCACCCTGTGCAAAGGGCGGCTGCCGCGGCAGCCTGTTGCATTTCAGGGCGGAGTCGCCGCAAATAGGGGAATGCTTCGGGCGTTTTCCGATGTACTCGGCATTGCCGAAGCTGATATTATCGTTCCCCCGTACCATAAGCATGCCGGCGCGTACGGCGCGGCCCTGCACGCCCTCGACACAGACCCGCGGGAACCGGTCCGGATATCGGACCTTATTGATGCTGTTAACCAAGTTATTGCGGAAAACGACAGTATCTCCCCATATCCCCCGCTTCGAAAACAGTCTGTTTCGACCGCTGCTCCGGCCGGTATCTACGCAGCGGCCGAACCGGGAGAAAAGCTCTATCTCGGTCTTGATGTGGGATCTGTTGTAACAAAAGGTGTCCTTCTCAACAAAGCAGGGGAAATTACCGCTTCCGCCGCGGAGGCAACCCGCAGCGAACCGATACAGGCGGCCGCCCGTGTTTTGCAGAACCTCGGCTCGGCCGCAGGGAAAAACGCGGTCATCGCCGGATTCTACTGTACCGGTTCAGGCCGTTACCTCATATTCGAGGTTTTCGGCGCGGATAACGCGGTGGATGAAATTACCGCCCATTCCCGTTCCGCCGCTTTTTTTCATCCCGAAGCGGACACCATTTTTGAAATCGGCGGACAGGATTCGAAATTTATCAGGCTTGAACAGGGTGCCGTAAAAAATTTCATCATGAACCGCCTCTGCGCCGCCGGCACGGGATCGTTTTTGGAAGAGCAGGCCGGAAGATTGTCCATCGACATTCAAAACGACTTCTCCAGATATGCTTTTCAGTCACAAGCCCCGGCCGCGCTCGGCAGCCGTTGTACGGTCTTTATGGATTCCGACCTGGTCCACCATATTCAGAAAGGGGAATCCACTGAAGATCTGTGTGCCGGCCTTGCTTTTTCAATTGTGGAGAATTACCTGAAAAATGTTTCCGCGTCGATGGATTTGGGAAAACAGATTGTCTTTCAGGGCGGAGTGGCCAATAACGAGGCCGTCCATGCCGCGTTTGAGTCTCACCTCGCCCGGACCATATTCCGTCACCCCGCGCCCACCTACGCCGGTGCCGTCGGGGCGGCCCTGATTGCAGCGGATGAGATGGTCGGTAAACAATCGGCATTTTCCGGTTTTCAGGCCGCCGGCAGCCGGTACACCGTCAACTATCGGACATGCGAAGATTGTTCGAACAGATGTGAAATTATGACTGTAACAGGCAGTAACGGGAACACGGTCCAATTCGGTTCTATATGCGGAAAACATAACACCTCGGCAGCCCCCGGGCAGACAGTAACGGGTACATCACCCCTTTCGGTCTACACGAGGCTTCTGTATACCGATTTTACAGAAGAAGCGGTTGACACCGGCACCTCCCGGGGGACAATTGCCCTTCCCGCCGGGCTTACCATGTTCGAAGATTATCCCTTCTGGTCGGCTTTCTTCCGTGCCCTCGGCTTTACCGTCGTCAACACCGGAGAAAGCACGGTAAAAATAGCGGAACAGGGAAAAGAACAGCTTCCCGTTGAAACCTGCATGCCCGTCAGAATGCTCTACGGCCACGCCTTAGCCGCCGCCGACATGAATACCGATTATATTTTCGTTCCCCACACCCCGGCAGACACACCGGACAGCGCGGAAAAGCCCCGCTACCTCTGTCCCTACACCCAGACCGCCGGCTACATCATCAGGAAAAAAATCAGCGGCGGCACAATTATTCTCGGGAAGCCGCGGGAAGGGGAAGAAAAAACCTGGATATACCGCGGCAGCAGCATCTTAGACATACCAAAAAAGGAAATTGCCAACGCCCTGCGGCGCGCACGGAAAAATGATGAACTCTTCCGCCGGGCGTGTAAAACGGAAGGGCGGAAACTGCTGGAAGAGCTGGAACGGAGCGGCGGAACGGGGTTTGTTCTTCTCGGACGCCCCTATGTCGCCTACGACGCCTATCTGAATATGGAACTTGCGGATAAAATCAGCAGTTTCGGTGTGGTGCCGGTCCCCGCCGGTTTTCTGGACATTGACAATGAAGAGATAGGTGATTTTTGGGAAGAGGTCCATTGGGAGCTGGGAAGAAAACTGCTGCAGGCGGCCTCCTTTACGCGAAGGCATCCGTCCCTCTTCCCCGTTATCCTGACAAGTTTCGGATGCGGTCCCGACGGCTTTATCGTTCCCTTTGTAGAGGAACTGCTGCGGGATTCGCCGCGGCTAATCCTCGAGTTCGACGAGAACCGTATCGATACGGGGCTGATAACCCGGGTGGAAGCGTATGCCAGGAGCGTGAAAAACAGGACGGCGGCGGCCGGCAGTCCCGCGCCGGCGGACAACAGCGTACACCGTCTCTGGCGGCCCGAACGTCCGCTGCGGGAGTATGACTGCCGCATCCCTTATTTTTCCGACCACGCCTACGCCTACGCCGGCGCGCTGCGGGCGGCGGGCTGCCGGGCCGAAGTGCTTCCTCCCACTAGCGAACGTTCGTTCGAACTCGCCCGTCAATACTCATCGGGAAACGAATGCCATCCCTTCTTGACCATCCTCGGCGACCTGCTGCGCCTCGCGGAGGACAAAAACTCACCGGCAAGGGGGGGGCAAACCAACAGCCGGGAATCGATATACTATTCACCGAAATACGTCGGGTCCTGCCTCATTAACGCGTACGAAACATCCATGCAGCTGGCCCTCGACAAAATGGAAATACGTAATGTCCATCTTCTCGATTTCGGGAACATGCAGCTGATGAAAGAACTTGGGCTGATCTATCCCTACTATCTTGCCATGAGCAGCTACACTATTGACCGGCTGACAAAGTGGGCCTTTGAAATTACACCCTACGAAGAAGTCCCCGGCTCGGTTATGGAGACCCACCGGCGGAATTTGGTCCTGCTGAACGAACGTATGGCGGAACATAGACTGATGCGGGGGATTAGAGAAACCACGAAGAGAATGCACAATGTGCCGCTTTCCGACAAACCCCGCCGTCCGGCCGTCGGGATTACCGGCGACGTTTTTACCCGCGTCAACCCTGCCGCCAATTTCGGCCTCTTCGAAAAACTGCAGAAAAACGGGTTCGATACCCTGGCCTCCGCCCTTATTATGGACGTGGTCCTGTACCGCTACGAACAGCTTCATCGGAAGCTCAAAGATGACGGCAAACCCCTGGCCGCCCTCGGGGCCCGGACACTGCTGCCGGCAATCTCCGTCTTGAAGGCGCGGGTGGACCGGTATTTTCCCGACAATCTGCGGACACCGCAGGAATCGCAATTTCCCGATGTATACGAGCGGACGAAAGACTTAATCGACTACCGGGTGGACAATCTCATTTCACTGAATTTAAACCGCATCTACGAACTCCACCATGCCGGGGCGGAAGGGATCCTGAACGTGATGTGTCCGAACTGCATGATCGGCACAATGTCGGAGGCCTTTTTTCCGGACATCAAAGAGGAACAAAAAAACCTGCCGATAACCTCCCTCTCCTTCGGGGACCAGCAGGAAACCCACGTGGACAACCGCTTAGAGGCTTTCATGCACCTGGTAAAGGAAGGGCGGAAAAAAGGGTGAGGATGAATGACGCACGGTGTATTTCCTTAACCGCCCACTAAAATACTGATCAGGTTTCCCTGTCGATGTCTTCACCTTTGGCGTACGAGAAAAAGCGTATTTCTTTTTGACCGTCGTTTACCAACGCTTTGCTGGCGATTTGCGCCCCGCTGTGCTGAACAACCGCCGTCATCTTCACCGGAAGTTTTGCAGGCATTAGAACGACCTCTCCCGCCCGGGCGTCGAACTGAATTACTATGAATTTTTCTATGTTTTTAATCATTTCCTGTTCGTGTTCCATGTGGTAAATTCCCCGTATTTCGCGGTACATGTCAACAGCATTTTGAAAAGTATGATACACTGTTCTCCGGGTAAACAAGCGTGAAAACAAAATTAATTAATGCCTGGTATTGGCTGCTGTCGAGTCTCTGGTTTTTACCGACCCTTATGGTGGGAGCCGCCATCGGGCTGGTATACGGAATACGTGCGGTTGCCGTGCCCTTTCTCGATTCCGGCATGCTCCTTACGATTACAACGGGCGGAGCGCAGTCTATCCTTGTAACGATAGCCGGTTCGATGATTACCGTTGCGGGTGTTGTCTTTTCCGTTACCATGCTCGTCCTCTCACAAGCTTCATCCCAGTTCGGACCCCGCCTTATACGGAATTTCATGCGGCACACGAGCAACCAGATTGTCTTAGGCGCGTTTATCGCGACGTTTATTTTCTGTTTACTTTCGGTGGCCTTAAGCGGCGGGCCTTCGGGTACTCTGTTCATAAAACTGCAGGCAGCAATCGGCCTCGTTCTCTCCGTCGGTGATTTACTGTTATTAATTTATTTTATTCACCGGACATCCCAATCAATCCAGGCAAATAATGTCATAGCCGAAGTTGCCGTGGAACTCGAAAAAGCCATTGTAAAACTGTTTCCCGAGGAAATCGGCGAAGAAAAAGAGACGCCGCGGGAGAAAACTGCCATCTCCGGATGTACAGGAAACACGGAAAAAGGAACGGCCCTGACTGCAGGGAAGTCGGGATATCTGCAAGCAATAGACAGTGAAGGATTGATACGGACGGCCGTACAAAACGATATTGTCATAAAATTGGATGTCCGCCCCGGGCACTTTATAACAACGGGAAGTACGGTCGCGTATATTATTCCAGCTTCCCGCGCGGATGAAGACATCGAGAAAAAAATAAACTCCGCCTTACTGCTCGGTTCCCACCGTAACCAGGAACAGGATGTTGAATTTGCAGTCGGCCAGCTCGTCGAAGTCGCTTCACGCGCGCTGTCTCCCGGCATCAATGATTTTCAAACCGCAATCGTGTGTATCGACTGGTTAGGCTCGTCTCTCTCTTTTCTTGCGCAGCGGAAGCTGCCGTCAAAGTTCAGATACGACACAGACGGCGCTTTACGGGTAATAACGCAAACCGAAACATTCACGGGCGCCGTAGACGCTGCTTTTAAGCCGCTGCGGCAATTTTCCCTGATGAATCTGCCCGTCGCGCTGCGTCTTCTCGAGGTTATTGCTATTATCGGCCGGCAAATATCGCGGGAGGAAGACCGGAGATCTCTTATAAGCCATGTCGAGGCAATACAGGAAGACAGCATACAGCAGCACATGAACAAAGGAGACTTAGCGGCGGTCGAACAGCGGGCCGAAACAGCGTTGGAAGTTTTGCAGGCGCGGTAGGGACGGTGTACACCGCCTATTAGAACCGGAAGTTCCTGTAAGTCTCTTATGGAACAAAAGGAATA
>CAYTSI010000043.1:0-21625 GCA_964440465.1 uncultured Spirochaetales bacterium
TCAGTCACCATGAGTGTCTCTCCCGCCTTTACTTTTTTTAGTTCCGCGCTGAGATGGGCTTTTAATTTCGATATAGAAATAGTCATCATAAGCCTAGTATAAGCCTATTTTGGCACCCGGTCAAGCAAGCAGATTCCATTTGACGGCGCGTATAAAAGGGGGCTATAATTAGCCCATGAAAATAGCAATTACCGGAAAAGGCGGAGTCGGAAAAAGCACTATCGCGGGGCTTATCGCCCGGGAACTCAGGGAGAGGGGGGACAAAGTCCTTGCAATCGACGCGGACCCCGACATGAACCTGGGAACGATACTCGGCGTTCCTCATGAGGTTGATATTACCCCGATTATCGAGTTTAAAGAACTGATTGCCGAACGGACCGAAACGGAAGTCGGTAAACCCGCGCCGTTTTTCAAGATGAACCCGAAGGTCGACGACATACCCGACCGCTACTGTGTGGAACACGAAGGGATAAAGCTCCTCGTGATGGGGACCATGCAGCGGGGAGGCGGGGGATGCGCGTGCCCCGAAAACGCGTTTTTAAAGAGCCTCCTGTCCCATCTGGTTATCGGGAGGAAGGAATCGGTGGTCCTCGATATGGAAGCGGGTATCGAGCATCTCGGCAGGGGAACGGCCATCGGTGTTGATGTAATGGCGGTTGTTGTGGAGCCGAGTCTTACCAGTTTAGAGACCGCCGGGAGAATACAAAAGCTGTCCGCGGACATCGGAATACATAACGTCGTTATTATCGGGAACAAAATTGAAACGGAAGAGCAGAAGGAATTCATCCGGGAGCATGCTTTCGGGATAGAAATTGCCGGAACGATTGCATTTTCCGAGGAAATTACAAAAATTAACCTGGGAATCCTCAATGCTTTTAGTGTCACCGGTACTGTACGTGATGAGGTCCGCGCGATCGTTACTACAATAGCTTAATAAGTATTATCAAATCAATAAAAAAACCTTGAATGGTTTCGGAATAGGCGCTATAATGCTATACAGTTATGCTATCTACGGTATCTGCAGCCCAGTATAATTGTTCAAAAGGAAATTGGGGTGAAACGAGTACTAGACATTGTAAAGCCAAAATTCACCTGCCTTCAGACAAAACTATACAACCTTCATGTAAAAAACTCCGGAACTATAGGATTGTGAATTGAACCGTCCCGTATGGGGGCGGAATGAGAATACTGTCTGTTTAACCAGGCAGGCACGAAAGAAACGCGGAGGGTAACATGGCAAAAGAACTAAAATACGCGGACAAGGCGACACAGGAACTGCTGAAACGGGCGGAGGAGCAGCATCTGCAGACGATTTGGGACAGATTTGAGGCAATGCAGCCGCAATGCGGTTTCGGAAGTCTTGGTCTGTGCTGCCGGCACTGCAGTATGGGGCCCTGCAGGATCGATCCTTTCGGTGACGGGCCGAAAGTGGGCGTCTGCGGCGCGACTGCCGACACAATTGCCGCCCGGCATCTTATCAGGATGATCGCCGGGGGCGCGGCGGCCCACTCCGACCACGGCCGGGACATTGCCCACACCCTGCTGCTGATTGGAGAAAAGGAAAAGAGTGATTATTCCGTAAAAGATATGGAAAAACTGAAGGCCGTGGCCGGCCTGTACGGGGTAGCGTGCGACGGCAAAGAGCCGAAGGTATTGGCAAAGGAGGTGGCCGACGAAGTCTTAAAGGAGTTCGGCCGGCAGACCGGGACAATCCGGATGGCCGAAGCCGCCCCGCCGGCGCGGGTAAAGCTCTGGAAAGAGAAGGGAATTATGCCGAGGGCCATCGACCGGGAAATTGTCGAAACCATGCACCGTACCCATATCGGTGTGGACGCCGAATACAAAAACCTGATCCGCCACGGTCTTCGCACCTCTCTCTCCGACGGCTGGGGGGGGTCGATGGTAGGTACGGAACTTTCTGATGTCATTTTCAAGACCCCGGACCCGCTGAAATCGGAGGTCAACCTGGGAATTCTAAAAAAAGACCACGTTAACGTCATTGTCCACGGCCACGAACCCACATTGTCCGATATCATCGCGGCAATATCTCAAACCGATGAAATGATCGAAAAAGCAAAAGCAAAAGGCGCGAAAGGTATCCAGTTAGGCGGTATCTGCTGTACCGCGAATGAAATTATGATGCGCCACGGGATCCCCGTTGCCGGGAGCTACATGCAGCAGGGGCTTGCCCTGCAGACCGGAGTCATCGAAGCGATGGTTGTAGACGTCCAGTGTATCTGGCCGGGATTGCAGGAATCGGCCAACTGTTTTCATACCAAACTGATAACCACGTCTCCGAAGGCGAAAATGCCGGGATTCGAGCATATCGAGTTTCACGAGGACCACGCCGTTGAGATTGCAAAAGAGATACTCGAAGCGGCGATCAACAATTATCCGAACCGCAACGGCACCCAGTACATTCCGAAGGTTACTGAAAAAATGGTGGCCGGTTTTACCAGCGAATCGGTATTTACCTTTTTAGGAGGCAAGTATCGGTCTACCTACCGGCCGCTGAATGACGCGATTATAGCCGGAAGGATCCGCGGACTCGCCGGTGTAATCGGCTGTTCGAATCCGAATGTCGATTTCGAGGAGGGGCACCTGACTGTGGTAAAGGAGCTTTTAAAAAACGATGTGTTAGTAGCTTCTACCGGATGCAACGCCATTACCTGCGGGAAACACGGGCTGCTCCGCCCCGAAGCCGCCTTCAAATATGCCGGAAAGGGGCTGCAGGAGGTATGCGAAGCCGTCGGCCTTCCGCCGGTCCTCCACCTCGGGTCCTGTGTTGACAACAGCAGAATTCTCCGCGTTCTTGCCAATGTAGTGGCGGAAGGGGGCTTAGGAGATGATATTTCCGATTTACCTGCTGCCGGCGCGGCGCCGGAATGGATGTCGGAGAAGGCGGTTTCCATCGGATTTTACTTCGTCGCCTCCGGAGTGTACACGGTCATCGCGAAACCTCTCCCCGTTATGGGCAGTAAGAAACTCTACGAGTATCTTACCGATGAAATTGAACAGGAAGTAGGGGGAAAGTGGGTTTTTGAGGAGGACCACATCGAGGCGGCCCACAAGATGCTCCGGCATATCGATAAAAAACGGAAGGCGCTGAAGCTGAAGCCGCTGCTGTACGAACAGCCCTTTCCGCCGGAGGAATAATGATGGTACAAAGCGAACGAATATCGGTAAATGTTGATACCTGTGTCGGCTGCCATACCTGCGAGCTTGCCTGCGCGGTGGCGCATTCGAAATCGAAAGACCTTATTACCGCCGTTCTGCAGGGGGAGCGTCCGGGCCACCGGATTTTTGTCGAGGCTTTCCGGTCTCAGGCGGTCCCTGTGCCGTGCAACCACTGCGAGGAGGCCGCCTGCATACTGGCCTGTCCCACCGGGGCCGCCCACCGAAAAACGGAAGGAGGTCCGGTTTTTATCGACAGCGAACACTGCATCGGCTGCGGAATGTGCGTCCAGGCCTGTCCCTTCGGAGTCGCGGCGGTCAGTACGGTGACAAAAACCGCCTATAAATGCGATCTCTGTATCGAGCGGCTCGCGGCAGGGGAACCGCCTGCCTGTGTTGCCTCGTGTCCGACCCGTTCGTTGTCCTTCGGAACGGGATACGTCCTTACCAAAAATAAACGGGAAAAAGCGGCCGAAATGATGGCAAATGCCGCCGCCGGAGGGAAGAAGGAGCTGAACGGATAACATGCCGAAGGTGACGGTGGTTACAGTATGTGTCGGAAGCTCATGCCACATCAAAGGGTCCCGGGAGGTTATCAAACAGTTTAATGAGCTTCTAAAACAGTACCGGCTGGAGGATGTAATCGAGTTGAAGGGTTCCTTCTGCATGGAACGATGCGGAAAAGGGGTGAACTGGAAGATCGACGATGAACCCTACACCAGCAGCGACGCGGACGAAGCCGTGAGGGTTTTTAAGGAAAAGGTCATTGCACCGTATGTGCCGGCTGAAGGAGGCGGCAAGACCTGATATGTTAGAACAAAATACAAATGTCAGGAGAACATTTCCGGAAAACATTACAAAGGAAGTTGAGTCCTTCGACAGTGTTATCCTGCAGCAGACACCGAACGGTATCCTCCTCGTCGACCCCGATGCCCGCATACAGTATGTAAACCCCTCCTTCCGGACCATGTTTCATTGCGAAGAAGATGACCTCTTAGGGAAACCGGCCAGCCAGTTTATCCACTCCGACTGCTTCGAACGGGCGATTGAATCCGGGGGGAAACTGATGGTAAAAGAGTTTATTCCCGTCCATCACGTCAGCTTCAGGGCCGGTTTGTTTCCCATTGAGGGGGAAAACCTGTACTGCGGCATTTTTATCGATATTTCAGACGAGGAAAAGGCCAAACAGAACTATAATGAACTGAAGGCCCAGACATTGAAGCGGGCGCAGGAAGTAATTACCCGGCAGATGAAAACCGCGCAGGAAATCGCGCGGCTTTTAGGGGAGACGACGGCGGAAACGAAAGTACTTTTGGTAAAGCTGATGTCTCTGTTCGAAGAGGAGAAAAACAAGTAGTACCGAAGTTATGAAACTTTTTTACGAATACGGAATAGAGCAGATCCGCAAAAAAGGTGAAGAATTGTGCGGCGACAGTATTGCGTTTTCCCGCCGCGCGGATTCTGTTACCATGGCCCTTTCCGACGGCCTTGGAAGCGGGGTAAAGGCGAATATCCTCGGGACCCTGACAACCCAGATCGCCATGCATATGCTGGAAAACGATCTTCCTTTAGGCGACGTCGTACAGACCCTAACGGAGACGCTTCCCGTGGACACGGAGCGGGAGATGGCGTACAGCACTTTTGCTATAGCGGAATTCTTTACGCCTGGGAACGTATGGGTCTTCGAGTTCGATACTCCCCATATGATTTTTGTCCGGAAAAACAGGATCCAAACCGTTCCGTATGAGGATGAGTACATTGAGGGAAAAAAAATTCAGCATGCCGAGCTGGACCTCCAGGAGGGGGACTGGATCATCTTTGTTTCCGACGGCGTGCTAAACGCGGGAATCGGCGGGGTCTACCCTCTCGGATGGGGATGGGACCAGGCGGCCCGGTATATCGGACAGAAGGCGCACAACGGTTTGACCGCCGAACAGTTCGCCGAAAAAATCGCGAACACCGTGGATGGATTGTATGCCGGGAATGTGGGGGACGATGTCAGTATCATCGCCATCAAAGTACGGAAGAAACTGTTTGCTACCGTGCTGACAGGGCCGCCGGAAGACCGGAAGAACGATATAAACGCGGTAAAAACGCTTCTCGAAAGATCGGGAAAACACGCGGTATGCGGAGGCACGACGGCTAAAATTGTAGCACGGCACCTTGGAAAAGAATTGGAGGTCGACCTGTCGACCATGACCGGAAACGTACCCCCCTTCGGCAGGATCGACGGAATCGATCTGGTAACGGAAGGGATCCTTACGCTGACACGGGTAAGCGGACTGCTTAAATCGGGGACAACGAAGGACCAGGTGAAGTACCAGAACAACGGCGCCGCGAACCTTATTCGCCTGCTTCTCGATACCGACAGTGTCAGCTTTCTTGTTGGTCAGGCGGTGAACCCGGCGCACCAGAATCCGGAACTGCCGCACCAGCTCGGCATTCGGCAGTCGGTCGTCCGGGATGTCGCGGAGGAGCTGCGGAAGCGGGGCAAAGAGGTACGTCTGGAAACGGTATGAATACACCGCGCGGGAGATATTGTGGAGGATTATAGATGGCAAGCGATTTGATAAAAACAATAACGGACCGGTACGAAAACAATCCGGACATGCTCATTCCCATGCTGCAGGACCTGCAGGCGGAGCAAACCTTTTTACCTCAGGATGATTTGAAAAAACTTGCCGAAGAGCTGAAGGTGCCGCTGATCCGTATATACGGTATTGCCACGTTTTACTCCTCCTTCCGGCTGGCGCCGAAGGGGCAGCACGATGTTACCCTTTGCATGGGGACCGTCTGTTTTTTAAAGGGAGCGGATAAAATCTCGGCGGCCCTATGTGAAGAATTTGCCGTTAAGCCCGGGGGGACGACGGAGGACCGGCTGTTTACCTATCAGCCTGTCAACTGTGTCGGCGCGTGCGCCCTTGCTCCGGTAATGGTGGTAGACGGACAGTATCATGATCATATGACCCCGGATTCGGCAATTGAAATTATCCGGGGACTTCGAACGGCTGAAGTTTCCGGCGGGGAGGCTGTTCATGGCGGTTAAAGAACAGGCGGTCATTGCCACGCCCGGAAAATTACAGTCCCTTCGAGACGACATAAGAAACCGGCGGGAAAGGTTCTCAAAATCGGTGCGGATATGTATCGGTACCGGCTGTGCCGCGAAGGGTTCGAACAAAGTGTACGAGCTGTTTCGGGAAGCGGTTTCCGAAGCGGCGGCAGGCGGCGGCGGGGAGCCGGGTATTTCGGTGGATATGGAAGCGAAATGCGTCGGATGTCACGGATTTTGTGAACGGGGACCGATTGTCGTAATCGAACCGGGAAATATTATCTATCAGGGTGTTTCCGAGCCCGATGTGGCCGAAATTTTCCGTGAAACGCTGCTCGGGGACAGATTAGTGGAACGGCTGCTGTATGAAGAGCCGGAAACAGGGAAAAAGGCCGAGAAAGAGGAGGACATTCCCTTTTACAATGTACAGCAGCGGATTGTTTTAGCGGAAAACGGCAGAATAAATCCGAAAGAAATTGACGATTATATCGCCGCCGGCGGCTACGGAGCGCTTGCGAAAGTGCTTTTAGGCATGGACGGAGAAGAAATTATCCGGGAAGTTGAAACGTCGGGACTGCGCGGCCGGGGCGGCGGCGGGTTCCCCACGGCGAAGAAGTGGCGGTCCTGCAGAGAGGCGGAAGGGGACGGGAAAATCGTTATCTGCAACGGCGATGAAGGGGACCCGGGGGCGTTTATGGACCGCTCCATTATGGAGGGGAATCCCCACCTTGTGCTGGAGGGGATTGTTATCGGCGCCTATGCCGTCGGTTCCTCCCGCGGGTACATCTATGTCCGGAATGAATATCCCTTAGCTGTTTCCCATCTTACCCGTGCCATCGAACAGGCACGCCGTTACGGTTTTTTAGGAGAAAACATACTCGGAAGCGGCTTTTCCTTCGATATAAAGATAAACCGGGGAGGAGGCGCCTTTGTCTGCGGCGAATCTTCGGCCTTAATCGCTTCTCTTGAGGGGAGAATGGGAGAACCGCGGGACAAATATGTCCATATGGTGGAAAGCGGCCTCCACGGCGCGCCGACGGTCTTAAACAATGTAGAGACATGGGCGAACATTCCCGCCATCATCGTGAACGGGGGGAAGTGGTTTTCCGCCATCGGTACGGAGAAATCGAAGGGAACGAAGGTGTTCAGCCTCGTCGGCAATGTTGTCAATACCGGCTTAGTCGAGGTCCCCATGGGCATTACCCTGCGCCGGATTATCGAGGAAATCGGCGGCGGAGTGAAAGACGGGAGAAAATTCAAGGCCGTCCAGACCGGAGGCCCTTCCGGGGGATGTATTCCGGCACAGTATCTCGACACGCCGGTGGAATTCGACGAGCTGACCCGGCTCGGCTCCATGATGGGGTCCGGCGGGATGATCGTTTTAGACGATTCCACCTGCATGGTCAATGTGGCAAAGTATTACCTCGGCTTTTTGCGGGACGAGGCCTGCGGCAAATGCACTCCCTGCCGGGAAGGCGTTGCTCAGATGCTGTATATTTTGGAAAACATCACTTCGGGGAAAGGACGGGAGGGGGACATCGAACGCCTGGAAGCCCTTGCCCGTCTTGTCGGGGACACTTCGCTCTGTGCCTTAGGCGGGACGGCCGCGAACCCGGTGCTGTCGACAATAAAATACTTCAGAAATGAATACGAAGACCATATTAAAAACGGTCACTGCCCCGCCGGTGAATGCAAGGGGATGTTCATTTACTCTATCGATGAAGATGCCTGCACCGGATGCGGTCTGTGTAAGAAAAAATGTCCTGTCGAAGCAATATCAGGGGAGAAGAAGAAAGCGCATGTAATCGACATGGACATCTGTACGCGCTGCAGCGTGTGTTTCGATGTCTGCCCCTTCGGCGCGGTGGTAAAAGTGTGATGAAAGGAGTTGTATGTGCCTGAGGTAAGAATTGATGAGAAGCTGGTAACTGTAGCAGACGGCGAAACCATTCTGACCGCCGCGAAAAAGGCAGGGATATGGATACCCACCCTCTGCTACAACGCCGCCCTCAGTACTAACGGCTCCTGCCGGCTCTGTCTGGTGGAGCTCGAAACGGGGGAGGGGAGGAGTAAACTGGTAACCGCGTGTAATTATCCGGTACGGCGCAACTGCACCGTTTCCGTGTCCTCCCCGGCCGCGGCCGCGGCGAGGAAAGGCATTATGGAACTTCTCCTGGCGCGTTCGCCGGAAAGTTTCGAACTTCAGGAGCTGGCGGCGAGGATGGGAATAAACGGTACACCCTATCCGACGGTAACCGACAGTCTGCGGAACTGTATTCTCTGCGGTTTGTGCGTGAAAGTCTGCGACGAAGTGATGGGCTGTTCGGCCATCGGCTTCGTCGGACGGGGTACGGGCAGAACGATTGCCACCCCCTTCAAATTGGCCTCCGATCAATGCATCGTCTGCGGTGCCTGCGCGGCGGTTTGTCCGGTGGGGACCATACAGATCAGGATCCACGCCGAGGAGGGGGAGGCGGAAATATCGCCCTTTAAATCGAGGGCTAAGCTGTTAAGCTGCAGCGGCTGCGGGAAACAGATGGCTGCCGAACCGCTGGGGCGGAAAACAATGGTGGATGTACATATGGACTGGGACGAGTTCCGGGAACGGGTCCGGCTCTGTCCCGAGTGCAGAAGAAAACGGACCGCCGGTTCGCTGGCGCTTGTCCGTAATAAACATTTGTAAACAGGGAGAAGAAGGAGAGTACTATGTCAAAGATAATAGCTACTGCTGCAATCCGGGGCGCTCACGCCCTCTACAAACAGGCCGAAGAGGCCTTGTCGGCTGCAATCGAAAAAGATGGCAAGGATAAGGAAGTTGCATATCCGAGCACCGCCTACTACCTGCCGATTATGCTGCTGTTCTTAGGGCAGAAAGTCCGGAAACTAGGCGATTTGGAAGAATCGCTGCAGGAGGCAAAAAGACTTCTCGGCAGGGTCCCCGACAAGGAAAATTGGCTGCCCTATTTAGGAGAGACCCTCGATTCCGGGGTCGCGACGCTGATCGCGGAAGAGACAATTGAATCGCTTAAATATATAAACGGTTCCCCCCCCGTCGACGACTTGTGGCTCGGCTTTACCTCGGACAATATCCTCCGGCTGCAGGGGATAAAATTGGTCGACGGAAGAATGCCCGGCTTCGCCGCGATTGTCGGAAGAACGGAAAAGAACGAGGACGCGGTAAAATTGATCCGCGGTCTGCAGGAACGGAGTATTCTCGTGTTTATCGCGGGCAACAGCGACGGTGTTTCCATAGCGGAGCAGCTGCGTGAGGAAGGGATCGAAATGAATTGGGACACCTTCATCGTTCCCTACGGCAAGGACATAACCGCCGCGATCCATGCCCTGAACTTCGCCTCACGCTCCGCGATGACCTTCGGCGGAATTGAAGCGGGAGATGTACAGGCGGCCCGGGACATTCTGCTGTATAATAAGGAGCGGGTCTACGCCTTTGTTATGGCACTCGGAGCGGACAAAGACGCTCCAAAGGAGCAGCTGATAACCGACGAAAAGTATGCCACCGCCGCCGGGGCGATCAATTACGGATTTCCGGTCATCTCCGACGTAAAAATTCCCGAGATTCTGCCCACCGGTATCTGTACCTATGAGCATGTCATTTCAGGGATCCAAATCGAGGAAATCATCAGCCGGGCGGTAGAACTCCGCGGCCTTACCATTAAAATCGAAAAAATTCCCATTCCGGTACCGTACGGCGCGGGTTTTGAAGGTGAGCGTGTCCGGAAGGAGGACATGTATGTCCAGTTCGGCGGCAAATATACCGAAGCGTTCGAACTGCTTCGTGCCGCCCCCATGGAAGAGGTGGAGGACGGCAAAATCGAAGTTATCGGGCCCGAAATCGAGGACATGAAGGAAGGAGAGGCTTATCCCTTGGGAATTCTGGTGGAAGTTGCCGGACGGGAGTTTCAGGAAGATTTTGAAAGTGTATTAGAGCGGAGGATCCACGAGTTTATCTCCTGCGCCAACGGAATATTTCATATGGGACAGCGGTCGATTATCTGGGTGCGGATCAGCAAAGAGGCAAAGGAAAAGGGGTTCAAGGTAAAGGACTTCGGCGAAATTCTTTTGGTAAAACTGCATGAAGAATTTAACAAAATAGTCGACCGGGTGCAGGTAAAGCTGTACACCGACGGCGAACAAATGAAGGACCTCTTTGAAACTGCAAAGGAAGTCTATTCTCAGCGGGACGATAGGATCGGCAATATGACAGACGAGGACGTTGATGAATTCTATTCCTGCACCCTCTGCCAGTCCTACGCGCCGGACCATGTATGCATTGTTACACCCCAGCGCTTAGGCCTCTGCGGCGCGTACACATGGCTCGACTGCAAGGCTTCGTACCAAATCGACGAACACGGACCGAACGAACCGGTAAAGAAGGGTGAATGTCTCGACCCTGTCAAGGGTTCGTGGAAAAACATCAACGACTACATCGAAGTGAAGTCCAACGGGAACCTGAAAATATTCAATGCCTACTCCATTATGGAGGAACCGATGACGTCCTGCGGCTGTTTCGAGTGTATTGCCGCGGTCGTGCCGGAGGCAAACGGGATTATGATCGTTGACCGGGACTTTACGGGGATGACCCCTGTCGGCATGTCCTTTTCGACCTTAGCCGGGCAGATCGGGGGGGGTGTCCAAACACCGGGCTTTACGGGAATCGGGAAAATGTACATTTCGAGTCCGAAATTCATTTCCGCGGAAGGCGGGCAGCAGCGGATTGTCTGGATGACAAAGCAGCTGAAGGAAGAAGTGGCGGAGCGGCTGAAAGTGCAGCTCGAAAAAGACAACATCGGGGACCTGTTTGATAAAATCCCCACCGAAGAGGACGCGGAAGATCCGGACAAACTGGTTGGAGTATTACAGGAAAAGGGACATCCCGTCCTGGAAATGGACCCGATATTTTAATAGACGTTTACGCAGGGAGGTAACGATATGGCTTTAACGGGAATGCAGATTTATAAAAACTTACCGAGGACGAACTGCAAGGACTGCGGGCTTCCGACCTGCATGGCCTTTGCCATGCAGGTGGCATCGAAACAGCGGTCCCTTTCGGACTGTCCACACATAACTAACGAGGCGACCGACACCCTGTCGGAGGCATCCGCCCCGCCGATGAAACTGGTAAAAATCGGCGCCGGGGACAAAACTTTCGAGATTGGACAGGAAACGGTAATGTACCGTCATGAGGAAAAATTCCACCGCCCGACGGGGGTTGGTATTGTTGTCTCCGGTGAGCTGTCGGACAGTGAAGCGGATGAATGTATTCAGGTAATAAACGGAAGGACGTACACGCGGGTGGGAGCTGAATTGAAAGTCGGATTTGCCGCTTTAGATGTCGAAACGGCATCAGACCCGGCGGGGAGGGCGAAGGCCGGCGAAAAGAGCAGCGTACCGCTGATTCTAATGGCTTCGACGAAGGAAAAACTCGCGCCCGCGGTGGAGGCGGTGAAGCAGCTCCGGCCGCTTATCTATTGCGCCGACGCGGGGAATATCGACGATTTTGCCGCGATCGCGGCCGCGGAAAAACTGCCGTTAGCGGTACGGGGAAAAGACCTGGAGGAACTGGCCGAGCTGACGGGGAAAGCGAAAGAAATGGGAGCGGAAGAGCTCGTTCTCGCGTTTACCGGCGAGCGCCCCGGAGATACCGTGCGGGACATGACGATTGCCCGGCGGGCAGCACTGAAAAAACAATTCAGGCCCTTTGGATATCCCGCTATGGTGGAACTGGACGGGGAAGCGCCGGAAATTGAAACGGTACTAGCGGCATCATACGCCGCTAAATACGGCGGAATTGTCCTTGTCCGTGGATCGGAACCATGGGAGCTTCTTCCCGTTATGACGGCGGTGCAGGACGTGTACACCGACCCGCAGGTACCGAATACGGTTGACGCGAAACTGTACGAAATCGGGAACACCAATGAAAACTCCCCTGTCCTGTTTACCACGAATTTTTCCCTTACCTATTTCAGCGTTGCCGGGGAGGTGGAACGGAGCAAGGTCCCGACATTTATCAGTGTCGTTGAGACAGAGGGCTTAGGGGTCCTCAATGCCTACGCGGGAGATAAAATATCCGCCGAGAAGGTGGTAAAGGCAATTGATGCCCAGGGCGTGGCGGAGAAAGTGAAACACCGAAAATTGATTATCCCGGGTCTCCTCCCTATTTTCCGGGCGGAAATTGAAGACACATCCGTATGGAAGGAGGTGATTATCGGTCCGGAAAACGCCAGGGAGATACCGGCGTTTCTAACAAAAAACTGGAAGTAGGAGATGCCCCGGTATACGGTACGGTTTTACCCGCAGAACGTAACAGTAAAGGTACCCGAAGGAACGACACTCCTGGAAGCGGCCTCTGAAGGCCAAATCGCTTTGAACAATTTATGCGGCGGCGAGGGGATATGCGGCAGGTGTAAAATGATCGTAAAGGAAGGGGAAGTCCGGGGCGAACTGTCGCCGAAACTTACCCGGAAGGAGGTGCAGGCCGGTGCGGTCCTCTCCTGTATGACGAAAGTTTACGGGGACCTGATTGTCGAGATCCCCGAAGAAACATGGGCGAAACAGAAAATTATCGCCAATGAGGACGCCGTCCGTTTCAAGAGCCTCGAATCGAAGGTAGTGGAGGACCGGGGATACAAACCGTCACCCCTCGTGTCCAAAGTCTATGTGGAAATGTCTCCTCCGAGCCTGGCCGATAATACGGCCGACCATCAGCGCGTTTGTACCGAGCTGCACCGGGCCATGAACACCGAACTGATGCAGATGGGGCTGAAGACTATCAAAGGACTTCCCGCTGTTTTACGGGAAAATAATTATAAAATTACCGGCACCATCGGCCTTCGGCGCGGGATCGCGGAGGTGATGGATATTGAGGGGGGGGACCATCATCACGAAAACTATATGGTTGTTGTGGATATGGGAACGACGACTGTCGTCGCCCACCTGGTAAATGCCGAAACCTGCGCCACCATCGACGGGCAGGCCTGTTTCAATTCTCAGGGGGTCTACGGCCGGGAAGTGACGGGCAGGATGATTATGGCTGAAAAAAAGGGGATGGCGGAGCTGCAGCGCCTCCTGTGTGACGACATCAATAAACTCGTGGAAGATCTCTCCCGAAAAAGCGGCATTTCTTTAAAGGAAATAACGGCTGTGGTCTGTGTCGGAAATACCGCGATGGGGCACTTTCTCTTAGGCCTTCCGGTGCAAAATATCCGGAGGCTCCCCTACGTGGCCGCTTCGGTAGCGCCGCCGCCCTTGCGCGCGGCGGAAGTGGGGATTGAAATAAACTCGCGGGGGCTGTTGTATTCCCTCCCCGGGATAAGCGGCTGGGTCGGAAGCGACCTGACGGCCGGGATCCTTGCGACGGGAATACACCGGCATGAAGAACTGTCGCTTTTAATCGATATCGGTACGAACGGGGAAATTATTATCGGGAACCGGGAATGGCTCATTTCCTGCTCGGCTTCGGCGGGCCCCGCGCTGGAGGGGGCAAGTGTGACCTGCGGTATGCGGGCAGAAACAGGGGCCGTGGAAAAAGTGTATGTCGAAAACGGGGCCATTTCCTTTTCCACCATCGGCAGGGACGGACCGGTGGGTATGTGCGGGTCCGGCATTATCGACTTGATCAGCGTGCTTCTTACGGAAAATATTATTGACCGGAACGGAAAAATTGTCGCGGACATTCCGGGAAAGACCGCTGAAGAGGACGGAATAAAACGGTTTGTCCTTGTGCCGAAAAGCAGCAGCCGCCGGCAGGTATATTTGACTGAAACGGACATTGAAAATATCATTACCGCGAAGGCCGCGATTTTTGCCGCCTTGAAAATTCTCTTAGAACGCCTGGAACTGCGGTTCAGCGACATTCAGCGGTTCTATTTGGCGGGGGCTTTCGCGAATTACCTGAACATCGGGAACGCGATTACAATCGGTCTTATTCCGAACATTCCGAAAGAACGGATTGTCTTCGTGGGCAATACCGCCGTCGAAGGGGCGAAAATAGCAGCGCTGTATCAGGAAGCGTTTTTTGAAATCGACCGGATCCGGGAAATGACGACCTACTACGACCTTATGGGCGCGGACGACTACATTGAGGAGTTTCAAAAAGCCCTCTTCCTGCCTCATACGGACATCGAGATGTTTAAACAGGAGGTATCATGACAAAGAGTATTGCCGTTGCCGGTAAAGGGGGAACGGGAAAATCAACCATCGCGGCACTGCTGGTTTCACGCCTTTTACAGCGGAATGCCGGGCCGATTCTCGCAGTGGACGCGGACCCAGATTCCAATTTAGGAACGCTGCTGGGCCTTGTCCCGGAGCAGTCCATCGGGGACCTGCGGGATGATGTCCTAAAAGAGATAAAAGATTTTCCGGCGGGTATGTCGAAGGCGAACTACGTGGAGGCCGGGCTGCATCAGATAATTAGCGAGGCGGACGGTTTCGACATGGTTACCATGGGCAAAGGAGAGGGGCCCGGATGCTACTGTTATCTGAACAGCCTGATTAAAAAATTCTCCGACGACCTTACCCCTTCGTACGATTGGCTGGTTATGGACAATGAAGCGGGTTTAGAGCACATCAGCAGAAGGACCTCGGGAAACATCAATACGTTGTTAGTTATTGTTACCGACAACCCCTTATCGATCCAGTCAGCAAAACGGGTAAAAGAAGTTGCCGCGGCCATCGGCTCGAGGATTGAAAATATTTACGCGGTCACGAATATGCTTGAAGGAAAAAAGCTTGAGCGGGTACGGCAGAGGCTCGGGGAGATACCGCTTCCCGTTCTTTGTTCCATGCCGTATGACGAGGAACTGAACGAAGCTGTTTTCGAGGGTACGCCGCTTCAGGAACTTAGGAATTCTTCAGCACTTGAACATATAGATCATATTTTAGATACCGTAGGAGGGTAGTATGGCAGTACCAGATGTTAAAGAAAAATGGACGTCTCAGATCAACACGGTCACAATCGGGGCGGCGAAAGAGGAAGGGGGGACCCGGGGAAAGACAGTCACCGTCGGCGGGCAATCGACTGTGCCCTTTCTTACGTTTGAAGGTGAAATCCCTAACCCGCCGGTACTAGCGGGATTTGTCGCGGACACACCGCCGGACTGGCCGGACGTCCTGAAAAACGCAATTGGGGGGGAAATCAATTCCCCGGCGGAATGGGCGCAAAAGGCGGTTTCGGAATACGGTGTGGACCTCATTAGTCTGAAAATGGTGGGGGCCGATCCCGCCGGCAAAGACGCGTCGCCGGATGACTGCGCGAAGGTAGTACAGGATGTTCTGAAGGCGGTGGATGTTCCTCTCATAATATGGGGCTGCGGAGACGATGAAAAGGACAACGCCGTCCTGCCGGAATGTTCACAGGCGGCAAAGGGGGAAAATTGTTTAATTGGTTCGGCAAAAGAAACAAATTATATGACCGTTGTTGCTATCTGCAAAGCCGACAAACACAAGATTATTTCCGAGGCGCCTGTTGATATCAATATCGGGAAACAGGTGAACATCCTGCTGCAGGACGCCGGGTTTGACTTGAAGGAAGTAGTGATGTTTCAGACCACCGCCGCGTTAGGCTACGGTTTTGATTATGTCTACACCATTTTGGAACGGGCTAGAATTGCCGGTTTGAAAGGCGATAAACTGATGGCTGCCCCGCAGATCTGTGATGTAGGCGGGGAAGTCTGGCGGATTAAAGAGGCGACTGTTGACGAAGATATTCTCCCGGGGTGGGGCAAACTAGAAAAGCGCGGGCCCCAGTGGGAGGCGACATGTGCCGGAGTCTATCTGCAGGCGGGGGCTGACATCCTCGTTATGGCCCATCCGTCGGCCATTGCAACGGTCCAGGAATTAATAAGCAGAGGAGGGAACTAATGATTTTTATCGGAGAACGGATCAACGCGGGGTTTAAAGACATAAAAAACTCAATTGTTAACAAAGACGGGGATATTATCCGTGAGTGGGCAAAGAAACAGGCGGACGCGGGCGCGAACTATATCGATGTAAATTTAGGTACCGCTTCGAACAAGCCGGAAGACCTGGTCTGGATGATAGAACAGGTGCAGGCCGAGGTGGACCTGCCTATATCAATCGACAATAATAAACCGTCCATGATAAACGAGGCAATAACGGTCTGTAACAAGCCGCCCCTTATCAATTCGACCACAGCCGAGGAGAAGAAGCTCGATTCACTTTTGCCGATTGTTGCCGAACACGGTGCTTCGATTATCGGTCTGTCTATGGACGAATCGGGAAGTCCGAAAACGGCGGACAAACGGGTGGAGGTTGCCGGGATGGTCCTTGCAAAGGCCATGGATTACGGTATTTCGCCCGAGCAGCTCTTTTTGGACCCCATCGTCATGCCGCTGAAATATATGCAGGAGCAGGCGGTGGAAATACTGGCCGCGGCGTCTCAGTATAAACTGTTTTCCGACCCGCCCTGCCATATCGTCTGCGGGTTAAGCAACATTTCCAACGGCACAACACAGAAGAAGCTTATAAACCGGACCTTCGCCGTAATGATGGTGGCGAACGGAATGGACGCTGTTATTATGGACGTGTGCGACGAAGAGCTGATGGATGCGATCCTGACGGCGGAACTTGTCATGAACAAGTCAATCTACGCCGACTCGTATCTGGAGGCGTTTAAGAAAAGCTGAAGCAGCTACAGGCTGCCGGAAATATAGTGCTCTAGTTGGTCGATCAAATGGTCTTTTTCGGAGATAAGTGATTTTACAATATCTCCGATTGAGACAACACCGGCGAGGCCGTTGTCGTCTAAGACCGGAAGATGACGGATTTTGTTTTTTGTCATGGAAGCCATGCATTCCTCGATGCTTTCATTGCCCTTTGCGTAAAAGACTTTCCGGGTCATGATTTCCTTGACTTTTTCGAGCCCTTCTTCGTCGTCCACAATGAGGACTTTCAGTGTGGCCCGGTTTATACGGGACGCCACCCGCGAGGACTGCTGCTGCCGCGGATCTGCTGAGCCGGCGGGAGTACTCCTACTTCAGCAGACGGTTGAAAAGAGACGGTAATTCGGCGGAAGGTCCCGTACGGCTGTCGGCGGTGTTCCCGCTTTCCGGCCACTGCCCGGGGAACCCGGAAACCACCCGGCTGGCTTCTTCTGCTATGTCTTTCGGTACGCGGCCGCGCAATTCTTCTATAAGTTGGTCTTGGCCGGTATTTTTGTCCAGCCTTACAAAAACATCCATAATAAACGCGACTTTTACCGCGGCGGCCGAATACAAGGTGTTGATTCCTTCCCGGGCGGCATCATTCTCCCCCTTTTGAAGCAGATCCGTTTCTTCCCGGCTTAAGGAACCGAAGCGGGATAGAAAGCTTATCAGCAGCGCGGCGAGACCGGCACCGCGGGCCGTTGACGCGCTGTTTTTCCCCTTTTCGGCTTCCGTTGAAATGCCCAGACAGGCGTCGGAGTAGGCGCACCAGGCGGCGCAGCTTTGCAGTACCTGTGGATTGTGCACGGTTGTTCCGCAGCTCGGACAGTTCCGCTTGCCTTCGTCTTTGAATAATTCGATCCTGTAACCGCAGGACGGGCAGTCCACCGTGCGGATATCCTCGGGTTTCCAGTACCGCCGGTCCTGACCTGGACAGTAAGAAGCCGCCATTCTTACCCCGTTCCCCCGGCGGCCGCCTTCACGAGGCGTACCGCGATAATTCCTGCTAACACCGCGGTGTCCTCAAGGGTAAGATACCGCGGTATGGTGGTCGTAAAGAGGATCTCAGCGGCAGGCGGCAGTTCATCATCCCCGGCGTAGAGTACTGCCATTGCATCGATTTTCGGCAGCGGATTAACAACAACCGAGTAATCGCCGTAGCTGCCTTGTTTGCCGTTCAGTGCTTCTCCGGCCGGTATCAGCTGCTCGGGACGGTCCGCGAAGGAAGAGAGGATAATATTCGGCCCGCGCTTTTGGTAGGTGGCGTTGTAGAATTCTGCGTTCGGAAGCTGTTTAAATGTTATCCATTCCGTTTCATAGCCCGCGGGAGGGGGCCCTGCTGAAAGAGGGTTGGAGAGGTAATGGAGGAGAAGGACTTTTTCGTATGTTTTCAGTGTTTCCGGATGTATTACGCAGCCGGGCATGGAGACGGAGCAGTCGGTGTCGAAATACCTACAACGAAGCGAATCGTCTTCGATTACGCAGCCGCACAATTCGGCGAGACGGTTTTTCTGTTCATTTTTTTTCCAGATATCGAGTAACGCTTGTTTCCCTTTATCGAGGGCGGGCTTGAAATTAGTTTTTTTCTCCGGCATTTGTTACTTCTTCTAATACAGCGGAAATATCAACATACTCTTTGATAATTTCCTTTATTTTATCGATCTTTTCCGTTGCCTCCGGTTTGATTTTTATAATCATATTGGTAATTTGTTTCGCGGTAGTAAACGTATCTTCCTCGACGAAAATAACGGGAATAGGTGTACGGCAGATCATTTTCTGGATAGTGGGATGCGGCATAAGCCCGCCGGTAAGAACAATTCCTTTTACGTTGTATTCATCGCAGATGCCCGGCGCGGTGCAGGAGAGGGCCGCTATCAGCAGATCGTCCCTGTTGCCCGGAGTAATTAACAGTACTTCACCCTTGAAATAATCGAGGGCCGTATGGGAAGGCATCGCTCCGACAATGACCTTGCTTATGGCAGTGTCGAGGTCGCCTTTACTGCAAAGTGTCTTTCCGCCGCACTCTTCCATAATCTGTCGAATAGTGGGATTCGACAATAATTCGAAATACGGAATGACTCCGAGAACGGGCAGTCCCTTCGATTTGAAACCTAAACGGACAAATTTGTTAATTTTATCGTATTTTTCGGGAAGCACCTTATTGACGATGACCCCGATTACCTTGACCCCGTTCTGGTCGAATAACGCTTTGTTGAGCATCACCTCGTCAATCGGCCGGCCGATTCCGCCGCAGGTAACAATAATGGCCGACGAATTGAGGATTTTCGCTACCCGGGCGTTTGACAGGCCGATAACCGAGCCGACACCCGCGTGTCCGGTCCCTTCGATAACCATCATGTCCTTTCCCTCGCTCGCTTTTTCGTAGGCTTCGATGATTTTATCTTCCGGACCCGTTTTTTCTCCATCGAGAATAAACTTTTCCGTATACCCTTTCGGGATGGCCACCGGACTTAAATTGCTCAAACTGCCGGTTATTCTGTAAACATCACTCATCAATTTAACGTCGTTATCGATGGGATGTCCTTTGAGGTAACTTACCCGCTGGCCTACCGGTTTCATATAGCCGACGTTGTTAAAAAAGTCTGAAAAGGCGTTGAAAAAGCCGAGCGAGGTAGTCGTTTTCCCGTCATTCTGCCGCGTCGCGGAGATGTAAATGTTCAGGGGCTTGTTCATGCCTTCCATTATAACAGAAAAACGAAAAAATTGAAAATATTAATCATCAAAATCACGGAGGGCCGTTGTCTGCAGCGGCCGTTTCAGCGGACCGAAAATGGCCCCGATAATCAGCAGATTAATGACGGAAGCTGCCGCGAAGAGGTTCCATTGGGGATGGGCCGACCCCAGGTTGCCGATGAGAGAGAACAGTTTCACGCTGATGGTAAATTTTTCATTGTCGTTAATAAACAGAAGGGGCGCGAGAAAGGAATTCCAGCCGTTCATGAAGGTTATCATAGCGGTGGTTGTAATTACCGGCAGAGAGGTGGGAACTTGGATCCGCGCAAGATAGCGGAGGGGGCCCGCGCCGTCGATTGCCGCCTGGTCCCGAAGGCTTTTCGGGTGCTGCTCCAAAAACGCCGTCATGGTAAAAAGGGAAAACGGTATAGCATGGTAACAATAAATCAATATCAGGGGTATATATGAATCGTTCAGACCAATCCGGATGAATTGGGCATACAGCGGCAGGAGGGTGTGGATGCCTCCGCCGACACTTACAACCTGTACTCCCAGCAAAAAAACCGCGACAAATTGTTTTCCCTTTTGTGCCAGATAGGAGGCAGCCGGAAAGCAGATAAGGGGCGTGACCACGGCGGCAATGCCGGAGACGAGAATGGTATTCAGGAAAAAGCGGTGCAGCCCTGTTTCCGAAAAGAGGAGGACAAAATTGCCGCCGCTCCGTACGCGCGATATCAATCCGCTGAACGTTACAACATTCCCTCCGGAGATGCTTAATACGATAAGGAAAAATAAGAGTAACACGGAGGACAGAACAAATAGCGCGGGCAGGATAAGCGGAAACGGCCTGGCCGCGTTTGCCTCGGGAAAGCGCCTGCTTTTTCGTTTTACAAATGAAAATTCCGCCGGTCTCCGTTCCCGTGTAAGAAGCACCGCCATCAGGGTGGAAACCAGAAGCCCCGCCTGAAAACCCTCGAGAAAACCGCGAAATGCAATAAGGACGATGGTAGTGAGAGTTTGCAGCAGAAAAACCGGCATATAGAACCGTTTGCGGAAAATGGCGGCGACATAGAGGGCCCCGAAAATGGTGCCGATCCAGCCGCTTAACAGGGGCTGACTGAAGGCAACGAGCAAAAGCGGTATGTTCCGGTTCTTCAGTTTTCCTTTCGCGAAAAGCCAAAAAAAGAGGACCAGAATGACAAAACCCATGAGGAACACCGCGTAGGCGGAACTGATTCCAAAGTCGGCGGTCTCTCCAAAAATTTCGTAGAGGAACACCCCCAGTGTGGTTGTAGCGCCGATAATGTTTCTGTCGGTTATACCTGCTAACAGCGGCGGGCCTCCTGAAGTCATAAGGTAGATGAGGGTAAATTCCTTCAGTGCCGAAACAAAGAGCAGCGCCCCCAGTACGGTTACAGTATTTTTTACAGCAGGCAGGTAAATATGCCGGATAAGGACCCCCGTATGGGCGCCGTCAATTTTCGCGTTTTCCACTAAATTGTTCGGTATTTTTCTCAATGCCCCGAGCAGTACGAAGGTTGTAATTGGAACGCCGAGCCATATGTGCACGAACACCGTGGAGAAAAAGGCGCCGAAACTGTCGGTAAGCAGATTGATGTTGAGTCCGAAGAGCGCGGACAAAAAAGATTCTCCCCCGTTTCCGTGGATGATCCCCCGCCAAAGGGGGACCCCGATGTAAACGGGAATTCCCCATGGAATCAGCAGCGCCGCGTACAGCAGTTTCGAATAAACGGTAAGAGACGCCGCTATCTTAACTGCAAGAAAAAACGCAATAGTAAGGGAAAGCAGGGTGGTTACAATGCTCCAGGCGGCGGTGATGCTTAAGCTGTATCGAAAACCCCTGTCCGAGGTGAGATACAGATAATTATCCAATCCCGCGAAGGACCGTTCACCGTAAATATCGTGGGAGAATGAGGTCAGAAGGGCAAATAGAAAGGGCGAGAGGCCGATACATAACAAAACCAGCAGTACCGGGACAAGTTTCAGCTGCTCGGGTTGCAGCCGT
>CAYTSI010000043.1:21725-26434 GCA_964440465.1 uncultured Spirochaetales bacterium
TTAGAACAAAAGTTCAATTTCAGTAATGTTCCGGACGGATTTTATTCCGTCGGGAACAACCTCCGCGTCCTTGTCCCAGACGATAACGAGCGGCCGTTCCCGTTCGGGGAGGGGCCCGCCGTTTTTGTACATGGCAATGATAACGTCATCGTTGTTGTGTACCTCTTCTGAATTGAGGGTGATGGAAAATCCGTCCGATGCCGTTATTTTTATTTGATAACCTTCCTTCGCCGCTTCTTCGTTGTATGAGATTATCGATTTGTCCTGGTGATGAGGCGCGTAGTCCGGGTCGTCCGCGTAAGCTGCCAGCAGGTACAGGGGAACGCCGGTGTATTCGTCATCTGTTTCGGCTTTCCTGTCGAAGTAGGTTACGGTTGTTTTATGACAGCTGACGCCGCTCTGCATGGTCTGCCGGTCAAGGTCCCACTCCATTTTCCCTTTCACGCGCAGGGTAAAATCTTCATACTTTTCGCCGGTTGCTTTGATGGTCTCAATCATTTTAACACTGAGATGCCCTTCGATGTTCGGGTTGTCAGGCCCGATTTTAACCGTTCTGATGTAACCGGGGTCAAACTCCATATATTCGCCGTCGACTTTGAAGGCAAGGACCCACTGCCCGTTTGACGCGTCGAGAAGCTGTTCTCCGCTGTAGGTCATTTCGTAACCGTCCGTTGCAGCCATTGTTACCGTAGTGTCCTCTTCGAGCCGGGTAAATGAATTGATAAACTCGGCAAACTGAATGCCGCCGTAGGTGTGCGTATACGTCGTCCCTGCCGAGGTCGTGAAACTGCCGGTCCCCTCTACGTACCACGGTGATGATTCCAGCTCTTCTAAGGTATATTCTTTTTCGATGCCCGCGATATCAACCTTGAGGGTGAACTCTTCCGTTTCCGCGGCATCACCGAGGCCGGCTTCAATAAGGGCAATGTTCGTTACCCATAAATTGCCCGGTATGTCGCCCGCGAGCTGAGGTGGTATTTCCTTTCCGTTTTCTTCATCCGCTATAATAATATCTTCGGGACCAAAATCGCTCGAGAGAAAGGTAACACTGTATCCGTCTGTCGCGGTAACGGTAATGTCGTAACCGGCTTCCCACTTCGATGTATCGAAGACATAAGGGTGCTCGTTGTCGGGTCCGTCTACCATTGCAATGACGAGACGCAGCGGGATCCCCCTGTATGTCCGGATTTCGCCTTTTCTTTCAAGTTTCCGTTCCGCGTAGTGGGAGCGGTGTTCTTTCGATTTCTCCAGATCGGCCCGGGACAGGGTGTTACTGCCGATACCGGCTACCTCGATTACCCAGCCGCTGTCCTCTTTTATTTCGGCCTTTTCAGCTCCTGTCTCTCCGCCGACTTTCGTACTTGTACAGCCTGAAAAAATCAGCAGCGACATCAGCAGAACAAGTATACATACGATTTCCCTTTTCATCAGTCTCTCCTTGTTTTTAGTTTATTATTTATTATTTTTTGTCCCTCCGAGAGGGTTTTTTCAACACTCATTTCTCCGGTAATAACAAAGCGGAGAAGTTTCCACATGGTGTTTTTATATATCTTGTACGAATCCTCCGGCGGTATAACGGTCCCTATTTTGTAGCTTTCAAAGAGGGTTTCATAATACGGATTCCGCAGACCGGTTATGTTCCAGGCTTTCGTATTTGCCGGCAGTTTTGACATTTTTTCGCAAAATCGCTGCTGCACTCCCTGCCCGGAAAGATATTCGATGACCCGGCGCGCTAAAACGGGGTTTTTAGTTTTTCTTGTAATGGCGAAGGCTTTGAAATCGAGAAGCGGGGAAATATGTTTTCCCGTTTCGGAATTGTACGGATACGGTGCAACAGAAAAAGGGATCCCCAGTTTTTCGAATTCGGGAATTGAATAAGAACCGCTTAAGATCATTGCTACGCCGCCGCTGAAGAACCGGCTCATCATGCCGTCCCGTTCACGGATATCGAGGAATCCCTTCTCCCGCAGTCCTGTAATATACTGCAGTGCCCGGCGGGTCGGTCTGTCGTCGATGAGAATCGACTTGTCGTTTTCCAAAACCGATTCTTTGCCGAATCCTATTTGGAACGGGACAAGCCAATAGGCTGAATAGGCATTCCAGGTAATCGGGCTGACGCCTTCTTTCAGGAGGGCGGAACAGATTTTTTCGAAATCGGACAGCGTCCACCCCGGCTCCGGTACCGGGACTCCGGAGACTGCGTTGAGCAGCTTCGGATTATAGAAAAGCAGCTGTGTGTCGAAATAAAACGGAACGGCCCAGGGAGAACCGTCCCTGCTGAATGCCTCCGTTCCTTTTTCCAACAGACCGGGCAGGGAAAGATAATCGAGGCGCTGCAATACCCTTCCTTCCGTCAGGGCGGGCAGGTAGTCGGACTGCACCATACACAGGTCCGGCAAGGTCCCGCCGCTCCTGGCCGCGGAAGTGAGTTTTGAATCGATTGAGGGGACTTCCAATATATCGAATTGTATGTTGTGAATTGCCGCGAACCTGTCCAACTCCTCCCGCAGTTCCGGCAGACCCTCCCATGCAATCCAGATCCGCAGGCTGTTCGACTCCAGCTCCTCGCCGAAGATTCGGATTTCCCGCACCCTTCTGAATGTTTTCCCGTCGGTTTCCATGTCCGGGTAATCAGGATGTACAAACAGCATCCAGTTATGAAACCGGTCCGCCAGATTTTCTCCTTCAATGATCTCAGTCCCAAAGGCATGTTCAATTTCCATCTTGTAAGCGCCGGTAAACAACGGAAGGGCTTCCAGAAGGGACACCCCGGCCCTGAACCTGGATCCGGAGGCAACGGGGTAGGTAGAATTTTCCAGTGCGGCGGTAGATAGTGTTTTACGGTAATTTCCGTTGATGTAGAGGTCACAAGCGGCTGCGGTGCCTGCACTGCTTAGCAGCAACATAAGCGGCACAACTACAAATAGCGTTCGTTTTTTACATATCCGGCGTTTCATGTATCTTTCCTTTCCAAACACGGGAGGTCCGTCCGTTTCCAGGCGAACCCTATCGGTCCATGCGCCATAGCTTATCCGTAGGCACAGGGACTCGGAAGATGGTGTAGGATAATGTTTTCGAAAAAAAATGTCAATCGCGGCCGCGGCGGGCGGCGGTTACAGTTAAAGCAGGCTGAAAAAGGACTCCATGTAGGCGGAAAGTCCGTCAAATGCCGCTGTCTCTACCGGTTCTGTTTCTATTTCGAACAAACCGGCGTATTCTTCGGGTCTCCTTCCTTCCTTTCCCGCCTTTCCTAAGAGCGCCGCGCCGAAAGCCGTTGCTTCTTCAAGGTTCGTCAGGTAGACATTCGTCCCGGAAAACATCGCGGAAATGAGCGCGTTGTAGTCGGGGTTTTTCCGAAAGCCGCCTTCGATAAACAGGTCCATCCCGTTGCGCATACCCGTCCGTTCCAGGGCCAGTTTTGACTGAACGGCCAGGGAAAGGTTGAGAACGGCGTAGGCCGTGGGAAAGTCGCTGAAAAAGCCGGGGATTTCCCCCTTTTTTACATCATCTACGTGGTAGACCTTTGTGCCTTCTAGCACCCGCGGTTCCGAATCGGGGAACTGCCCCGTTCCCTTCTGCACGCTGGGGGTAATAAAAAGTTTTTTATCTTCAATTACTCTCTTGTAGACGTCCGGGTCGAATTCCGGAAATGTATCCTTACCGGCGGCCTTTTTCATCAGTTCCGACCAGGTTTCGAATTCCAATCCTCCCATGAGGATGGAAGTCTTTACCGGATTCGCGTACACGTCGAGGTTGTAAAAAATCATTTTCCCCAGCTCTTCCGGCTGAAACGAAACGTCCCGGGCCGGGTGCATCATTACACACCAGGTGCCGGTGGAATTGAGCACGAACTCCCCCGGGTTCTTGATGATGTAGGGGAGCAGTGACGCGTTGGAATCGTGCACGCCCATGGTCACCACCGTATCGGGTGAAAGGCCGGTTTTCTCCGCCGCGGCTGAATGTACCGTTCCTAAAACGTCCCAGGTGTTGGAGAGTTTCTTCGGTACCTTGCCGAGGATCCCCAGCTCGTTCGTTACCCGGGACCAGTCCATTTTCCGGTGTTCCCAAAGAAAAGAGTGGCAGCCGACGTAGGTCGGTTCCGCTCCCACAGTGCCGGTCAGCAGATAACCGAAATACTGGGGATAATTGATAATCCACTGTACCCGCTGAAAGGCTTCGGGATAGGTTTTTTGCAGGAAGTCTATGTTTTTCCCGGCGTTCACGAGGCTCCCCATGGGCGCTGTTGCCGTTTCCTCCTGGAGTTCATCCGGGCCGCCGAAACGGCTGTAAAAATCGTTGTGAAACTTTTCCCCCGGTTCCGTTGTATAGGCGACAACAGGAACGGCCGCGCCGCCGTTTTCATCGATACAGACAAACGTGCCGCCGTGGGTTGTTACGGACACACAGTCAATTTGATAGCGCTTGGAAAATGTCCGCAGCTGTTCAAAAAACCACGCGTCGATTTCGTCGATCCGTTCAAACCGGATGCCGTTTTCAATATATTCCGAAAACTGCCTCGCCTCGGAATCGACTAGTTCCAGCCGGTCGTTGTAGATCATCATTTTTTTATTGGTTTTCCCGACATCAAATACCGCGATATGTCCGCTCTTGCCGCTGCTGCTACTGCTACTCATTGTCAGACTCCTTGTCCGCTGATTCTACCGCGGGCGTTAATTATTGTGCAAGCACCGAAGCGGCGGGAATGGAAA
>CAYTSI010000044.1:0-25190 GCA_964440465.1 uncultured Spirochaetales bacterium
AGAATAATTACGACAGTCGAACCATTGTTATCCCGGTGCTTATTGCCGCTGTAGTTACCGCCGTTGTTATAAGCGGCTGTACGTCCATGGATAAGGAACTGCTGCAGGACCCGAAAAACTTCGAGGAACTGGAACCGCTTACACTGGAGGCGGGTATCGAACCCTACGACCTCAGGATCGATGTAAAACGGCAGACGCGGGAGGAGAAAGCCGCCGGACTGACGGAAAGCCGCTCCATGACGGTGGAACTCCCCTATACTCCTATCGGCTTCAATATCGGGAACGGAATTTTTGTGGACACAAACTTCAATATCTGCCTCAACGTCCTGGAGCTGTACGGTATCGATGAGCTGGAGGATTTTTCCATTTCCCGGACCTTCGCGAACGCGATGGTCAAGCCGCAGCATTTTGAAAAAGAGGGAGACCGGTTCACCCTTACCGCCGGAAGCGCGGGCAATAAAAAATTAGAAGCGACCTTTCAGGATGATGCTATTGAGATTATCAGGTCCCCGGGCAGCAATTATGAAATTGTAGAGGAAGATGGAGAATTGGCCATTATTCCGTTAGGTGTTATCAAAGCAATCGAGACCCATACAATAAGCGGGGAAGAGGGCGAATACCGGGTAAAAAAACCGCTGAAGAAAATATATGTAACAACGACGAAAGAGGGTGTTTCCTTCGGTGATTATTTCACGGTAGATATTCGAGGGAACGCGATGGTTTTTACGTTCCTAAACCGGGAACAATTCAGGCTTATTCGGATACAAGACGACTACTACTTTTTCGACAAGTCCTACATTGGTTTCAAAGTTTCCCGGGAGGGCAATACTATTTCGGTAACTGAAAAGAGCCGGGAAAAATCCGTGTTTGTTCATGAATAAACAGATAAAATAATGTCCGCCGCGCCCTGCCGGAGGGGTGACAGAGTGCTGAATTTGTCCTACTATCTTGGCAAATTAGGAACAAATGTATGGACCATCTTGATTATTTGGAAAATATCAGTGTGCGGATTTTACGGGAAGCCTATGCCAATTTTTCGAACCTCGGAATGCTCTGGTCGATCGGCAAAGACAGCACGGTGCTGCTGTGGCTGGCGAGAAAGGCCTTTTTCGGGCATGTTCCTATCCCCTTAGTGCATATCGATACAAACTATAAAATCCCCGAAATGATCGAATACAGGGACCGTCTGACGAAAGAATGGGGACTTACCATGATTTACGGCCAGAACAAGCTGGCCCTGGAGGAGAAGCAGACCTTCCCCGACGGGAACGCCGACAGAATAGCATGCTGCCGGCTGCTGAAGACGGAGGCCCTCCGGAATACCTTAAGCGGTGAATGGGACCGGTACCGCTTTAACCATTCGTCGGGTACATATGAAGTGGATACGAACAGGGAACCCTTCACCGGAGTCATCGTCGGGGTCCGGGCGGACGAAGAAGGCTCCCGGTCGAAGGAGCGGTATTTCTCTCCCCGGGACACGGACAACGAGTGGGACGTGGACGACCAGCCGCCTGAGTTCTGGAACCAGTTCAAGACCGATTTCGCTCCCGGCACCCACCTCCGAATCCATCCTTTGTTAGACTGGACGGAACTTAATATCTGGGAATATATCGAACGGGAAAACATCCCGACGGTGAGCCTCTACTACAATCAGGGAGACGGTACCCGGTATCGGTCCTTAGGCTGCGGCCCCTGCACGACACCGATCGAATCACCCTCGCGAAATGTCCGTGAAATTATCGAAGAACTGCAGACCGGCAGATTGTCCAACATCGCGGAGCGGTCCGGCAGGGCCCAGGACAAGGATGACGGCGGAGGATTGGAAACACTTAGGCGAGACGGGTACATGTAATGAACGGAAACGGAAGCACGGGCGGCGCCGACCGGAAACAGATGAATATTGTAATTGCCGGACATGTCGACCACGGGAAAAGCACCGTCATCGGCAGGATGCTGGCCGACACCGGTTCGCTTCCCGAGGGAAAGCTGGAACAGATAAAACATCAATGTGAAATAAACTCCAAACCGTTTGAATATGCCTTTCTCTTAGACGCGCTGAAACACGAACAGTCCCAGGGGATAACCATCGACAGCGCCCGGGTCTTCTTTCATACAAAGGCGCGGGACTACATTATTATCGACGCGCCGGGGCACATTGAATTTTTAAAGAACATGGTAAGCGGCGCGGCCCGGGCGGAAGCGGCTTTTTTAGTTATCGACGCGGAAGAGGGAATACAGGAAAACTCACGGCGGCACGGCTACATGCTGTCCATGCTCGGCATTAAACAGATTTGTGTGCTTGTTAATAAAATGGACCTGGCGGACTATAATAAGGTGATCTTTAAGAAAATAACCCGGAAATTTTCGAGATTTCTGCGGAACCTGGATATTTACGATGTTGCCTATATACCGGTAAGCGGAATAGACGGTGTCAACATTGCCTCCCGGTCGAAAAAAACCGACTGGTACGAAGGTCCAACGGTGCTGGAACAGCTCGACCGTTTCGAGAAGGAAAAGGACAGGAGGGACAAACCCTTCAGAATGCCGGTACAGGACGTGTATAAATTCACCCGCTACAGCGACAAACGGCGGATTATCGCCGGAGTTGTGGAGTCGGGGACCCTCAATATCGGCGATGAGGTGTGTTTTTATCCTTCCGGGAAAAAGAGCCGCGTGAAAACCATCGAAGCCTTTAACAGCGGGCCGCTCCTTTCTGTCCCGTCGGGCTATTCAACCGGTTTCACCACGGAGGAGCAAATTTTCGTTACCCGCGGGCAGATTGCCGTGAAGACCTCGGAGCTGAAGCCCAGGGTGGCGTCACTTATAAAGGTGAACCTTTTCTGGCTGGGGAAAAATCCGATTACATTAAAAAAGGAGTATGCCTTCAAACTGGGGACGATAAAGGTCCCCGCGCGGGTGGAGGAAATAACAAGAGTCATCGACGCGTCGAGTCTCGACACGCAGCAGAAAAAAAATGTTATCGAACTGCACGATGTTGCCGAGTGCACCATACGCCTTGGAAAGGCAATTGCCTTTGATGTCGTTGACGATATTCCCCATACGTCCCGTTTTGTTATCGTAGACGATTATGAAATCCGGGGCGGCGGAATTGTCCGGGAGCCGATCGAGGACAATCAGTCAAAAGCGCGGCGGAATATCCTCATTCGGAATTACAATTGGCAGCCGAGCCATATTTCTCCCCAGAAACGGGCGGCGCGGTACAGCCAGCGGGCAACATTGATCCTGGTTACGGGACAGGACAGCGACGCGAAAAAAGCCATAGCGGAGCGGCTGGAGGAACGGCTGTTTACCGAAGGCAAGCTGGTTTACTTTATCGGGATCGGGAATATTTTAAGCGGCGTCAGTGCCGATGTTACCGAGGAAAAGGGCGGCAGGACCGAACAGGTCCGGCGGTTAGCGGAGGTGGCGCATCTCTTTCTCGATGCCGGAATGATCCTCATCGTTACCGCCGTCGAGCTGACGGAAGAGGATTTGGAATTGGTCCGTTTTTCCATAACCCCGGACAGAATTGAAACCATCTGGGTAGGCGATAAGGTAACAACCGATATTGCCTGCGATTTGCAGATTATGAACAATGTCCGTTTGGATGAAGCTATGGAAAAAATTAATGATATGCTTATCGAGAACAAGATTATTTTTCACGCTTATTAGGAAAGGATACTGTAAATGAAAACTGAATATACGGTGCGGTGTACGGCATGCGGGAAAGAGTTGGACGACACAAATCTGCCGCTGGAATGTAACTGCGGAACACCCGCCCTCATTCGCGCGGATTACGCAAAAAAGCAGATCGAAGTTGGAAACGATAGTCTGGGACTGTATAAATTCGGGGATTGGCTGCCCCTGCGGCGGATGTTAGAAGGGTCGGCGCCGCCGGTGACCTATAAAAGCAGCGGTCTTGCCGGGAAACTGGGGCTGTCGGATTTGTGGATAACCTTTAACGGCTGGTGGCCCGAAAAGGGCGCGTATATGAAAACAGGAACATTTAAAGAGTGTGAGGCTTTTACCGTGTGCGCCCGGATGCCGGAGGATTTCGGCAGCACCCTTGTCGTTGCTTCGGCGGGCAATACCGCGCGGGCCTTTGCCAGGGTCTGTTCTGAAAACGAAATCCCCCTGGTTGTCGTGGTCCCGGAAACGAGCCTCGACGCGATGTGGTTTGAAGAGAAAATCAGCCCCCGCGTGAAACTGCTGGCCGCCGGGGGCAATAGTGATTATTTTGACGCGATACATCTGTCGAATTTGATCTGCAATGTCCCGGGTTACGTGCCGGAGGGTGGAGCGAAAAATATTGCCCGCCGGGACGGAATGGCGACGACGGTCCTCAGCGCCGCTGCCGCTATCGGGGCTATTCCGGAATACTATTTCCAGGCTGTCGGCAGCGGTACCGGCGCGATAGCGGCCTGGGAAGCAAATCTCCGCCTCCTCGAAGACGGCAGATTCGGGACAACAAAAATGAAATTGATGGTTTCCCAGAACGCGCCGTTTCTTCTTCTTTGCGACAGCTGGAAACGGAAGCAGCGGGAGCTGGTAGACCTCGATTTGGAAACAGCCGCGAAACAGATAGAGATTATCAACGCGAAGGTCCTGTCCAACAGAAAGCCCCCGTACAGTATCGGCGGCGGACTGTTCGATGCCCTTGTCGATTCGGACGGGGAAACCCTTTCCGCGGCCAATAACGAGGCGGATGAGGCCCGGCAGCTGTTCCTGGAAACGGAAGGTATTGATATTTCTCCCGCCGCCGGGGTAGCATGTGCAAGCTTGTGTTCTTCCGTACGGAACGGTACTGTTCCAAAGGACGCGCTTGTTATGCTGAACATTACCGGCGGCGGCGGGGACCGTTTTAGAAAAGAGAAGGCGGTAGTGTTCATGAAACCGGACAAAATTATTCCGCGTAACGACATTGAGCAGAAAAAAATAGAACAAATGCTTACGGCACTGTAAGGAGAAGGAACATGGACCTTTTTGATAAATGTAAAACAGACCAGGGATATTTCGGGAAACTCCGGGCCTTGGGAGACAACTATTTCACCATGCCGGTTATCGACAGCAAGCCGGCACCTGAAATGGAATATAACGGTAAAAAGAAAATTATGTGGTCGGTAAACAGTTACCTCGGCCTTGCCGGAAACGAGGAAATCCGCCAAATTGCCCTCGATACGGTAAAAGAATGGAGTGTGTCCTCCCCGATGGGTTCGAGGATGATGAGCGGAAATACGACGGAACACATCGAATTTGAAAAAGAACTGGCCGCGTTTTCCCAAAAGGAATCTTCCATCCTTTTTAACTACGGCTATCTCGGAGTTATGGGGACAATTGCTTCGTTAACGACACCCGATGATGTAATTATAATGGACAAACTGGCCCACGCTTCCATTGTCGACGGCGTGCTGCTTGCTCCGGCGCAGTTTCGGGTATTCAAACATAACGATATGAACAGCCTCGAAATTGTATTGAAACGGGTCAACAAGGAACGGAAAGGCGGCGTGCTGATTGTCAGTGAAGGCACCTACGGGATGACCGGAGACCTGGCGAAACTCGATGAAATGTGCGCCCTGAAAGAACAATACGACGCGCGGATTTTTGTCGACGACGCCCACGGTGTCGGAACGATGGGTGAGCAGGGGCGGGGGACCGCCGACCATTTTGGTGTCCAGGACAAGGTGGACCTCTATTTCGGGACCTTTGCCAAGTCTTTCGCGTCCATCGGCGGGTTTACCGCGGCGGACAAAGATGTTGTCGAGTGGATCCGCTATAATGCCCGGACACAGGTGTTTGCGAAGAGCCTTCCCATGGTGTATGTAAAAACGCTGCGGAAGACCCTGGAACTGGTCCGCGACGGAGACGACCGCCGGAAGCGGATGTGGGACGTCTCGAAGAAGCTGAAAACAGGGCTGAAGGAACTCGGGTACTATATTGGCGAAGGGGAAAGTCCGATTTGTGCCGTTTTTGCCCCAATAGGCGAAGAAGCATCCGTAGATGTCGGTGCCCGGCTTGTACACTATCTTAGAAAGGAAAAGAATATTTTCACAACCGCCGTCATTTATCCGGTTATTCCCTTAGGGCTGCTGATGTTCCGGATTATCCCCACTGCCGCACATTCCGATGAGGACGCGGATATTACCATCCGGGCTTTTAAGGAGATGCGGGACGAGATGAATTTGCACCTTACCATGACCGACGATGACCGGAAAAAAATCGACAAGGTGTACGGAAAATAGTTTATTCCTTTACTCTGCCGAAGCGGAGCGCTTTCAGCATAACATTGGCCAGCGGTTTTTCCGGGTCCCGGTCCAGCAGGTTTAGGTATTTTCCCTTCGCCTTGTTAATGGGGATTTTATGGGTCTCTACAAATTCGATCAGCGTACCGTCGGGGTCTTCGATGTAGCTGAAGGGGCCGCTTGCTTCCCCCATGTCGAAAGCATCGCCGCTGCTGACGGTGTAGGGAGCGCCTTTTTCTTTGCAAACATGCTCTAATGTACCAAATCCGCGGACATCGAAGCAGAGGTGGATAAATCCCAAGTCCCCCCACAGGCGGTTTTCAAAAATCTTCCTCGGCTGACGGTCGGTGGACTGAATAAGTTCAAGTTTTGTCGGTCCTAAGAGCCTGCTGAAGGCGCCCTTCCGCTCTTCGGAATGTCCGAGCAGTACCCTGCGTACCGGCTCGCTTCCTCCGGGCAGGGCTTCCAAATCATCGAAAGTTCCGGATGTATCGTATTCCACCGTATCGTACCCTAATATCCCGGTATACACGTTCCGCGCGTTATCGATATCGGAAACCCCGATCATACATCCTGCCACCCCGCCGGTGGCGTGGGGTTTTTTCATAAAAAAGGACTGGTCTTCAATTACCTGAAACAGATTGCCGAAGGGGTCTTGTACAAAAAAACAGGGTGTCCCCGCGGGATCGTTCTGAATGCCGCGCAAAATGTCCGCGTTTTCTCTCTTCACGCGGGAATACGCCGCGTTGATGTCACGGGCCTTTATCCTGGCGGCAAAAATACCGAGATCGCCGAGACACGGCGTAAAATCGGGAGGCTGCGGCCGGCGGCTGGTATACTGCCATATTTCAAAGCCGCCGCCGCCCATCAGGTTCACCGCCAGAGTGGCTGTCCGGCTCTGCACGTTGCCGCCGGTATATTTTGTCATAAACGGGGCGTCCCCGGCGTCCTGAAAAATAGGGACATCGAACCCGAAGGTCTTTCGGACCCATTTCCAGCCCAGCTGCACATCAGGCACCCCGAGCCCTATCTGCTGAATTCCGCTGATAATATAGCCTTCCATTACCGTCTCCGAATCGTATTTGTTCAGGTTTTACAATAATACAATGAAAAGATCAATAAAAGTGTGGTAGAATTCGGACCATGCAGTATAATTTTGACACAATAATTGACCGGAAGGGAACGAACACCTTTAAATGGGACAATATGCGGCGGATGTTCGGGAGAAACGACCTGCTTCCATTCTGGGTGGCGGATATGGATTTTCCGGTGTCGCCGGAAATTCAGCAGGCCTTAGCAGACCGTGTGGCCCACGGGATCTACGGATACACCTTTGTCCCCGAATCGGCTTACGAAGCGGTAATTGACTGGTGCGGAAAACGGTACGGGTGGGAAATTGAACGGGAATGGCTTTTCATTGCAAACGGCGTTATGCCCACCGTTGCATTGGCCATTCAAGCCTTCACTTCCCCCGGGGACGGAGTAATTGTCCAGCCGCCGGTGTACTACCCCTTCTATTCGGTGGTGGAAAAAAACAAACGGAAACTCTTGTTCAACACCCTTGTCCGGGACGAATCGGGTAATTACAGGATAAACTTCACGGAGCTCGAAGAGTATATGAAAAACGGCGCCCGGCTGCTGCTGCTCTGCAGCCCGCATAATCCTGTGGGAAGAGTGTGGAGGCGGGACGAGCTTATTGAAATAGGGAAACTGTGTGAGAAGCACAATGTTCCGGTTATTTCGGACGAGATCCATGCCGACATTCTGTTTTCGGAAAATAAACACCTTTCCTTCGGCGCGCTTCCCGAACCGTACGCTTCCAGGGCCGTTATCGCTTTAGCGCCGAGTAAAACATTCAATATTCCCGGCTTGACCGTTTCCGAAGTCATTATTCCCGATAGAGCGGTACGGAAACAGTACGCTGACTACGCGCGCCGCTTTTCCATGGAGATCAAAAATCTGTTTTCCGTTATCGGAATGGAGGCCGCCTACCGGTACGGCGGGCCGTGGCTCGATGAACTGCTTGTCTATCTGCGGGAAAATATCGACTGTGTCGAAGCCTATCTGCGGAAAGAGCTGCCGGAAGTACGGGTCTATAAACCGGAGGGTACATATCTGGTGTGGCTCGATTTCCGGGCCTTGGATGAAAACGGCTGCGGCAGACGGCTGGTTGAGGAGGGGAAGATCGGATTAAACGACGGCGCCGTGTTCGGAGAGGCCGGCAGGGGGTTCCAGCGGATGAACGTCGCCTGTCCGAGGTCGACGCTGGAAGAGGGGCTCCGGAGGATGGCCGGAGTGTTTGTATAGTTCGTATCCTGCGATTTTCGGTTTAACAGCGTATCTAAGGCGGTGTGGGACTGCTGATCATCTTCCCCCCTTTCTCTTGACACTGCTGGAATTAGGTATTTATCATACTATCACCTGAAATAGATTTTACCAACCATTTTTCAGCGCCGGGAGTTTTCATGAAAAAGACACATAAAAGCATCGGTTTGGAAGACGTTTCCTTCCGTATTTCCGAATCACGTGTTGCCGCTTTGAAAAAGAAAGCAGGAAAAGAAGCGGTAATCGGACAGCCCCGGGCATTACATGCCCTGCGGATGGGTACGGCCATACGGGGAAAAGGATACAACATTTTTGTAACCGGAAGGGCCGGTACCGGCAGACACACCGCCGTTACCAGCATTGTAAAGGAATACACGGCAGCGGAAACATCCCATAGAGATATCGTCTATGTATATAATTTTCAACAGCCGGACAAGCCGAAGGTCCTGTACTTCGATCCGGGGAAGGCAGCCGAGTTCAAAAAAAAGATACATCAGCTGGTGGAAAATTTAAAAATGACAATTAAGTCCCGCCTCGACAGCGTCAGTTTTAAAGAACAGCGGGACGAGATTGTTACTATTGTTGAACAGCAGGAGAACCGGCAGCTGTCGAAGTTCGAGTCGCTCCTTTCAAAAGAGGGGTTTCAGATTATTTATGTTCAGGAGGAAGAGGGCCGGGCAACTGATATAACACCGGTTTTTAAGGGAGAGCCCGTCACGTTTGAACAGCTGCAGACATTTGTCGGTACCGGTGATGTGTCGGAAGCGGAATGGAAGGACTACCGGGAAAAATATTACAAGTACATGGACGAAATGAAAAAAATCTTTACCGAACTTCGAAGCGCCCGGTCGGCAATGGCGGAAGAACTTGAAGCACTCCGGATCGAAACCGCCCGTCCCGCGATAACGGCGGAAATTGAGATGGTACGGCGGCAGTTTACCAACGACGCGGTCCTCGGTTATCTGGCGGAGCTGGAGGAGGATTTAACGGAAAACCTCTATCTTTTTTTGCTGGACGGGGAATTGACTGACGAACAGGGAAACCCGAAACTCATACGCTACGGGGTAAACATTATTGAAGACTGTTCCGCTTCCGCGAAACAGTTTCCGGTTATTTTCGAAAACCATCCGAGTTACACCAACCTTTTCGGCAATATCGATGTCCGAACTGAAAGCGGGGGAGAAAGCAGAACAAGTTTTATGATGATCCAGGCCGGATCGATTGTAAAGGCCTCCGGCGGCTTTTTAATTATGAACGCGGGTGATCTCCTGCGGGAACCGGATTCCTGGTATCACCTGAAACGGGCGCTGCAGTCGGGGAAGGTAGAGATACAGCACCAGCCGGGGGCGTATATGTGGGCGGGCTCGCTTTTAAAACCCGAGGCGATTGACATTGATGTTAAAATTATTCTCCTCGGGGAAGAGGGTTTGTACGACGCTCTCTACGCTCAGGACCCTGATTTTACAAAACTCTTTAAAATGCACGCGGAGTTTTCCGATGTAATGGAACGGACCGAAGACGCGACGGCCCGGTACATCACGTTTACTGAAAACCTTACGCGGGAACAGGGGCTGCGTCAGCCGGACAGCTCGGGTACCGCCGCCGTTATCGAATACGGTATCCGCCTTGCTGAAGATAAAAATAAATTGAGTACCAGGTTTTCCCTCGTTACCGACTGTATCCTGGAGGCTGATTATCAGGCGGGCAAAGCCGGGAAAACGCTTATAGACCGGGAATCGGTGCTGGAGGCGACGCGCGTAAAGGAATACCTTTCCGGCAGCATAGAAGAACAGATCGACGAGATGATTTCCCGGGGGGATGTCCTTGTTAACCTGGAAGGGAAAGAAAAAGGCCGGGTAAACGGTCTGGCTATTTACGACCGGGGATATTACGCCTTCAGCAGGCCGGCGGTTATTTCCGCCAGGGTATCGCCCGGGGAGCGGGGTGTTGTCAATATCGAGCGGGAAGCGGGTTTGTCCGGAGAAATACACAACAAGGGTATCCTGATTTTAGAAGGTTTTCTCCGGAGCACCTACGCTGAAACAATTCCCCTGTCGGTCCACGCAAGCATCTGTTTTGAGCAGTCCTACGGCGAAATCGACGGTGATTCGGCCTCGTCCACGGAGATATACGCGCTTCTCAGCGCGCTGTCCGGCGCTGCTCTGCGGCAGGACATTGCCGTAACCGGGAGTGTAAACCAAATGGGACAGATACAGCCGGTCGGCAGAATAACGGAAAAGGTAGAGGGCTTCTTCCGTATATGCAGAAAACTCGGTTTAACAGGAACGCAGGGCGTTATTATTCCGAAGCAGAACATCCGGAACCTTGTGCTGTCAACGGAGGTTTGTAACGCGGTGGAGGAGGGGTCCTTCGGTATTTTCCCTGTGGAAACAATCGACGACGGAATTGAAATTCTTACCGGTATGGAAGCGGGTGGTAAGATAAACGGCCCCTTTCCGGAGGGGACGGTGAACCGCCTCGTAGAGGACCGGCTTACGGCTATGGCTGAACAGGTACGGAAGTATCATCACTTTTCCTAGGCTCCGCGGCATTTGACTTTTGCTCCCGGTTCGGGGCATGATACGGAATATGGAAAAAATTGACACTGCATGGGCACGGGAAACCGTATATGAGCGGTTTCTCCGCTACGCCGCCGTAGAGACAACCTCCGACAGGCACGCGAAGGAGCAGCCTTCAACCTCCGGGCAATGGGACCTGCTGAATATGCTCCGGGACGAATTGACGGCCCTCGGTATATCGGATGTTACCCTGGATGAAAACGGATATCTCATTGCCCGGCTGCCGGCCCTGGGGGCGGAAAACGCGCCGACCGTCGGGTTTATGGCCCACGTCGATACGGCTTCCGAAGCTTCAGGACGGGACGTGAAACCCCTCCTGCACGAAAATTACGACGGTTCCCCGATAGAATTGAAAAACGGGATTGTCCTCGACAGTAAGGAATTTCCGGAACTTCTCGAGTTTACCGGAAAAACACTCATAACGTCCGACGGCACGACCCTCCTCGGGGCGGACGACAAAGCGGGGGTCGCGGAAATAATGACGGCCCTTGAGTGGCTGTGCGGCCATCCGGAGATGCCGAGGGGGGCAATTGAAGTGTTGTTTACCCCGGATGAAGAAACCGGCTGGGGAATGGACCGGTTTTCCGCCGACAGGCTGAAATCGGTGTACTGCTATACCCTCGACGGAGACGGAGACGGTACGATAGAAGCCGAGTGTTTTTTCGGCTATCAGGCAAACATCACCTGCCGGGGTGTTTCCATCCATCCGGGGCATGGAAGGGGCAAGCTCCGCAACGCCGTTACAATGGCGGCCGAGTTTATTTCCGGCCTTCCGCGGAATGAAAGCCCCGAGGCCGCCGACGGACGTTTCGGTTTTTATATGCCCCTCGGCATTCGCGGTTCCGCCGCCGATGCGGAAGTACAGGTCCTTATCCGTGATTTTGAATATGAAGAAATTGAACGGAGAATTAGAGTCCTGAAAGCGATCGCCGGGGCGGTGGAGGGGCAATTCCCGGGCGGGAAGGTTGAAATCGAAATTGTAAAACAGTATGAGAATTTACGGTCGTATCTCGATAAAGAGTCGAGGGGGCTGGATATTCTCCGAAAAGCCGTCGGCGAAGCCGGTTCCGAGGTGAAAGAGAAAAGTATCCGCGGCGGGACCGACGGCGCCCGTCTTGCCGAAAAAGGAATACCGACGCCGAATGTCTTTACCGGCGGCGGGAATTATCACGGTGTGCGGGAGTACGCCGTTCTCGAAGTGATGGTTAAGGCGGTGCGGACCGTTGTGAATTGTATCAGCCTCTGGGCGGAAGAAACATAATCGGCGGCCGCCGGACGGGGTTATACAAGGGCTGCCGGCCGTTTGTTGTCCGCTAAACTCTGCTGCATGTATTCCCGGTCTAAGTCGAGTTCCGCGGTCATCTGTTCTAACTGCTGAAGGGTAATGAGGTTTTGTTCCGCGAAAAGGTACATCAGCGCTTTTTCGGCAATACAGGGGACCCGTAACGCGTTCATATTTACCTCTCCGGCGGGACCGCTTTTCGTATAGGTCCGGACAAAATGATTGTAGAGTTTGGACCGTTTACTATCTTCCTGTATCAATTCGAGTTCCTCGAGAAGGGGCCCCGGGTCCCCCTTTGAAGCGCTTACTCCTAAAGGTTTTAAAATGAGGAAGGTATATTCTTTCCCCGGCAGATAATGGTGGGTATCGCAGCGGGTGCAGTAGTTCGGCTCCTTTGGATCGTGCTTTTCCGTGTCCCCTCCGATAATAATAAGGGGGTCGAAATAGAGGGCCGGACATTCCCGGTTGTCGATGAGATAATACCGGTACGTATAAAATGAGTCGGTTAGACAGTCTCCGTGTTCGCAGTAGGCCGTTAACGGAAAAACGTCCGTAGCAGTTTCAAGAAGAAACCGGGCGGTGGGGTTAAAGATATCTTTTCTGAAGTTAAGGATGAGGGTCGGAAAGATAAAAATAAGTCCCCGCTCTTCCGATTCGCGGGTTATTACATAGATAAGGCGCTCTTCGTAAAAGGAGCCTTCGTCTATTATCCAGGTGCCGACGCGCGGGTTGTCCCGTATCAGCTTTTCCAGTTCAAAGGAATCGGTAATTTGGGAGATGTGCTTTCCGCACCGGTCGTAGCCCCCCCGGTAGGCCAGGGCGTCTTCCGGATAATCGGGAAAACGGCCGGCATCCAGTTTTGACCGGACAAAGAACACATTTCTCCGGTCGGCGGTACCATTCGTTGTCAGCGCTCCGGCGGCGGAGCTCTTTTTACGGGCAACGCTGCTGTCCCGCCAGACCCTGGATGAGTATTCCGTTTTACCCGAACCCATGGGCCCGATTACAAGGATCCGCCGGGACGGACGGGTAAAATCGAAATGGTTAAAGGAATGATGCACCCGGAGTTCGGGGAAGCCGAGACTTTTTAAAAAATGCGCCGTATCGGTATCGTAGGAGTACACTGCTGGTTTCTCCGGTAATCAGCTGATAATTTGATATATCAATTCCGGTTTTTCCGCCGGCGTTTCCGCAATGGTGACGGCTTTGGTAAACCGGGAGATAGCTTCATCTTTGTTTTTATCATCGTTGATGTAAAATTCCGCCAAAGGCCCTCCCTGTTCAATTGTATCCCCCAGGCGTACCTTCATCCAGATACCGACGGCCTTGTCAATTGAATCTTCCTTTGTTGCCCGCCCCGCGCCTAAGAGCATCGCGGACAGACCTATCTCTTCGGTATCCATGGCGGTAACATATCCGCCTGCCGGGGCCGGTACAACGATCTTTTCCCGGGCCCGCGGCAGCAGGGCGGTGTTCTCAGTTACTTCCGGATTGCCGTTCTGGGCTTCAATCATGGCGGCAAACTTTTGAAGGGCTTCCCCGGAAGCTATCGCCCTTTCCAGCTGGGCCATTGCGTCAGCGGGATTTTCGGCCAGTCCTGCCAGAAGAAGAAGCTGTGACGCAAGGCTCAGCGAAACCGTCCGCAGGTCTCCCGTATGCCGGCCCTGAAGTATTTCAATTGCCTCCCGGACTTCCAGGGCGTTGCCTATAGCGTTGCCGAGGGGCTGGTTCATATCGGTTACCAGGGCCGTCACTTTTCTTCCTGCTGATTTTCCGATATCGACCATCGCTCGCGCAAGTTCAACCGAATCTTCGGTTTCCTTCATAAAGGCGCCGCTTCCTGTTTTCACATCGAGAACAATCGCGTCGCTGCCGGCAGCCAGTTTCTTACTCATCACGCTCGATGCAATAAGTGAGAGGTTGTCTATTGTTACGGTAACATCTCTCAGGGCATACAGTTTTTTATCGGCCGGTACCAAATTGCCCGTTTGTCCGACAATACTGAGCCCGATGGAGGAAACGATCTCGGTGAACCGCTCCATCGGCTGATACACTTCAAAGCCTGGAATTGATTCCAGTTTATCCAGCGTGCCCCCGGTATGGCCTAAACCCCGCCCCGACATTTTGGCAACCTTTCCGCCCCTCGCCGCGACAAGGGGGGCCGTTACAAGGGTTGTCGTGTCGGCCACTCCGCCGGTGCTGTGCTTATCGACTTTTATTCCCGGAATAGCGGACAAATCGACCTGGTCCCCCGATTCAGCCATGGCGATGGTGAGATCTGTTGTTTCCCGGGAATTCATGCCCCGAAACCAGACGGCCATCAATAAAGCCGATATTTGATAGTCCGGGATGGAACCTTCTACGTAGCCCCGGATGAAATATTGAATTTCTTCTTTCGTTAATTCACCGCCCTTCCGTTTTTTGTAAATAATATCTGTTATATGCATACCTTTCCCCGTTACTGTACTCTATTCTGTTTTATTGTTCCCTGCAAGCGGAAATTGGCTGAACGGCGGTTCTCGCGGCGCTTATTTTTCTTCATTGACAGATCCATCCCGAACAGTTTAGACTATAGCCTCAATTTTTATCTGTACGTACTCGGAGTGTATATGGCACAAAAAATTACGCCGAAAGAGGAAAATTATTCTCAGTGGTATATCGATATCGTCCTGCAGGCCCATTTAGCCGACTATTCGCCGGTAAAAGGGTGTATGGTAATAAAGCCGCGGGGATACGCGTTGTGGGAAAACATTCAGCGCGCGTTGGATGATATGTTCAAGGAAACCGGCCACACAAACGCGTATTTTCCGCTTCTCATTCCCGAAAGCTTCATTCAAAAGGAAGCGGAGCATGTGGAAGGGTTTTCTCCCGAGCTGGCGGTGGTTACCCTTGCCGGCGGGGAGGAACTGGAGGAACCGCTGGTATTGCGTCCGACTTCGGAAACAATTATATGGAGTATGTATAAAAAATGGATACAGTCCTACCGGGACCTTCCTATTTTAATTAACCAGTGGGCAAATGTGCTTCGCTGGGAGAAAAGAACGAGGCTTTTTTTACGGACTTCCGAATTCCTCTGGCAGGAAGGACATACCGCCCACGCGACAAAGGAGGAGGCCGTCGAAGAAACGGAGAAGATGCTGGGGGTGTATAAAACATTTGCCGAAGAGTATATGGCGCTGCCGGTTATTACGGGAAGGAAGAGCGAAAGCGAAAAATTCGCCGGAGCGGTTGACACCTACGCGATAGAAGCCATGATGCAGGACAAACGGGCGCTGCAGGCGGGCACTTCCCATTTTCTCGGGCAGAATTTCGCGAAAGCTTTTGATGTTACCTTTCAGTCGAAAAACGGCGAATTAGAGCATGTATGGGCAACATCCTGGGGTGTTTCAACACGGCTTATCGGGGCCCTGATTATGGCCCATTCCGACAACAAAGGCCTTGTAATTCCCCCGAAATTGGCATCCGTGGAAGCGGCGGTTATTCCGATTTATAAAAATGAAACGAAGGCGGAGGTCCTCCGGTACGCCGGGTCGATTAAGGCCGCCCTTGACGGAACGGTACAGGCGGTGCTGGATGATGATGATCAGACATCTCCGGGCTGGAAGTTCGCGCAGTGGGAACTGTATGGCGTGCCGGTGCGGATTGAGGTAGGGCCGCGGGACATGCAGAATGAACAGGCCGTGCTGGTCCGGCGTGATACAGGTGAAAAAATCAGCGTTGGGTTTTCCGAGATTCGGGACAAGGTTTCTTTCCTGTTAACGGAAATCCAGAAGGACCTCTTTGAAAAAGCCCTGGCGTTTCAACAGGAACATACCCATGCCGCTTCCGATTTCGATGAATGTGTACGAATATTCGAAAACGACAGCGGATTTGTCGAAGCTCCCTGGTGCGGTTCGGAAGAATGTGAAACGAAAATGAAGGACGAGACAAAGGCCACAATCCGCGTGCTTCCCTTTGATCAGAAGCCCCCGGCTTCGCCCTGTGTTGTATGTAATGGGAAAGCGAAATATACCGCTGTTTTCGCGAAAGCATACTAAAGCGGCGCTGCCGGTATTCGCGGCGGTACTGCTCCTTTTTGCCGCGGCGGGATGCACCGAAAAAGCACCGCCGGAGGCTGAATATAAACGCGGTGACAGCGGTGACCGGGGGGCGGACCACGCCCGGTACAGATGGTACGGCTGGGAGGACGCTGCTCTTACTGCCCTGTCCGGACCGGCGGCGGAAACAGGGACGGAATGGAAGTTATGGACCGACCAGGTACGGGGTACTCGGCTGCTGTATGTAAACGGAAGTGCCTACTGTGCCGTCAATACCCTCGGCATTCTGGAGCTCCGGGACATATTCCAGGCCGCCGGCGGTCCTGGAATGACGGAAATCTACAATAAAAAGGCCTTCGGAAACCGGACGGCGGACGGTTTTTTTGAATACGGTACGAAGCTGTATGTGCATCTTTATTACAACACCGTTCTGCATGACGCTCCTCCCCCCGGCCCCTCTATTGCATTGATATCCTTTGCCCCGGAAAATAGAGAAATACGGGTAATTCCCTTCTCCCTGCAGGACGAAGAGGAAGGGTGGGAACTCGTTTCACTGCATCCTTTCTGCCGGGAAGACGGGGCCTGGCTGATGGCCTGGAAAATGTCGGGAACTGAAAAAACGGAATTCCGTTACGCCATGCTCGATGTCTCCTCCTGGACGGAAAATGAACTAGATGAAAAGCAGTTCCTCGCGGAGATTACCCCCGAGCACGGCGTGCATGCTCCCGTGGAAGTGCAGCGGCTTTTACGGGCCGCGAAAGGACATAAAGGCGACACGGTGTACGATATTACCGTCAGTTACGACCGGCCGAAATATCCGGAGGTGTTCCGCTTTGGAGACATTTCTACGATAGAGGAACAGGAGAGCGGCCTTGTCAGGCTCCGCTGTTTTTCCTTCGGGGAAACCTATTTTCTCCTTCTTCCGGAGGGGCGTATTTACTGGGTAAAGGGGGACGGAGAAAAAGGGGAGCTGCGGCTGCCTGAACTTCCGGAGGGGTATCTGTATACCGATTTTATAACCGACGGAAACGCCGTACTTGCCCTTTGGGAAGAGCAGGATTTTACCTCGGTGCGGAATGCCGGATTTGTCTACACACCTGGAACGTGATATACTTCTAACCAATGAGACGGAAACCGAAAATAATCTGCATTGCCCTTCTGCTGGTCCTCTGTTCAGCGGGTACGGGGTTTGCCCTTACCCTGCCGGGATTGGACATTTCCGGCGGAGTAATGTGGCTGGGTAATGCCGAGACCGAAGGAGGGCCGAGTCCGCTCCTGGGGGTCTGGGGGGTCGGTCTGCCGCTGAAGTTTACGCCGCTATTCAGTATCGATCCGGCCCTTTCGATGTTCGGGACACAATATCAGTTAACAACAGACGGCAGTAAGGCGGTGCCTACGGAAATCGAATACGCTTCCAGCCTTTGGGCGCTGGCCCTCATGCTGGACGTGCCGTTTCGGTTTACCTTTCATGTAAGCGATACCATCTCTCTGGGGGCCGGGCCGCATTTGGCTTTTCTGTTTCGAATTCCCACGATCGGATGGGGGGACGCGTCGGCCCGGACCGGGGACCCGGACCACCGGGCGGCAATTGTCGCTTACTGGTATGAGAACGCGCGGTTTCTGTACCCCGGGGCGGGACTGTTTTTCAACTGGAAGATGTTTGAAAACATCGGGTTTTATGTCCGCCTGCTCTCGCTGTTTCCGCTTTTTCATGCCTGGGACGGTGAAAACGCACGGTTTTGGGACCAGCTGCATATTTCGGGGCGGGTGGGTGTCCGTTTTTATTTCAAGCCGGCCTCCACCGGTGAATAGTGGTCCGGACTGCTGCTACATCAGATAAAATCGGACGGTTCAATTTCCTTCAGAACTTCTTCATGCCGGCCTACGAGAATCGTCACAAGGGAGGCGGTAAAAACATCTATCAAAACACCAAAACTGATTAGAATGGGCATAACGGCGCCTAAAATGAGATATCCCTCTTCCAGTCCCCTGCCGTAGAGGGCGCACATACCGGACAGTGCTGCAAACACACCGGCAGCCGGCGCCGTCGATAAGGTGAAGGAGAATAGGAAGCTGAACAGCATGACCCACAGAAAGAGACTAAAGTTGATGCCGAGGCTCGAGTAGGATGTAAGTATAACTACAAAGGATACGGCGGTAACCATTGCCGTTCCCGCGCGGCCGAACATTGCAAAGAGGGGATAGCCCGCGGAGCCGACTTTCCTGGGGACCCCCATACTGTCTTTTCCGTGTTTTGTAAGGGAAGTCAGTGTAAAATAGATGTCCCTGGACAGGAATGCCGTTATGGCCGGCGCTATCATCGCGTAGAGCCACATATACGGATTTTCCCGTTTTCCTACAACGTATAGGAGGACAGGAAATATACCGAAGATAATCAGCACCGTGTTGATGATGAGGATAATAAGCAGCTGCCGGAACAGTTCCAGTTCTTCCGTGGACCGGATTTCCTTGATAAACTGAATAGAAAGGATGATCATTCCAACGGCCAGTATTTCGACGATAAAACTGTTGATATGGTAAAAAATCCGCGATATTGAATCGAAAAAGGAGATTGCCGGCCGGGTTATCAGTCTGTCGAAGCTGAAATTCAGACCGATAAAAAAGGCGAGAAAGAAGAGTGGAAAGAGAAAATTCCCCTCGGTAACAAAAACTTTAAACATATTTTTCGGAAAAACCCGCAGTACCATTTCCTGTATACCCGGAGCAGAGCGCACGGCCTGTTCTTCAATGATAATCGGGACCCGCTCGATGGGGATAAAAACGACGGAAACAATACCGATAAGGACAAGGATGAAGGTGGAAATAACCATATACAGGATAATCCGGCCGTACACTCGGGCCAGTTTCTTCTCCTGCTTCAATTCATAGGTACCGATAGCGAGGGAGAAAAAAATCATTCCGAAAATTGTGTATCTGCCGATATGAATAACGAGATTTGCAAGAAACGAGAGCGTTTCCTGCTGTTCGGCACCCCGGAGGGGGAGAAAAAATCCGAGAAGTATTCCAATAATCGTCCCAATCAGCAGTTTAATCCATATTTTCATGAGGAAAACAATATCCTATTCCATCTACTCCGTCAATTATACCCGGTTATTCCATCGGGTTGGTTTGTTCACGAATTTTCGCGAACCGGGGTTTGAGGATATCATAAATAATCCGGATCCGCTCATCATGATGCAGGAAGGATGATTTCATGGTATTCACCGTTATTTTTTCCAAATCACGGAAGGTCAAATTGTAGTGCTTTACGGCCAAAGCCATTTCCTTCGACAGGGTGGTGTTGCTCATCAGCCGGTTGTCGGTACAGAGCATGACCCGGAAATTGTTCCTGTAGTAGAGCTGAAACGGGTGTTCATCCAAATTGCCGGCAGCTCCGGTTTGAATATTAGAAGAGAGACAGACCTCCAGGGGAATTCGCTTGTCTCTGATAAAATGCGAGAGAGAGCCCATGCTGACAATTCTGCTGCCGCTTACCGTCATGTCCTCCAGCAGACGGGTGGCGTGCCCGATTCTGTGGGCGCCGCATACCTGTATTGCCTGCCAGATGGATTCAATGCCGAAGGCCTCCCCCGCGTGAATGGTAATATTGAAATTTTTGTTTCTTATAAACTGAAAAGCGTCCAAATGCCGTTTCGGGGGATGTCCGAACTCGTCCCCGGCAATATCGAATCCGACAACACCTTTTTGCCGAAAAGCGACCGCCAGTTCGGCAATTTCTAAGGAAACCGCAGCGTCCTGATGCCGCATTGCGCAGAGAATAAGCCCAAACTCCACGCCGGTTGCCTCTCTGCCCCCTGTAAGCCCCCGCAGCACGGCCTCGACAACCGCCTCCAAATTAAGGCCCCGCTGCTGGTGGAGGACCGGCGCGAACCGGATTTCCACGTAAACGTTGTTGTCTTCCGCGCGGTCTTCCATTGTTTCAAAGGCAATCCGCTCAAGGGCGTTTTCCGTCTGCATGACCGCGGTTGTAACCCCGAAGCCTTCCAGGTACAGCCCTAAATTTTTCCGGTCGGCGCCGCGGTGGAACCAGTCGGCCAGGCCCTCCGGGTCCTTCGCCGGCAGTTCGATGTTTTCTTTTCCGGCAATATCGATTATTGTTTCGGGACGCACCCCTCCGTCCAGGTGGTCGTGGAGTTCCACCTTCGGGATTTTTTTTATCATTTCTTCCGTTACCATGAAGATATTGTAATCAAAAGTGTCTATGAATGCAAAGCTTTTTATAGTATTCTATGGACATTGCAAACAGGACGCGGAGGAAGTGGATGGAAGATAAAATTAAAATCGGCATAATCGGCGGAAGCGGATTATATAAGATGGATGCTTTGAAAAACAGGCAGGAAGTATATATCAATACGCCGTTTGGCGGCCCTTCGGGGCCGGTCATTACGGGGACCATTGAAGGAAAGGAAGTCGGTTTTATCGCGCGGCACGGTGCCGGACATGTATACAATCCGAGTGAAGTAAACTATGCCGCTAATATTTTCGCGATGAAAACACTTGGTGTCCGGTTTATCATTTCCGTCAGCGCCTGCGGCAGCTTGACCGAGGAATACGCGCCGGGAAACATTGTCATACCGGACCAGCTTGTTGATTTTACCAAGGGACTCAGAAGAAAAAGTTTTTTTGAACGGGGAGTTGCAGCACATATCGGCGTCGCGGACCCCTTCTGTCCCGATTTGTCGGACATTCTGTATACGGCCGTGGAAAAGACCGGAGCTCCCGTCCATAAGGGGGGTACGTTCGTGACCATTGAAGGCCCCCGTTTCAGTACCCGGGGGGAAAGTGAGCTCTTCAGGTCCTGGGGGATGCACATTATCGGTATGACTACCAGCCCCGAGGCTTTTCTGGCACGGGAGGCTGAAATCAGTTACGCGGTAATGGCGCATATTACCGATTACGATGTGTGGCATGAAGAACCGGTAAGTACGGAAATGGTGGTAAAAACGTTTACGGAAAATATTCATCACGCGCACCAATCTATTGTTGAAGCGGTGGGCCTTATTGATGAAAATGCCCGGTATGAAGCGCATTCGGCACTGGCAAACGCTGTCATGACTGACCCGGCGAAACGGGACCGGTTCACGTTACAACGGCTCGGTCCGATAGTACACAAGTATCTGTAGCGGGGGAAGGCAGTGCAGCAGGGGACGTTTACCGGGTCTAACACGAAAAAGCTTGCCTACCGGGTGTGGCTGCCGGCCGGTCCGAAACGGGGCGTAGTGGTTATTGTCCACGGCTACACCGAGCACGGCGGAAGATATGCCCGGTTCGCAGAAAAACTGACGGAGCAGGGGCTCGCGGTTTACGCGCACGATCACGCGGGACACGGCCTTTCCGAAGGGGTCCGGGGGCACATAGATACGTTCGATACCTATGTCGAAGACCTGCGGCTGTTTATAGATGTTATAACGGAGAAGGAGGGAACCCTGCCTCTTTTTCTGTTCGGACAGAGTATGGGAGGCGCGGTTGCTATGTTCTTCGCGGCGCGGTACGGGGAAATCCCGCGGGGATGCATCCTCTCCGCTCCGGCGTTTATAATCGGGATGAAAATACCGCCGGTTGTAAAGGGAATTTCTACAATATTGTCCGCCGTCTTTCCGAAGATGAAAGTTACCAAAGGAATTGCCGAGCACCTGTCCCGGGACCCGAATGTAATCGCGGAATATCTGCGGGACCCCCTTGTGTACACGGGGAAAAACCGGGCGCGTTTAGGTTCCTTATTACTGCGCCTCGAGGAAACTCTTCTTCCGGTGCTGCCGCGCTTTACAGTCCCCGTCTGTATCATGCAGGGAACGGAAGACAAAATTGTCGATCCGAAAGGTGCCAGATTGATGTATGAACAGATTGCTTCGGATGATAAAACGTTACAATGGTTCAATGCCCTGTATCATGAGCTGCTTCATGAGCCGGAAAAAAACGAGGTGATGAAATTCAGCATTGACTGGATACTGGCCCGGCTTCATTCCCGTAAATAAATACTCTGCTGCTTTGCATTGTATCGTTATCGTAGATGAAAAAAGCGCGTATCTGCCGGCCTGTCAGCAAAAACGGCAGCCAGTACGGATCGTCATTCCACATTTGATCATAAGGTATGTCTGTGATATCACACCAAAATGGTTTTGCTTCCTCCGTTTCCGTCATCGTTCCGGTAAATGAATGACTAACGAACACGGTGCCGTGAAGGGAATAGCCGTTTTCAAAAATAAAAGAAAGTTCACCGTACTTTTTCGGGTCGGCGGGAGTCAGTCCGACTTCCTCCTGCAGTTCCCGGACTGCCCCTTCCTCCGGGGTTTCACCTTTCTCGATGCGTCCGCCCGGTCCGTTAATTTTACCCGCTCCGAGGCCCGTTTTTTTATGGATGAGAAGTACCGATCCGTTTTGTACGAGAAAGCAAAGGGTCGCCCGTTCGGTAAAATTCCAGTATTTCCAGTCGATATCACCGACCGTCCGCACGGGTCAGCCGGAGACCTTTGTAACTGTTTCCGTTAACTGTTCCGGGGTAAAGGGCTTTATCAGCCACGCGGTCGCCCCCGCGCGCTTTCCGGCTTCCTGTTTCGATTGTTCCGACTCCGTCGTCAGCACAATAATCGGTTTCGTTTTAAAATTATCCGTTCTTCGTACCGCTTTAATGAGCTCTATTCCATTCATGTTCGGCATATTTATATCGGTGATAATTACATCCGGATTTACTTCTTCAAGCTTGTCTACTCCGTCTTTTCCGTCTACCGCTTCGGCAACTTCATAACCCGCTTCCTCTAATGTAAAATGCACCATCTGCCGCATCGAGGCTGAATCATCAACGATCAATATTTTCTTACCCATTATTTCTCCTCCGCATCATTGTATGCTGCTTCTAAAATCTCTTTTTCCTGTTCCATTGTGTATTTTTCTTTCAGCATTGCCGCCTGGTTCTTTTTAATGAGAAAGTCTTCCGTGTCCGCGTTCCGGAGGCGTTCCGCTATGCTTGTAAGGTCGGCGGCAAAATCTTCTAAGGGTTCCATAACGTGTTCGATCCGCTGCCGGGTAATGTCCTGAAACTGAATGGAAACGACAATGCTGCTGATATTTTTTGCAAGTTCCTTGGCATGCCCGGATAATTCTTCCAGACTCCTGCTGGTATCGGTAATTGTTTTATCAATTTCCGTGACGGTCCCTTCCAGGATTTCTTCCGCTTTTTTCGAAACTTCGTTTCCCTTTTGTACGTTGTTTCCCGCTTCTCGGAGCATGGTCCGCGTATTGTCCGTAACCTGATTGATAATTCCTTGTATTTCCCGGTGTGCCGATTCCGTTTCCTCCGATAATTTCCGAAATTCCGAGGCAACGACGGCAAACCCCTGTCCTTTTTCCCCCGCCCGTGCCGCCTCTATGGCGGCATTTATTGCCAGTACCTTCGAATCTTCGGTAATTCCGTCGATTTTTGTCACGATTTCCCGAATTGTATCGATGTCGTCAGCAATTTTTCCGATTGCCTGCTGGTTTTCCTTTACAAAGCTGGTAATTGTTTGTAATTCGGCAACCAGCGTGGTAAGTACCTGCTTCAAATGATGTAATAAATTGCCCTCGTCGGTACCGGTAGAGGAGGTTTCCGCTAAAGCGCCGAAAATAATCCCTACTTCGGAAACCTGGCTTTTTGCCTGTTTATTGATATTCATAAAACCGGAGGAGAGGGACATTGCCGCTTCATCGGTCATTTCGATAACCGCCTGCAGCTGTTTGACAAGCACCGGCACCACATCCGCCGTTTCTTTGATATTTGTCGAAATGGAGGTGAAGAAGGCATCAATTTCCTCTACCGTCTTTGTTTCGATAATTTTCGTTTCGCCGGGCGCGGTCCCGTTTTGTTCCGCCCCGCTGTTCTCTGCCGCCGCTAATTTGGCGGAAAGCCATTTCTGTTTTCCTTTGTATCGCTGTAAACGCAGGTAATAGTACGTAAAGCCCCCCGCGAATGTAAAAACCGCCGCCGCGGCGGTATAGATAAGCCGATAGAGGGGGGTGCGGATAAAGAGGGTCCCCGTTAGTAAAAGCGCGAATAGAAGCGGCGGAATAAGTACAGATATAATGCCCCCCCCTTTGTTTTCAGCAGCTGTCATGAAAAGCTCCTTGTGTTCTCATTATATGGAAAAATAATTATATAGACAAGAAAAAAAACCCCCGCCGGTAGGCGGGGGTAAGCCGGGGGGCTTTTTTATGATTTTTTTACATTAAAAATTGTCAAAGTCCTCATCGTCTAGGTTAATTACCTCGGTCGGATTCACCGGACTGATACCGGTTTGTTCATCACTGTTGCCGCTGTATGTATCCCCGGACTTCGGTTTTTCGTGCTTCGTTCTTGCCGCGGGCGCGGCTGCTCTCGGTTTTTTGGACCGCTTGTCTTCAAGATACACCTTCCGCCCTTCCTGCTCGTCGAGTTTGAATGTCTCAATCATCGCTTTCAGCTGCTGGGCCTGTCCCGCGAGCTCTTCGGCCGCGGAAGCGCTTTCTTCGGCGCTTGCGGTATTCCCCTGGGTTACCTGGTCAATTTGGTCGAGACCTTCGGTAATCTGGTCGATGGCCTGGGCCTGTTCTTTGCTGGCCGACGCGATTTCGCCGAGGAACTCGGCGACTTTCGACGAGCCGGTTACGATCGCATCCAGCTGTGTAGCAGTTTTGTCAACAAGCTCGTTTCCTTCTTTGATATTGGAAATGGAGTCTTCCACCATCGAGCTGG
>CAYTSI010000045.1:0-24657 GCA_964440465.1 uncultured Spirochaetales bacterium
CGCGTACATTGCTGATTTCGAAGTCCGCGGGCTTCAGGGCCCCCGCGACAACGGTTGTTTCGTCCCGGCGGATAACGATTTCCCGGCTGAAGGGTTCATACCCGAAGGCCTTTACCGTCAACCGGTAGGTCCCGATTTGCAGCTCTTCAAAACCTAAGGGCAGTTCCGTGCCGTCGATGAGGACTATCGCGTCTTCGGGAACAAATTCCGCGGAGAGGAACCCCGTTATTTCCGTCAGGGTTATTTCGTATTCATCGTATTCTCCCGCGGTATGCCGGACCCACAGCTTTTCAGGAGTGTAGCCGCTTTTTCTTATTTCCAGGGAATACTCTCCCGATGGAAAATTCTCCAAAACCAGGGGGGTGGTTCCCTGGTAGAGACCGTTTACATATACCTCGGCGTTTTTCGGGTCCGAGATCAGGGAGATGCCCGGTGTTTCGCCGGTGTCGCTGCTGTCTCCCGGGTCCTTTTCCTCTAACGATGTATCACTGTCGGGGTCTTTCTGTTCCCGCCTCTCTTTTTCGGTCATCTCTTCGAAAAGGGAGCCTGAAGAGGTCGCGCAGCCGAGAAAAGCGGCCAGGAGAAGGGGGACAATGTAAATTTTTCGAAAGAAAACCATGTTTTCAGTATAGCATATTACTTTCCGATACTAATAGAGATGAAATATACAATTCTCTTGTGTCTGCTGGTTATGGTCTTTCCCCGGGGGCTCTCAGCCGAGGAGTACGAGCCGCTGCCTGCCGGGTTTCGGTCGATTACCCTGGGCATGGAGATGGATGCGGTAAAGGAGGCCCTGACTGAGGAGAGTTATTTTCTCTACAAGGGGGACCCGGACGTCAGTCTTTTGGCGGGTCCAAAACGGAGCAGCATTGACTGCGACGGGTTCCTGTTCATCGAAGACGCGTCTTTTCAGTTTTACGGCGGGACGCTGTATAGTATCACCATCAACCTGAATAGGGAGGAATTGGATTATTTTTCCATGTACTCCGCTTTGAATGAAAAATACGGCCCCCCCGCAACCCTTGATCCCGAACTGGTAATTTGGGAAAATGAAGCGGTCCGCCTTTCCTTAGAACGTCCTTTAACGGTAAAATACATCGACTCCGTGACGTTTTCGGAACTGAAAGAACAGTCGGGGATTGAAGAGGCGTACCGCGGGGCATCGAGGAAGGATTTTATTGAGTTATTTTAACGGGAAAAGAAGGTATCTCGCGGCATTGTTCTTCATGGCGGTGCCGGCACTTCTTCTTTCATGCGGGGGGGAAGGGATGGAAACCGTCGATATTGTTCTCGGCAGCCGGAAATTTACCCTGGAAATTGCCCGCACCCCGGAGGAGCGGCAGAAAGGGCTGATGCACCGGGAGGAATTGCAACAGGACCGGGGAATGCTCTTTGTATTCGAGTACGACCAGAAGCTGTCGTTCTGGATGAAAAATACCCGCATCCCGCTGGATATAGCGTATATCGCGAAAGACGGAACAATAAAGGAAATACACCGAATGAAGCCCCTCTCTGAAAAGCCGGTCCCGTCAAGTCATTCGGTGCGCTACGCCCTGGAAGTACCGGCGGGCACCTTCGAAGAGCTGGGTATCGCGCCGGGGCAGCGGCTGGACCTGCCGCCGGACCTTTAACCGCCGTTTCCCTCGCCGCCGGACAGCTCGGGAAACAGTTCCAATTCGGGACTTTCTTCCGGGGCCCGCGGTTCGTTTTTCAGAATTTCTATTTTCCCTTCGATCCTGCTTATCTCTTTCTCCAAGCCTTTCGCCAATTTTATCCCTTCTTCAAAGAGAGAAACAGCCTGTTCTAAGGGAATCTCTCCCTCCTGAATCTTTTCCGTTATTTCTTCAAGGCGCTGCAGCCGTTCTTCAAAGCTTTTCATCCATTATCTCCTCTACCCGCGCCGTTAGCGAGCCGCGCAGAAATTGTATCCCTAGTTCCTGTCCCACCGACGCGCCGCCGGCTTCGCGGATAAGGGCGCCGGTGCCGCGGTCTTGAACGATGGCGTATCCTTTTTCCATGATCCCCTTCGGGGAAGCGTCCCGCAGGCGCTGCGTCAGCAGCTGAATTCGGTGCCGCCGTTCGTTCACCGATTCTTTCATTCCCCTGAGGAGCCCCTCCTTGCAGTCGTCGAGGCGGAGGAGCACCGGCTGGAGTATGTAGAGAAAGTTGCGCTCCATCTGTTCCGGGGTAAACTGGTGTAACAGAAGCCGTATCCGTTCGATCCGCCGGCCGGCGGACTGTTCAAGTGTCCGGTGCGCCGCGGCAATCCTGTTCTCAAGGTCTTCCCGCCGGGCCGTTACCAGCTCAGCGGCGGCGGACGGGGTGGGCGCACGGACATCCGCCGCCAGATCGGAGAGGGCGGTGTCGATTTCATGCCCGACCGCCGAAATGACCGGAATTTCCGATTCGGCAACGGCCCGGACGACCTCCTCTTCGGAAAACGGAAGCAAATCTTCCAAGGAACCGCCGCCTCTGCCGATGATGATAACTTCGCCGAGGGAAAACATATTTGCCCGGCGGATTTGGGCGGCAATTGCCGCGGCGGCCTCCCTTCCCTGAACGGGCGCGGGAAGAATTACCAGGTTGATGCCGGCATTTCTCCGCCGAAGGACCTGCAGGATGTCCCGGATGGCGGCCCCGGTAGGGGAGGTAACGGCCGCGATTCGGGACGGGAAAAAGGGTATTGCCTTTTTCCGTTCGCTGTCAAACAGACCCTCCGCGGCGAGTTTCCGTTTCCGCTCTTCGAGCATGGCGAGAATGTTTCCCTCCCCGGCGGGTTCTAATGTATCACAGATAATCTGATAGACGCCGCGTTTCGCGTATACAGAAATATTCCCCGAGGCAATGACCAAAAGTCCGTCGGAAGGATTAAACCGGAGGGTCCGCTGTTTTCCGCGGAACATAACGGCGGAAATGACCGCGTCGTCGTCTTTTAACGTAAAATAGAGATGTCCGCTGCCGGCAGGCCGAACATTGGACAGTTCTCCTTTTATCTTCACCTGCTGAAAATTCTGTTCTAAGGAGGTTTTAATGTGCCGGGTTATTTCCGAAACTGTCAGGAATTCCTGCTGTACCGTATCCACTAGATACTTAACCTACACCGAATGGTAATTTATGACAATTCGTTTATTGATGGAATCGAAAAAATGTCGATAATTGAAGCATATGGGAAACGCCGTTGTTATCAATGCCGCCGGTATAACCGATTATGCTTTACAGCCCGTATCCGGCGGTATTTCCAGTTTTGAATCGGTCCTGAAGTATGCCCGGTCTCTTCCGGATATTTCCACCCTCCTCTGTATCGGCAAAACGGAGGGGTTTCCGCGGCAGGCAGCGGAAACCTATCAGGCGCGTCCGGTCCTGAAGGACAAATGGACGGTACGGGAGCTGCTGAAGGTCATGGAAGCCGAACTTACCGGGACGGACCTCCTGTTTTACGTATACGGGGACACTCCATTGTTAGATACCGCCCTGTCCGCCGCCATGTATGAAGACCATAAGCGCTACTTTGCCCAGTATTCTTTCGCCGACGGATATCCCTACGGGCTTACTCCTGAAATTATCTCCTCCGATCTTATTCCCGCCCTTATCCATTTAGAGGGCGGGGAAGACCGTTCCTTAGAGCGGAACAGCATATTCACCGTCATTCAGAAAGACATCAACGCGTTTGAAATAGAAACGGCACTCTCGCCGAAGGACACGCGGCTGCTGCGGGTTTCCCTGTCGGCGGACACAAAACGGAACACCTCGCAGCTTCGGGCCGTTATCGACAGGGGCGGGACAAGCGCCGCTTCCGTTATGGCGGTACTGGACAAAAACCCTGAAATTCTTCGGACCCTGCCGGCGTACATCAATGTACAGATAACCGGGGGCTGTCTCCAGTGCTGCGGTTACTGTCCGTACCCCCTGCTCGCTGAAAACTGCCTCGAAAACAGAGAGTATATGGATGCCGCGCGCTTCCGGACCATAACAGGAAAAGTTTCCGCGTTCTGTCATGATGCCGTTATCGGCCTCGGACTTTTCGGAGAGCCTTCGCTCCATCCCGATTTCCAGGAAATTGCCGCGGCGGTGCTTGAAGATCCTTCCCTGCGCGCCGTTATCGAGACATCGGGCCTCGGCTGGAAAAAAGAGGAGCTTCAGGAACTGGCGGAAACGGCCGCGGCGCGGGACTGGACGGACAGGTGTACCTGGATCGTTTCCCTGGACAGCAAGGACCAGCAGGTCTACAACAGCCTCCGGGGAGACGGCTTTTACGAGGCGGAGGAAACCGCCCGCCTGCTGATGGAACTCTTCCCGGACAGGGTTTGGGTCCAGGCGGTGCGGATGAAGGAAAATGAAGAAGCCCTGGAAGCGTTTTACCGGGAATGGAAGAAGGAAACGGAAAATGTTATTATTCAGAAGTACGATACCTTTTCCGGGTTCCTGCCGGAGCGGAAAGTTGCCGACCTTTCTCCGGTAGTACGGTTTCCCTGCTGGCATGTAAAACGGGATTTGTGCGTGCTTCTTGACGGAAGTGTGCCCCTCTGCCGAGAAGATCTTCGCGGCGGCTATCCTCTGGGGAATATTTTCGACGAAGAGATAGAGACGGTTTGGAAACGGGGGGAGAAGGTGTACCGGGAGCATGTGGGAGGGACCTACAACAGCCTCTGTGAAAAATGTGATGAATACTATACCTACAACTTCTAAACGAGTTCGAATTCCCTATACCGTCGTCGGCGGGGAAAAAATCGATAAGAAACAGCGTCCCCGCGGCCCGGTTTCCATGGTTATCTTAAACAGAAGCGGAAGACTCTATAAAGCGGATATCGCCGCTCGGCTGGACAAGTGCGGGATACACGAAATTCTTTCCGTCGAAGGCCCCGCCGTGTCATACGATATTGAAAGCCTGTCCCTGAAATACCCCCGAATCCGCTTTGTGCTTCTTCATGAAGAAGCTTCCCCCGGTGAAAAAATCAATATCGCGGTCGAGGAAGCGCACAGTTCTCTGGTTTTGGTTATCTGGGATGATCTTAAAATACCGCAGCCGGTCATTTCCTCGAAACTGGTGCGGAAGATACATGAATCGGACATTTTGTGTACCGTTCCGCTCCTTCAGGATGGTAAACGGGAAACGGTGCCCTCGATCGCGGCGCCGGCATTTTACAGGAAAAAGTTGAAATGCCTGCATCTCCTCCCCCAATCGGACGGCATGGACACCATTTTCCCCTTCGACTACATCGGGATCTATAAAAAAGACCTGTTTACCAGGACCGGAGGGTATGACGGTACTATTGCCGCGCCCCACTGGCAGAAACTCGATTTCGGATTTCGGGCACGTATGTGGGGGGAGCAGATCCGGTGCACAACCTCTTTTCAGCTGCAGTATATCGGCGAAATTCCCCCGGAAGATGAAAATATCAACGAAGGGTACCGGCATTTCTTTTTAAAAAATTTGGCAATACGGTTTAACGGCGATACGGGATCGCTGCCCCGGGCAAAGTTTTTGTCCTACTGGCTGAAAAGCGGCGCGGGATTTATCAATTCCTTAGAGGATTTCAGGAAAGTACGGGAATGGGTGGAAATAAACAAATACCGTTTCAAAGAGGATGCAAGGAGTGTTACTGAATTATGGGTAGTGGACGAGAAATAATTGGAGTATTCCTGCAGGCGCGTCTCGATTCGAGCCGGCTGCCGCGGAAGGTGCTGCTTCCCCTGGCGGGGATGGCGGTGATCGAACATGCACTGGCCAGCCTTATCGATGTTGATGCTGATGTATATGCTGTTTTAACAGATGAGGACAGTGCCGGCGTCCTGGGGCCCTACGCGGAAAAATGGGGGTTCAGGCTTTTTCCCGGGCCGGCGGAGGATGTCCTCCTCCGCTTCGTGCAGGCGGCCGATTATTACGGCGTTTCGACGATCGTCAGGGCCACCGGGGACAATCCGCTTGTGTCCCGCTATCTCGCGGAGGACATCCTGGAACAGCATATCGCCGCGGCGGCCGATTACAGCGGATACCTGGGCATGCCGTTGGGGACCGGGGTGGAGGTCTTGGATGCCGACGCTTTACGGACCGCCGAAGAAGAGGCAATTGATCCTTACGAACGGGAGCACGTTTCCCCCTTCCTGTACCGGAACCCCGGCAGATTTACTATATTACGGCCGTATGTAACCGAGGAGTTCGAATTCCCCGGGATCAGAGTTACCCTCGATACCCGGGAGGACTACCGGCTTATCCAGAAGATTTACGACGACTTGTACGCCCTGGAACCGATTGAAACGGACCGGCTGGTGGACTGGCTGGCGGAACAACGGGAGACGAGGGTTATCGAACAGGTCCCTATATAAGCGGGCGGTTTCTGCTTGTCCCATCAACTGCCCGCGGAAATGGAATCGGACACTGTAAACGGTCAATGGAACTCCTGCGAACACTTCCGGACGCGTATATGTACATTCCGGAAAAAAGCGGTCCGGAACTCCGCGGTTTGGATGAGCTTACGCCCCTTTTCTTAGGTGTCGATACAACAAAAATCGTAACATCCCTCAAAGGGCCTTCCGATTTCAGCGTTATTATTACCGATACGCGGAAGACCCCGCCGCGGCTGTTTCGTACACTGCGGCGGCACAGCAGAATAATCGGCATAGATGAAGGGGGGAAACAGCGGGGCCGGTTCGATTATTGTATCGACACGCTTCCACTGCCGAAGCGGTTTCCCCCGGCAAACGCCGCGTCTCCCTATTTCCTTACTCTGCCGGAAAAGGTACGGGGCCCGGAAGCAGCATGGAGCTCCCCCCTAAGGGTCCTGATCGTTTTCGGAGGAGAGGACCCGAAGGGACTAACGGGAAAGACCGCGGGGATCATGCGGCATCCGGCGTTACGGAAACGGGCGGACTGCGCCGTTGTATACGGTCCGGTTGCCTCCCGGCAGTCCCTTCCGGAGAATGTCCGTTTACTCGGCGGGACGGACAATTTACAAGAACACCTCGCCGGGTTCGACATCGTTGTTACCGCGTTCGGTTTGACCGCCTACGAGGCCGCCGCCGCGGGGTGCGGTGTCATCTGCGTTAATCCCGGCTTTTATCATCACAGGCTGGCGGGTATCGCGGGTTTTGTCCGGGCCGGTGTCTACCGGCCGGCCCTCCGGGCCCTCCGCCGCTGGATAGGAGACCCGGAAGGCCTGCGGAAGGCAACACAGGCAGTCTTCAGCGGTTTTGGAACAACAGCGGACAAAAACCGGCCGCCGTTGCTGTCCCGCTTTATCGAAGGCCTCGACTTTTCCCGGCCGGCGGTATGCCCGGTATGCGGCGGGAGGGGGCGGCGGGCCGTCTACCGGAACGAAGAAAAAACGGTATTCCGGTGCCGACACTGCCGCGTGTTTTATCAGCTCCTGTTCACCTCCGGAGAGCCGACATACGATGCCGATTATTTTTTTTCGGAGTACAAGAAGCAGTACGGCAGAACATACCTGGAAGATTTTGAACATATCAAAGAAGCAGGCCGGAAGCGGGCGGGGGAAATCGCGGCGCTTTTGTCCGGCGGAAAAAAAGGGAGTGCCGTCGGGCGGCCTTGGCTGCTGGACGCGGGATGCGCCTACGGCGCGTTTCTGCAGGCAGCGGCGGAAGCGGGTTTCGACGTAATGGGGACCGACGTTTCGCCGGAGGCCGTCGCTTATGTGCGGGACGTTTTGAAACTGCCCGCCGAACGGGGTAATTTTGAAAAGATCGATGAAGGAAAAATGGGTGAGAAAAAAAAGGGGAGCGGGTCGCGCGCGGCCGTAAGCATGTGGTTTGTTGTAGAACATTTTCAAAATACAGCGAAGGCCCTGCGAAAGACAGCCGCTCTCCTCCCCGAAGGGGGGGTGTTCGCCTTTTCGACACCGAACGGCAGCGGCATCAGCCGCCGGAGTTCCCCGGAGACATTTTTTTCAGGTAATCCTCAGGACCACTACACCATATGGACGCCGCGGGGGGCGAGGAAAGTCCTTCCCCGGTACGGCCTGAATGTGGTAAAAATAAAAATTACCGGACACCATCCCGAGCGGTTTCCCTGGATGAGGGGCAGGCCGGGGCGGAAGGGGTTCTGCTTTAGGCTTACCTTCGGGATATCGAAACTTTTCAGATTAGGAGACACCTTCGAAGTGTATGCCGTTAAGGGGAGAAAATGAACAGGAACGGTAACGGGCCTCCGCTCATCATGGTCCTCGGGGGAGGGACAATGCAGGTCCCGGCAATTGAAATAGCGAAAGAACGGGGCTGGAAGGTGGCGGTAGCCGACGGCAGCCGGGACGCCCCCGGCGCCGGATTGGCGGACATCTTTCTTCACATCGATTTAAAAGACCTCGCCGCTCTTACCGACGCTGCGCGGGATTTGCAGCGGAAGGGGCTGCGGGGGGTATTTACCGCGGGGACCGATTTCTCCACCTCCGTCGCCCATGTCGCGGCGGAATGCGGCCTCCCGGGGATCCCGCGCGAAGCGGCGTACAAGGCGAAAAACAAGGCCCGGATGCGCGACGCGTTCAGGCATGCCGGTGTCCCCTCTCCCGATTTTTTCCTCATGAGAAGTGAACGGGACTGTGCCGAAGCCCCGCGGCGGCTTCGCTTTCCTCTGGTGGTGAAACCCGCGGACAACATGGGGGCGCGGGGGGTAAAACGGATAGACACTCCCGACGAACTGATGGAATCCTACCGTACGGCGGCGTCATTCAGCATTTCCGGGGAGGTTGTAGCCGAAGAGTACATACCGGGTCCGGAGTTCAGTCTGGATGCTCTTATCAGCGGCGGCAGGGTCGATATCTGCGGTTTTGCCGACAGACACATAGCCTTTCCTCCCTACTTTGTGGAGATGGGGCATACCATGCCCACTGATCTTCCAAAAAAGGAGCAGGAGCTGGTTATCGAAGTGTTTCTTCGGGGGATCGAAGCCCTAGGCATTACCGAAGGGGCCGCGAAGGGGGACATCAAACTAACCCCGGAAGGTCCGGTAGTGGGCGAAATCGCCGCGAGGCTTTCCGGGGGATATATGTCGGGATGGACCTATCCCTATGCCTCGGGACATGAAGTAACCGCCGCGGCAATGGAAATCGCCTTGGGGATGAATCCTTCGTCTTTGCATCCCGGTTATCCCCGCGGCAGTGCCGAGCGGGCATTCATCTCGATTCCCGGAACAACAGCTGAAATTATCGGCATCAGAGCGGCCGGACAGATACCCTTCGTGAAAAATATTTTTCTCCGCACCGCGGCGGGGGCGGAAACGGTATTCCCGAAGAACAATATCGAAAAATGCGGAAATATCATCTCCCAGGCTTCTTCCCGCGGGGAGGCGGTGGAAGCGGCCGAACAGGCAGCGGCGGCCGTTACGGTCCGCCTCGAACCGGGAAATCCGAAAACGGAGGCGTTTCTCTTCCGCCGGGGCACCGGCTGGCCGCCGCCGGCATTTACCCTCGGCAGTCCGCGAAACAGGGCGGCTTACGGCGCGATGCCCGATTATCAGATCGCGTCGACGGCAGAGGGGCCGATACTCATGCTTCCCGACACCGGTTCCGAAAATAAAAGAGAGTGGCACGGAATATCTTTCGGCGACGCGCTGCGCGGTGCCGTAACCCTGTGGGCCCGGTCTGCCGGCGGAGAGCGGGGCGGGAAAGGGGAAAAAATTGTTCCGGGGAAAATTTTCTGGAAAGGGTTTTTACGCGGGGGTATTCAGGGGGGACTTTGGGTGCTCGAGACCCTCGAGAACGTGACGCGGGAAGGGAAGGACCCGGCAGGTATAATAAAACGATGGAACGAAATGTAACTTTTCAGCCGATGTGTATTCTCTTCTGCGTATTTTTTCTGCTTCCCCCGTTCGTGTTCGGGGACATCGATATTGTCGATTTGGCCGAAACCGGGGGGGGCTACATCGAATGGGATTTTCTCGGCGAACAGGGGACACTGGTGCTGGGCGGGGACCGCTACGCTTTTTCTCTGCCCACGGGCTGGGTTGTGCTCAATTACCGGGAAAAGGTCCCGGGTGAGGTGTACCGCGGAGAAAAAGGGACGGTTTACGTAACCCCTCCGGCGGAGAAGCGCATTAGAAAAACCATGGAGGAAATACGGTCCGCGGCGCCGACGATCGCGGCGGTCTTAATCGATCCCGGACACGGCGGAAAAGACCCGGGGGCAATCGGGAAGCACGACATCGACGGCAGCGAACTGCGGGTGCTGGAAAAAGATGTGGTGCTTGAGGTATGCCTCGATTTGTACAAACAGCTTCGGGAACGATACCCTTCGAAACGGATTATGCTTACCAGGAGGGGGGACACCTTCCCTTCACTGGAAGAACGGGTGGAAATGGCAAATTCTATGGAATTGGCCCCGCATGAAGCAATTATCTATATTTCCGTCCACGCGAACGCCTCCCTCAACAGCAAGGCGAAGGGATTTGAGGTGTGGTATCTGCCTTCCGACTATCGGAGAACACTCATCGATCAGGAGTCAATCGGTACCGAATCGGAGGACGTTATCCCAATCCTGAATACAATGCTCGAAGAGGAATATACAACGGAGAGCATTCTTCTCGCTCAGCGAATTCTAAAAGGAATGGACGAAAAACTGGCCGACTACACCGAAAACAGAGGTCTGAAAGAGGAAATATGGTTTGTCGTCCGAAAGGCGAAAATGCCGTCGGTCCTCATTGAACTCGGATTCATCACGAACCGGGAGGAGGCCCTGCTTCTTTCCCGGAAGGAGTACTTGCGGAAACTATCACAGGCAATCTATAATGGAACATCCGGTTTTATCGATGATTTTGAGGCAACGAGGGGTTTTACCGAATGATGTATAAACGTGAATATTTGCTCCCGATTATTGCCGGCGGCGTCTTGGCCGCCGTTCTGGCGCTTTCGATAGTTTTTTTCCTGCGCTACGACAGCCAATGGCACCGCTATGTACTGTTTTTTCCAAAATACACCGATCCCGGCATTGTTGAAGGCGAGGTCCGGGGAGTACGGATGCATAACGACCGGGAAAAAAACCTCGAAAGATTTATCCATGAACTGATGCTCGGCCCGGGAGATGTGCGGTATCTGCCCGTCATGCCGGAGGACGGAAACGTCAATACCCTTATCCTCCGGGACAATGAATTATACGTGGATTTTTCTCATTCCATTCTTTTTTCCAACGACGAGGTGCCGTTTCCACTCGAGGAGCGGTTTGAATTGATGACAAAGTCGATACGTTGGAATTTTCCCGACATAAAAACGATCAATTACAGTATTAACGGGGAAGTACCTGTTGATCTTATGGCATATTTAACCGAAAATAGGGAAGTGGAGAAAAAAAAATAAAAATCGTTGACAAAACATACGCATTTTGTATAATTTGATTTGAATACCGTAATTTTTAAAGGAGTTGTAGATGAAACGGTTCGTCATTCTTCTTACAGCATTAGTAATCTGTATAAGCGCTGCAGTAATTGCAGAAGAGTCAGTATTGATAGACTTCAACACCCTGGAAGCTGATTATGCTCCCGACGGTGGAGAACCGGCTGAAAACGAGGCAACCCTCATCGATTTCAGTCAGAAGGCGGGAACAGGGTTTTCGGAGGAGGAAAAAGCTATGATGAAAACCTCCCTTGCCCTGGATAACTGGGCGGTTATCCTCGCTTCATCCTCCCGCACCGTGTATAATCAGGCAAATTCAATGGCCAGGGCCGTACCCGTACGCGAGGACGCGAAGAAATTTGCCGGAGACACAGTACTGGGAATACGGGTCCATTTCCCGTTAAACGACTATAATTCATGGGCCCTGGTACAGCCCCCATTCGAAATTCCCATTTACATGCAGAAAACGGAAGTCCAAGCCGACGGGACCCTCATTTCGGATAAAGAGGACGTGAACAGAACAAAATTCGACGGGTATGGAGTCGTGAAAAATGTGGGAGTTATCAAATCGGTCAGTATGAACGTGCTCGGACTCAACTTTCCCATGGGCTGTGAGGTTATTTTAAAAGACCATACCAACAAAGAACTCGCCCTCGACATGGGGTTTCTCTATTTTGACGGCTGGAGGACCCTTACATGGGAAAATCCGAATTACATTACCCAGGTCCGCAACCGGGAAATGAGGCGTTATCCGCTCTATCCGCGGGCGACACCTTCCGTCAAACTGATGGGAATACGGTTCCGCAGGGACAAAGAGCAGGAAGGCGGTGATTTCATTACCTATGTCAGGGACATATCAATTACCTACGATAAGGCCGTCCTCGATCTCGATACCGATATCAACAACGAAGAAGTATGGGGTATCTTAGGGAACCGGGAAGAATCCAGAAGAACAGCTGAATTCGAAAGCCTCGGTGAAATCCAGGTGCTCCGCGCTCTCGAGGAAAAGAAAATGCACCGGGAACCGGACGAAGAAGGCGGCGGTGCCGCGGCTGCTAAAGAAGAATAGAGCTGGCGCTGACACAGTAACGCAATAAAACGATTGATACGTATATAGTATAATAAAAAACCCTGCCCGACGCGGCAGGGTTTTTCTATTAATGCAGGCGTCGCGTTTTTACAGGTCCCGGCGGGCTGTAATTGAATCGATGTTGATAATTACTCCCGCCCGTGCGTCAAAAAGATATCCCCCGGGCCCCGGGTTACTGATTCCTAACAGGGCATTTGTCCCGAAGGTGTAGATGCTGCTGTCGAGACCGATCTGCAGGGTAATAACTTCAGAGGCAAAAATATCAACCTGAAACCCGGCTACGAGCGAATTGAGGGTATGGACCGTTGTTCCCGCGGCCTCGATAAAGGTTTTTGACAGCTGGTGAAAAGCAAAATTGACAATTACCTTGTAGGGTACATTTTTTTTATAAATATCCGTGGAAAAGGAATAGATATACTGAGTATCGATCCGTTCTCCATCCGCGACTTTTTCAGTATATTTTTTTGTGTGGAGACCTACAGAACATATCGCAAAGGGTACATAAAACCCGAGGGTCGCTATGTTCCGTTCCTGCAGGTAATCCCCCTCCTGGATAAGCCTTCCGCCGATGCTGCTATCGGTCCTAAACTGCAGGAAAATGATGCCGGGGAATGAAAGTTTTATGGAAGTGGAAATCCCCGCCTTTAAAAGGGCGTTTCTCGCGTTGAATAGGCCGAAAAACGGACCGACACTTAAATCGAGAAAACTTTCTCTAAATGTAAAAAGCGTATAAACGGAATTCCGCAGAATGGGGTCCATATAGTAACCGGCATTGATCCCGATTTTATCGGTTACCGCGTGATTGACATAGGCGTCGACACCCCAGGGAAAATCGAGGCCGCTGAAGGTAAGGATATCGGATGTCCTGTTTTTGTGAAACCCGAGGTTGGTAAGATGGACGTTTGTTCCCACTTCCCACGCCGGGGCGGTAAAAACCGCGAATATCAGCAGGAAGGCCGCAAGAATGCTACATTTTTTCATCATTAAAACTCCGCCGTAACACCGATAAAACACTCGAACAGATTTGTGATACTGAAGGGAAACACATTAAAATTCATTTTTAAGTTCCATCTCGTCCCCGATGTAATAGCGCTGAAGTAGGGTGACAGGGTCACCTGGATTTGATTGGCCGAAGGGTTGGAAGTTTGAAAATAGAGTATTGTTTCCAATCCGCCCGCGTAGGGGTTTTCATTCAAGTTACCCAGCCTGAAATCGACATTTACATCCGCGTTGCCGAGTTCATTTGTTGCCTGCTGCTGATAATATTCGGGGTGCCAGAAAAGGGAAATAAGGACTGAAAAGATATCAAAATGCACCCTTGGTTCGAAAAAGAAATAAAACAGTTTGATTGAGAAAGGGTCGGAGTAAAAATCATATTTCGGTATTCCCACCTGCATAAGAAACTCACTGCCGATTCCCGTATTGTAGTGGAACAGAATCCCGGTGTGCATATAGCCGTATTGGGAAATTGGAAACGAGTATCCGAAGAAGGTATCGAGTTTTACCTGTTCAAAATTGAGGACGGTCCGCAGGTCGGCCGACCAAAACCCCTTTCCCAGGTTTGAGTCCTGATACACAAGCGTAGAAAGCTGGACCGTATCGCTGAAATTGTCCGAAGTTTCGATTTCAACCCCTGTGCCCACCGGGGTATAAATGCCGTCATACCGGACACCTTCCGGAAAGTAGAAGTAGCCCCGGTACTTCGAAGCAACAAGAACAGTCCCGTACTTTTTCGGAAAAAGATCGCCGTTGGCAAATGTCTCGTATTCACCTATAAAGAAGGTAACGTTCAGCGGGAGGGTAAACAAGTTCCGGGCAACGGCACTGCCGGCGCGGAATTGAAGATACGGTGGGGAGGAAAGGGATGTTAAATCGTTACTCTCCACCGAAACAACAACATTTCCGCCTATTTTATAGCCCCCGGCGACGGAAAGGTCGATCAGTCCCATACTGTCGAGTACAAAGGAGCCTCCGTCGTCTACATGTGCCCGCGTAACGAGTTCCATTATCGGTACCAGCAGATCGGCGGAAAAAACCGGAGCTGCAGAAAATAAAATTATTAGAGTAATTATACAAAAAACTACCCGTTTTTTTACCGTATTCACGCCAAGAAACCCCCTTGTTTCAGTCTATACCTAATACAAAAAAAAAAAAAGGTTTTTATTCATTTTCGATCATTATGGTCGTAATCTTAAATATACGTTTTTCTTACTTGACTTATGGCCCCTTTTATAAGAATATTTAACCACAATGAGCGATTACCTCGATCCCAATAATGAGGAACTGTTAAAAGATTTTTTTATCGAAGCGCAGATGCAGGTTGACGCGCTGGAACAGAACATCCTCGTGCTGGAAAACGAACCCGAAAATCAGGAAGCGGTGGATGAAATATTCCGGGCCGCCCATACGCTGAAGGGCGGCGCGGCAACGGTGCAGATGCTCGAACTGTCTGAATTTACCCATCTTGTCGAGGACGTTTTAGACGGTATTCGGAGCGAAGAAGTTGGAATTTCCGAGGAAATTATCAATACCCTGCTCGCGTCAATTGATATTATTAAAGAAATGCTCGCCGAACGGAATGAAGGCGGGGTGTATAACGAAGATATCAGCAGTACGAAACAGGCCCTGCGTCGCTTTCTCGGAAGCGAAAACGTCCCGGTTGCCGAACAGCAGCCCGTCCCGGCGGTTTCGTCTCCTCCCTCCCCGCCGCCTGTAGCCGCGGAAAAGGACGGTGACCCTGAATCAGCTGTTATCAGCGAATATGAACTTCTCGAAATGAAAGACGCGGCGGAAGCTGATCAGAGTATTTATAAAGTACTTGTCTATTTTGATGAAGAAAATCCGATGAATACCGTCGGAGGTATTCAGGTTTTCGCGGCGCTGAAAAGCCTCGGCGCGGTATTGAAAACCATACCGGATTTTGAATTACTGTACGAGGACAAGTTTTTTCCCGTTGTCGCGTATTATGTAGCCGCGGAGGCCGATATCGACGGGATTAAAGCGGCTGTGGATATGCCCGACGTTATTACGGACATACAGGTTAGGCCCGCGGGAGGCGCCCATCCGGCGGAAGAGAAGCTTCCAGCCGCGGCGGAAGAAAACGAAAAGGAAGGACCCGCCGAGGAACAACCGGCCGCGGCCGCCGGACTGGAAGAAGAAAAGAAGGCAAAACCGGAGCGGGGGAAAACACAGGAGCTGCAGAAAAGCAGTGTCAGCAGTTCCGTTCTCCGGGTCGACAGCCGGCGGATTGACACACTTCTCAACCTGATAAGCGAAGCTGTCATCAACAAAGCGACCTTTAATCAGATAAGCAGTCAATTTTTAGAGTCCCTTATCGATTTCCAGACCGTCGGTGCTATTTTTAAAGAGAAGCAGCGGGACCTCTTTGATTCCCTCCCCGAGTATCTGCGGCGGATACAGTCGGGGACCCCGATTAAGAGCATAAAAAAAGAATTAATGGAAAAGTACGGGGACATATTCAACCTTTTCGATGATTTTGAAGCAAATCTGAAAACAACGGTCAACAGTTTTCGGAGCACTTCTCAGATTTTAGGACGGAACACGACGGAACTTCACGAAAAGGTCCTGCAGATCAGGATGGTGCCGATTTCTCAAATCTTTTCCCGCTTTCCGAGACTGGTACGGGACGTTTCGAAAAGCCTCGATAAAAAGATTAGACTGCAGATCGAAGGTGAGGACACGGAACTTGACAAGTCCGTTATCGACGATCTTCTAGATCCTCTTATTCATTGCGTACGGAATGCCGTGGACCATGGTATTGAAAGGCCGGAGGAACGCGCCGCTGCCGGGAAGCCGGAGGAGGGAACGGTCCTTTTAAAGGCAAGCAATGAAGGAAACATGATCATCATCGAAATTGTTGATGACGGGAAGGGGATCGATGTTGATGTTATTCGGCAAAAGGCAATTGAACGGGAAGTTATCCACCCGAACAAAGACCTGTCGGACATCGAGGCGTTCAATTTGATATTTGAACCGGGTTTTTCAACGGCGAAGGAAATAACCAACATTTCCGGCCGGGGAGTAGGCCTGGATGTAGTGAAAAAACAAATCGACAAACTCAACGGTTCCGTGAAAGTGTGGTCCGAAAAAGGGTCCGGAACGAAAATGACCATCAAACTGCCCCTTACCCTCGCGATTATCCAGGGTCTGCTGGTCCAGGTTGGAAAGGAAGTATACGCTATACCAATTACATCAGTCTTAGACAGCCACCGGATCAAGCCCGCCGATATTAAATTAATAGACAATTATGAAGTATTTAACGTTCGCGAGGATGTTATTTCCCTCATACGCCTTAATCAGCTTTTCCGTATCCCCAGTGAAGAAAGCCAGGGGTATCATTTTATCGTTACCGTGGGCAGCGCGGACAAGAAAATGGGTCTGATGGTGGACCGCCTGATAGGTGAAGAGGATGTGGTAATTAAACCGCTGAAGGACAAATATACAAACTCGCCGGGGATAGCAGGCGCGACGATTTTGGGAGACGGAACAGTTTCCCTTATTATCGATGTAAGTCAGCTCCTTGAACTTGGGCTGCAGCGGGAGCGGCGGCAGCGGAAATTGAGGGAGACAGGGGCCCGCTGACCGGGACAGGAAGGTATGAGCACGGTAACAAACAACAAAAATAAAGAAACGGAAGAACAGGACCGGACAGAACAGATCGATTTTAAAATGGTCACCTTCGCTCTCGCCGGAAAGGATTACGGAATCGATATCATGAAGGTGAAGGAGATAGCAAAGGACAACGAGTTCACCTATGTACCGAACACCTCCTCCTTTGTCCGGGGGGTATACAATCTCCGGGGAGATATCATCTCGATTATCGATTTACGGATAATGTTCAACCTTCCCGCCGAAGAGAGGGGAAGCGGCGAACTGGAAAACATGATTATTCTCCGTTTGGACGACCACGTTATCGGGGTGATTGTAGATTCAACCGACAAGGTGATTGGAATCAATTCCCGGGAAATTCAGCCGACCCATCCGCTTTTCGGAGACATTAACGTGAAATATATCAGCGGAGTTGTGGAAAACGAGGGGCGGCTCTATATTATTCTCGATGTTGAGCGGATTTTCGGAAAAGAAGAACAGGCTGATATGGCCCTTCCGGAAGAAGAAAAAGTCGATGAACGGCCCGCTTCTTCGGCGGAAGAATACGGACCGGCCGGCGCGGAGGGACCCGCGCCGCGGCTTGATCTTACCTTTATAACCGAAACGCTTGCCACATTCAAAAAGTTTTACGTTTCCTCAATAAATGAAGACTGGGTCGCGGAACGCTACTCGGATTGGGAGGAAATTCGGAAACGGGAAGGAAAGGGGGTGCAGCTGACATCTATAGATGACGCGGAAAGTTTTCTTGCAGCATTCTACTCACCTTATACCGGCCGGCTTTTCGATAACGGGTATATCGATAGTATTGCCGGTGTTCTGCCGGAAATATCGGGCGGATCGGTATCGGTGTGGAATCCAGGCTGCGGCAAGGGATTCGAGACTTACTCCCTCGCGTGCGTTATGAAAATGAAATATCCGGAGAAACAGATGAAAATCTGGGCGCATGACAGCGATTTGTTGAATGTATCATCGGCCCCGGCACTCACTTTTACCGATGTTCCCGAACAGTTCCGGCCGTATACTTTGGAGGTAAAAAGCGGGTACCAGTTCGAACCCTCCGTGAAAGATTCAATTTTATTTGAATATCACGATATCACGAACGAGAATGCATTTCCCCCGGTGGACATTGTTCTTGCTCGGGACGTCTTCTCGTTTCTGAAGGAAGAGGATGTGGAAAAACTCCTCGATGATCTTGAAAATCTGCTAAAACCCCACGGTGTGCTCATCGTTGGTGAAAATGAATACCTGAAAGTGCCCGGCTGGACGGCTATCGAGCAGAATAATATGGTTGCATTTAAAAAAGAATAGTTATAGACTGTATGAACTTGTTAAGGAGTATGAGCGTATGCGAATAGAATATATAAATCCTTTTGTTGAGGCTGCTTTCAGCGTACTGCGGGAAGTACTGAATGTTGATCCGAAACGGGGGGAATTGTATCTAAAGTCGTCGTCTCAATCTATTATGGGTGTCGCGGCGATCGTCGGCCTTGCCGGTGATGTAGAGGGCCGTGTCCTTCTTGATATGACGATGAATACCGCCATTGCAATCGCTTCCGCGATGAATATGGAAGAACTGAAGTCTCTCAATGATTTGGGGAAGGCAACGATCAACGAACTGGCAAACATGATAACCGCGCAGGCTGTTACAAAACTTCATGATCTCGGGTTTGAGTTTGATCTTACCCCTCCGGCAATCATTACCGGGGAAAACATGGAAGTGTCCGACACCGGTGTGGAGGCGCTTATTGTGCCGGTGGAAATGCCCCAGGGCAAGATTGAAATAAACGTAGCAGTTAGAGAAAGGACATAGGGAGAAGAACCATATGAAAACAAAGATGGATTTTCCAAGCATTAACGAAAGAAAACCGGAAGGACAGCGGGAAGACGGTGAAGCATATAAAGTGCTCGTTGTCGACGACAGCATGTTCGTTACCAAACAAATTGGACAAATTCTTACCTCCGAAGGGTTCGACCTTGTCGGGACAGCGTCGAACGGCGAAGAAGGGGTGGAAAAATATAAGGAATTGTATCCGAATGTCGATTTGGTGACCATGGACATCACCATGCCGAAGATGGACGGTGTAACGGCGCTGGAAAAAATTATCGAATTCGATAAAGACGCGAAGATTGTCATGGTGTCCGCCTTAGGAAAACAGGACTTAGTAAAAAAATCCCTGCTTCTCGGGGCAAAGAATTATATTGTAAAACCTCTGGACAGAAAAAAGGTTTTAGAACGTATACTGCAGGCACTGAAAAAATAATTCTGTGGTTTTTAGGGCGGCTAGCTCAGTTGGTTAGAGTACATGCTCGACACGCATGGGGTCGGCAGTTCGAGTCTGCCGCCGCCCAATAGTTTTGTATCTTCTTGTAACGCGAATCCTTCCTGTATTTTTATACAGCTGTTGATTTACATTTACGAAATAAGCCATATAATGAAGAACACAAGATGTAATGAAACTTGAAGAATTAACTTCAGGCGTATCAGTCTCGGGAATTAGCGTAAACGGCAGTGTTACCGTTGTATCTGCAAAATGGCACGGGAACGATGCCATCGAACTAACATATAAAGACAGCGATGGACGTCTTGGCGTCGAGTTAATGTACCGGGACCAGGAAGCTTATTTACGTGTAGAATCAAAAGAACAAAAATGGAGCTTTTCAGAAGACGGTAATCTATTCAAACTGGTCTCGGAGGCGCTGCGGATTAAACTAGGCTATCTTTTCGATCCCTTTCTTGCGGTGAACTCCTCCGATGTTGAACCCCTTCCGCACCAGATTACCGCGGTGTATGGTGGTGTGCCCCGGAAATCTGAAAGTAGTATGAACCAAAAAGGTTTATATATGCAGAGTTGAACTAAAAGAGTACCATAATGAAAGGGGGTAAGAATGAAAGCGATGCGGATAATAAAAAAAATTCAGGATAAAAGTCTTCTGATTGAAAATTTAAATGAATTTAAAGGAAAAACCGTAGAACTTATTATTTTTCCGATTGAAACAGAGGAGGATGAATGGGCTAATCTCAGTATGGAAAGGCTTGTAGATGCATATGGAGCAGAGGAACCGGATTACTCTGTAGCTGAAGTAAAAGAAAGGAACCCTGATTATGAAACCGGGTGATATTTGTCTTACAGCGCTTCCCCAATCGGATGACAATATCAAAGTGCGGCCGGTTCTCTTGCTTTCACAGATGCCTGGATATAATGATTGGTTAGCCTGCGGAATTTCATCGCAATTACAAAAGGAATTAGCAGGATTGGGACATTTTAATAAAGCAAAATGATCCGGGTTTTATTCATACTGGTTTGAAGAAACCTTCAATTATTCGTTTAAGTTTTCTCTCAGTACTACCAGCAAAAAAAATCATCGGCACAATTGGATTCATTGACAAATACCTCTTCTATAGCGCGATAGAAAGAATCTGCAAGCACTTAGAAAATGAAATAATTTGAAACATGTTTCGGAGCATTTTATGAGCACCTACAAGAAAAAACTTATAGAGGTAAACATCCCCTTAGAGGCGCAGCGGCTGGGTCTGGAGGCCCACGCGAGCGACTTGAATCCCGTGGCGGAAGCGGTTTCTTAGCCGAATATCAGCCTATACACGTAAACGTTCGATTTATACATGTCGTAAACGGGGTAGGAGCAAAGCGGTGTCCAGCCGCGGAATTGGAAATTGTTGCTGACAACATAAATTGGCCCGGCTGCCTCAGCCTCGATTTTTTGCCGCAGTTTTTCCATTCCACCGGGATGCAGGTAGGTAACGATAATATCTACCCCCCGCAGGTCAGCGGTGAGGAAGTCACGCCGACGTACTTCGACGTTTTCCCGGCGGCTCAGCCGGCAGAACAGGAGGGATACGGCAAAGGGAAGAGGGGAGAGTTCGTAGCCTACCATTTTGCATCTGGGAAACACGCGTGACGCCGCGAATAAAAGCGTACCCCAGCCGGAGCCTGCTTCGAGAATTGCCGGCCGGCGCTTCCCCGCTGCTGTCGGCGGAGCAGGGGCGGCTATAATCGATTCCAACGCGGTAATAACAGTCCGTACCGCTTTTCCGGTGGAGGGCATGGGAGAAATCCCGGTTTTCCACGTCCATACCGCGATAAAAAAAAAAGCAATACAAACGAGGCCGGCTGCTCCTATCAGGAAAGGCATTAGTAAATTTGCCGGCGCACCGCCTGTGCCGCCGTTGCGGCGAGAATTATCCCCATGCAGATACCCAGGACAGCGATTATATTGGTGTACGCCGCCGCGTCAATTCGGACCCGCTTGAGGATGATTCCCAGGAAGGCCCACTCGATAACCAGGGCAAAGAACACATCCTGGCGGGTAAAAATAATTAATAAGGTAATAATTGTCGCCACCACGATGACAAAAATTGTCCAGAATGAACCGGAAAGACCGAAGCCGTTCCAGCCGATATCGACTAAGAGGGCCGTTACGTTGGCAATGGTCGCCACGGTTATCCAGCCTAAGTAGATACTGAAGGGAATGCCCCAGCCGATCCGTTCCTGCCAGGAGAGCCCCCGTTTCCGTATCTCCAGGCGCTGGTAAACGGACAGCAGAGATATCAGCAGCAGTACCATCAGGATGAGTGATACACCGACATATTCGTAGTGCCACGCGAATACCCAGCCGGCGTTTGCGATGCATGAGAGAATAAAAAACAGCGAAATACGGTCGATAAACGCCGACAGCTCCTCCGACCGCCGGAAAGCGGAAATTAACTGATAGACGACAAAAACCCCTAATAGCAGATAGATAAGCCCCCAGATTGAAAATGTCAGCCCCGCGGGAACAAAGAGGTTCGGGTAGGCATCGGAGAGGGCTCCGGTGGTGTTCCCGTTTATCGGAAGCGCGTTCGCCAGAGCGTTTACCGTAATTGTGCCGAGATATGCCAATACATTGATAAAGGCAAGTAAGATTCTTTTTCCTTTCCGTTTCATATATACTCCGGCTCCATTCTATCACTATTTTCGGAATCTGTAGACATTTTTTTTTGCCTGCCGGGGAAATTTGATATTTTAGCAAAAAACTAATATACTGCTGTCATGAAAAAGGCAGAAAAAAATGAAATTTCGAGGCGTGATTTTTTAAAGAAGGGCCTCTCGTTCTCCGCTCTGGCCGCCGGCGCCCTTGTGGCTGCCAGGGCCCGGCCGCTGTTTTCGCAGAACTGGAGAAATGCCGCGGCAGCCTACGATCTTGTTGCCCTCGCGGGCGGCGAACCGGACAGAATGTTCGACCGGGGAATTGCCGAATTCGGCGGGATGGAGACATTTGTCAAGCGGAGAGACACCGTGGTAATAAAACCGAACATGTCCTGGCACGCCGCGCCCGAACAGGCGGCGAATACCAATCCCGGCTTGATAAAGCGGATTGTAGAGCACTGTTTCAACGCCGGGGCGCGAAAGGTATATCTTTTCGACAACATTCTTGCCCGTAATTCCTACGAGGCAAGCGGTATCGAGGACGCGGCGGAAGAAGCCGGGGCCCAGGCCGTACCGGCAAATTCGGAACGGTATTTCGAGAAGGTCGATCTGCCCGAGGCAAAGCGGCTTCGTTCGGTGAAGGTCCATGAACTGCTGCTCGAGGCCGACGCGTTTATCAATGTCCCGGTGATGAAGCACCACGGAAGCACCCATCTTTCCTTAGCCATGAAAAACCTCATGGGCTGCGTCTGGGACCGGGGATATTATCACCGGAACAACTTAGACCAGTGCATTGCCGATTTTGTTACTTTTAAGAAACCCACCCTCAACGTTATCGACGCCTACCGGGTCATTAAAAACGGCGGCCCGAGCGGCAGAGGGAATGCCGAGGTAATGCTTCGGAAAATCCAGATTATTACCACCGATATTGTAGCCGCCGATGCCGCCGCGGCCGCTCAGGGACAGATGTGGGGAATTCACGGCGCGGGAAATGTCGAACATATCAAATACGCAGATTCCATGGGGCTCGGGACCTCCAATTTAGAGCAGCTCTCAATACAAAAAATCAGCCTATGAGGACTAAGAAACGGCTTCATCCGCTTCACAAGGTCCGTATCATCGTTTCGGTCCTCGCGGCCGGGTCCTTTACCGCGGTCTTTTTCCTTCGCCCGGGACTTTCGGGGCGCGCGGCTGAATTACAGTCCTTAGCGTATAAAACGCAGTTCATACCCGCGGTCCTTCGGAGTGCCGCGGCGGGCGCTGCCGGAGCTGCCGCGGTTGTTTTCATCATCATCGCGGTTACGTTTTTTTTCGGCAGGGCCTACTGCTCTTCCCTCTGCCCGTTCGGCACCCTGCAGGACGCTGCTTTCCGCTTGACGCGGAGGCGGCGGAATAACATGTTTCGAAGGCGGAGATGGAAATCAATTCTCCGGTTTTCCATTCTGATTGTTTCCGGAGGCCTTGCCGCGGCCGGTTTTTCTATTGTTTTAAGCTGTATCGAACCTTTTTCCATATTCGGCCGTGCCGCTGCCGATTTTCTCAGGCCCGCGGTCAACAGGCTGATTATCGGCATGTCTCCGATTTTTCAGGCCGGGGGAGTTTATATCGAAGCGGAGCCGCTCCTCTTTACATTCGGAAGCGCCGCCTTCGGATTCGGACTAGCCGCGCTGGTCCTGACAGCGGCTATTTTCAGAGGACGGTGGTTCTGTAACACCATCTGTCCGGCCGGAACTGTTTTTTCCCTCCCGGCTGCCGTGTCGCTCTGGAAAGTTAGAATTGATCCTGAAACGTGCACCCGCTGCGGCATTTGCGAACGGAATTGCAAGGCCGGATGCATCGACGCGTCCGATATGAGGGTCGATTCCGCGGATTGCGTGCTCTGTTTCGCCTGTCTTTCCGTATGTCACTATGACGCAATTTCCTACCGCCTTAAGCCTTGCGCCCCTATTCGGGCCGGCGCGGGTTCTCCGGCACAGAAGGACGCTGATACATCACGGCGTCAATTTCTTTTTTCTGCCGGAAGGGGCGCGGCGGTTGTCGCTGGATTACTCCTGCTCCCCTTCGGCCGGGCTGAAGCCGGAGACCGGCTGCTGTACAGGCTGCTCGACAACGAGAGCGGCAGCGGAGGCGGCGGGGGGGGCGGGCCGGATGATGCCGGTATAGTCCTGCCGCCTGGTGCCGGGGGGCTGCGGCGCTATTTTTCCCGCTGCGTTCAGTGCCACGTCTGCGTTTCCAAGTGCCCTCAACAGGTACTTGTTCCGGCGGCGCCGGCCCTTGGGGCGGCGGCCGCGGGAAAGCCCGTTATGGATTACGGCAGGTCCTTCTGCGAGTTCGAATGCAACGTCTGTACCCAGGTATGCCCATCGGGGGCGCTTCAGCCGCTGCGGCCGGCCGAAAAGAAGGTCACCCGCCTCGGTACAGCCGCCGTTGAAGAGGAGCGGTGCGTGGTGTTTACAGACGGGACCGCGTGCGGTGCCTGCGCGGAAATATGCCCTACGACAGCGGCTTTTATGGTCCCCTACATCGGCACGCTGACGGCCCCTGAAGTAACGCCTGAGGTCTGCATCGGATGCGGCGCGTGTGAGCTTGTCTGTCCTGTGGAGGGAACAAAGGCAATCCGGGTTACGGGATTGGGCCTGCACGAAACGGCGGAGGTACGGGAACATCTGCCGTCACACGC
>CAYTSI010000046.1:0-3544 GCA_964440465.1 uncultured Spirochaetales bacterium
ATTCGAAATGGGGTGGTTACACCGCCCCGCCTCGGCGGGGCAGGTGTAACCGGATTATTCAAATTATTATAGGGCAGGTGGTTGAAAGTGTCAAACCAGCAGGAATATATTCTGGAAACAAAGGACATATCCAAATCGTTTCCCGGCGTCAAAGCGCTGGATCACGTCAGTATTCAGGTGAAACCGGGAGAAGTTTTGGCCGTGGTAGGTGAAAACGGAGCGGGGAAATCAACGCTCATGAAGACCCTCGTAGGGCTGCACAAGCCCGATTCGGGAAGCGGGGACATTATTTTAGACGGGGAACCCGTACGGTTTCACGACCCCCTGGACGCGAAAAAATCGGGGCTCATTATTATATTTCAGGAATTGTCACTGGTAAAGGAACTGAGTGTTGCCGAGAACATCTTTTTAGGCAATCTGCCGAAAGGCGGCCTGGGTACTGTCGACTGGAAGGCCCTGAACGAGAAAACCAGGGAAATTCTGGACAAGATGGAACTGGACATTGAGCCCACGGAGCTGATTGCCCGGCTCTCCATCGGCCGGCAGCAGATGGTTGAAATCGCACGGGCCCTGTCGGTGGGGGCGAAGGTGGTCATCTTCGACGAACCAACCTCCTCGCTTACAACCGCGGAAAAAGACATTTTGTTCAGGAACATCAGGCGGCTTAAAGAAAACAATGTTGCCGTTATCTATATAACCCACAAGATGGACGAGGTTTTTGAAATTACCGACCGGATCGCGGTGCTCCGGGACGGGAAGAACCGGGGCGTGCTGACTACGAAGGAGGCAAACCTCGAGGATGTTACCCAGCTGATGATCGGGCGTGTTTTAGACGACTACTTCCACAAAAACGAGGCTGAAAAGGGGAAGGAAATCCTCCGCGTAGACGGGCTTACGAAGGAAGGCCTTTTCGAGGACATCAGTTTTGATGTACGGGAAGGCGAGGTCGTCGGCCTCTACGGGCTGGTCGGGGCCGGCCGTTCGGAGGTCGTGGAAACCATTTTCGGCGCCCGACAGGAGGACGCGGGTGACATCTACTTAAACGGGAAGAAAAGAAAGATTAAAAGTACGCGGGACGCCGTTTCCTGCGGCATCGGACTGGTCCCGGAAGACAGAAAACTGCAGGGCTTGGTCCTGAAGATGTCCTGCAAGGAAAACATTACCTTAGCAAAACTGCCGCTGTTGACAAATAACGGCTTCATCGACAACAGGCAGGAGATGAAGCTGTACCAGGAGTATAAGGACAAACTCTCCATTGCCACTCCCGGCCATGAACAGCAGGTGGTAAACTTAAGCGGCGGAAACCAGCAGAAAATCGTAATCGGCAAGTGGATGAGCCTGGCCCCCAGGCTGTTTATTCTGGACGAACCGACCCGGGGAATCGACGTCGGTTCGAAGGCGGAAATCCATAAACTTATAGCTAAGCTTGCCGAATCCAACCTCGCTGTGCTGGTAATAAGTTCGGAAATGCCCGAAATTATGGGAATTTGCGACAGAATTATCACTATGCGGGAAGGGAAGGTCTCCGGCGAGTTCAGCGGTGAAAACATAACCGAAGAGAATTTAATAAAAGCAATTGCACATACAGAAGGTGTGGAAAAAGTAGGAGCGTAGCATCATGAAAAAAGTCGGAGTCGGGGTATTAGGGATGGGCCGGCAGGGCCAGATCCATTCCAAAAATGTAGCTTTTCGAATACCCGAAGCGGAACTGGTTTGCGCGGCGGACATCAGTATGGACCGGGTCTCCCAAATCGGCATCGAAGGCGTTGATTTATACGATGACTATAAAAAGGTCTTAGCAAGGGACGACGTGGACGCTGTTGTAATAGCAACTGCCACCGATACCCATGAACAGGTAATAAAAGACTGTGTGGCTGCCGGGAAAGACATGTTCTGTGAAAAACCGATAGCAACAACATTGGAGGCCATTGACGAAGTGCTCGAGCTCGTCGACAAGGGCGGCGTCCGCTTTATGGTCGGGTTCAACCGCCGTTTCGACCCGACGTTTAAACGGGTCCGGGAGCACGTGGAAAAGGGAAACGTGGGCAGGCCCTACATCGTCAACATTACCAGCAGGGACCCGAAACCTCCTCATTTAGAATATCTGAAAGTATGCGGCGGCATATTTTTTGACACAACGGTCCACGATTTTGATATGGCCCGGTTCCTCTCGGGGGACGAAATCGTCGAGGTGTATGCCACCGGCAGCGTACTCGTAGACGAGAGGATCGGAGAACTCGGCGATCTTGATACGACAATGGTAACACTGAAATTCAAAGGCGGCGCCGTCGGTTCCATCAACAACTGCAGGCAGACCGGATACAGTTACGATCAGCGGGTCGAAATTTTCGGTTCAAACGGCTGCGCCGTCGGCAACAACGAAACACCGAACCGGGTGGAGCTGACGAATCCCGAAGGGACCCATTCCGATGTGCCTCTATATTTCAATATCGAACGCTATCCTGAAGCTTTCTTCGGCGAGGTCGAGGCGTTTATTAAGTCCATCGTCAACAATGAGGCGCCTCCGGTTACGGGACAGGACGGACGGAAAGCGGTGGTCCTCTCCATGGCGGCCAAAAAATCGTGGCAGGAAAACCGGCCGGTCCGGGTGGAAGAAATATGAACAAAATCGGCATTACCGAATGGTCTCTTCCTTATGACGGACCCTACATTTGTAAGCTCGTTTCCGACTTAGGCATTGACGGAATACAGTTGAAGATTATGGATTACGAACGCGGGTTCCCCCTCACAAAACCGGTCGTATACGAGGCGTACATGGAAACCGCCGAACAGTTCGGCGTGGAGTATCCCGGGGTGGCGGTACGGGTCACTGACTTTTATACCATGTTCACATGCGAGGACCCCGAAGAGGGAGAAATTGTCCGCTCGGCTATTAAAAAAGCCGTCGATACCTGTTCGATCATGAAAATCCCAATGATTCTCATTCCGAACTTCGTAAAAAGTGAAATTTCCGGCGATGAAAAGTTTGCCGAAGCCGTTGAAGTCTTTCAATGGGCCTGCGATATGGCGGCGGACAAGGGGATCGATATCGCGGCGGAAAACACCCTCTCGATTGAAAAAACAAAGCGGTTTTTCGAAGAGGTCGACCGGGAAAATCTCGGACTCTATTTCGATTCCCAGAATTATTATTTAAACGAAGGCTACGATAATCCGAAGATGCTCGAGGCCCTTATGCCCTACGTCGTGCAGCTGCACGTAAAAGACGGAAAAAACAAGGACTTAAGCGGCGCCCTCTTAGGCACCGGAGACGCGGGTTTTTACCGGACCGTCGAAGTTCTTAAAAAACACAACTACGCCGGCTGGGTGGTTTCGGAAAATTACTACGACCGGGAGCCCCTTTCCCTGGTCAACAACGACCCGGCGGCCCTTATGAAAGAAGACATCCGCATTCTCCGGGAAGCTTTAGCGTAGGGGCCTTCATCCGAGCACTACAAAATATTTTCAGCCTTCACAGTAAAATAAGCAGCGGCTTTTAAGAGCCGCCCGTCATTGCTGTAGCATGTTTGTGCTGCATTTACCGCGG
>CAYTSI010000046.1:3644-7751 GCA_964440465.1 uncultured Spirochaetales bacterium
CTGTCCCTGTCTTCGCTGATATATTCTGATGAATCAATATGTATTTCCGGAAGCTCGTCGAAAGCCGGTGCGGTCTCCCTGCATTCGAAGGCGCTGCTTTTTTCCTCGTATTGATACGGTGTAAGGGCCGCGACAGGATTACCCCGGTCGGTTACGACAATCGTTTTTCCCTTCGCGGCCTTCCTGATGAATTCACCCGTCTTCATGTGAAGCATCCGGATATTGATGGTCTCCATGTGCACATTGTAACACATTTCCGCTGTAGAGACAAGGCTTTTCGTTTTATAAAAGCGCTTCCCGCCGCCGTGCCCGCAGTACCGTCAGGCCCAGCACGCCCATATACCCCGCCAGTCCGATAATGTGCACCGCCCGGTAGCCGGCGGTCATGGAAACCGCCATGGAAAGGACCGCGCCTGTCAGCGTAACGATGCTGTTTGCACCCATCACCCACGGGTAGAGGGATGTTTTCTGTTTTGCTCCGGCAATTGTCTGCAGAAAGAATGGAAAGGGCATCCCCATAAAGAAAAAGAGGGGAAAGAGGGAGGCGAACGTAACCGCGACCTTTACGGCGAACGGCCGCGCTTCCGTGGCCGGCAGGAGGCCCCTAAGGATAAATGGCACAGCAGCTGCCAGGACGATGACCGCCGAAAGGACGGTGAAAAATGTTTTCAGCCGGTTTATTCGGCTGCACACAAGGCTGCCGATGCCGCTTGCCCCGAGCACTATCGAGAGGACCAGGGAGAGGGCCAGGGTCTGGTGCTGCCAGTAGAGAATAAACTGCTGGATAATCCGTATTTCAACGAGGATAAATCCGGCGCCTAAGAGTGCAAAGACGGCAAAGAAGTATGCCTTTGTCTTCGGAACCGGGAAACCACCGCCTGCCGCAAACCGGAATAAAAGGGCCAGCGCCGCTGTCAGTGCAAGGGCCACCGTTAAGACGATGATAACCTCCCGGGGCAGAAAGCGCTGCATCTGGTAAAAGAAGGGGGAATTATCGGAAACGTAGGAGATGTTCTCATCACCCTGCCGGATAAACTCGTCGAGGCTTATCTTTCCCGTTGCCATATCGTAGATATCGGGGTGAAACTCAGGGATATGCTCCTCCCGCTGTTCCTCCCGGTTTATTTCGATTGTATACCGCTGCTCCATGCCGGGGACAAAGTTGGTACTCCCCCGCTGATTGTACTGTTCAATCATCTTGTAAAAGGCTGCGGTCTCCTTAGCGCTGAAAGGCCCGTTTTTAACGATGAGGGCCGGATTCGTGTCCCTTCCGATAAGTACAATTCCTTTCAGCGCCTCTTCCGGAAGTATGCCCCCGGTTTCGAACGATTTCAGCACATTTGCCAGCAGGCGGAGGACTTCATTCGGGTAGTGGGTTACCACAAGAAGGCTGCCGCCGGGTTTTAAGGCCTCCCGGTACTCGCTTATTGCGTTGTAAGTGAACAGGTAGTTCTCCGTCAGCGCGTAGTTGCCGTAGTTTCTCGAGCTTTTGATAATGGGAAGCGACATATGAATAAGATTGTACATTTCCAAAGTGTTCCGGATGTAGGACCTTCCCTCGGTATGGATAATATCGATCTCCGGATGGTCGTTGTAAATCCCTCCGTTGTACCGGCTGTATTCCCGGACGAGGTCGATAAACTCCTTATTTATTTCGACGGCGGTAATGTCCCGGTAGCCGAAGAGGAGAAGGGTTACCAAATCGATGCCGCCGCCGCTTCCAAGGACTAAGGCGTTGCCGGGGCGGACACCCTCTTCATAGAAAGCAAAGAGCGGAAGCCCGCCGATATAATTAAAAAGGAGATTGTCTTCTAAGTCTCTGTTCAGTTCTCCGCCTTCCATCCGGAGCATTTTCGTCCCCGCGGCGCCGTCGATAAACAGGGTCTTGAAGAGGGGGTTACCGCTTTCGATCATATCGACCCGGCCGAATGCGCTCCACCTCGTTTCCGCTATCCGCGGCTGATATTGTCCGTCCTCGAGCATCAGGGTCATTTCCTTTTCCAGTTTCGGGTTCGGCAGGAGATTTGTCTCGATCTCTGTAAACCAGCCGAGGTAGAGCAGTAAAACGGCAAGGGGTATGAACAGCAGGGAAACCTTCCCCAGGCCGCGGATGGTACGGAGCAGGAGCAGGTAGGCAAAACCCGCGAGCAGACCGATAATAAAAACCGCTTTCCACGCGCCGACGGCCTGCAGCAGGAAGTAGCTCCCGATGGAACCTGCCGCTGCGCCGATTAAATCGGCGGCATACAGAAACCCCGGTACTGTCCGCGCGGACTGGAAGAGTTTGACCATGCCGCTGCCGATGGAAAAGAAAAACATCAGTGTAAGGAAGAGGGAAACCGGCAGGAGCGGGCGGACCAGGTTGGTCCCCAGAAGAAGGATTGCCGCTGCCGCCGGAAGGAACTGCAGCACTTTGAAATATCCGTCTGATTTATCTTTCGGGAGAAAATAGATAAATACCGCCCCGAGTCCGATACCGGCTATTCCGATGGAAAGCAGCAGGTAAACGTAGCTCTGAACAAAGAGGTAGGAAAACAAGCGTGTAAGGACAACTTCCATCAGAAGCGAACCGGCACTTAAGAAAAAGAGGCTAACAACTGCATTCATCGGCCGGTTTTCCAGGCGGGAATTTTCCATACGCGAGGCTAACTGTAGCACGGGGAAATTTGTGTTGTCAAGATTGAAAATCGACAATTAGACCATAACAAGGTATAAAGGTAGGACCAAACTATAATTTTAAGGAGAAAAAGCTTGACAGACGCTTGAAACCGTGCCATAATTTTAAAGGTAATACCAATAGACAAATAGAATGGTAATAATTTTGAAATGATACATAATGCAGGAGGAATTGTATGGGTATTTTAGGGACAATGGCGACGGATTGTGAAATTCGGATCGACTACGACAAACTGCGGAAAGACAGACTTCGGAAAACCCAGGAGCAGCTGAAAAAAGACAATATCGGCGCCCTTTTAGCGTTTGACCATGATGCCATTCGGTATATCACAAGTACGAAATTGAACGACTGGATGAACAACAAGCTGGCCCGGGCCTGTCTTGTCTCGGCGGACAAGGAACCGATTCTCTACGAAGCGGGAAGTGCAATCGAGGCGAAGAAAAAACTCTGTCCGTGGATCGCGGACCGTATCTTTCCTTTTACCGGCGGTGCCATGCGCGGTTCGTTCCCGAAACCGGTGGTGTATGCACATGCGAAAAATTTCGCGAAAGAAATTAAATCAATTCTTACCGAGTGGGGTGTTGAAAAAGAGCCGCTGGGAATGGACATTACCGAAATTCCCTTCATGCTAGCGTTACAGGAAGAGGGAATTAATGTTGTCGACGGTCAGCAGACCATTTTAGACGCGCAGACAATTAAAACGAAGGAAGAGATCGATCTTATCGAAATGTCCATTGCCATCGACGAGGCCGCGTTCTGGGACGTTATCCAGTATACCCGGCCGGGAATAAGTGAGAATGAAATTAACGGCCTTATTCGGAAAAAAATCTATGAATTAGGCGGCGAAGAAATACAGAACATCAACGTTATTTCCGGAAACCGCTCCTATCCGCACCCTCATGACGCCTCCGACCGGATGCTTCGAATGGGAGACATGCTGTTTATCGATATCGTCAGCGTATTTAACGGCTATCATACCTGTTATTACCAGACCTTCGTCGTCGGTAAACCGAGTCAGGAACAGCTCGACAACTACAAGATCGTTTACGACTGGCTCTACGCCGCGGCTGACATGCTGAAACCGGGAGTAAGTACGGCGGACATCGCGAAACAGTGGCCGGAAGCGCATACCCTCGGACTTGAATCTGAAGCGGCGGCCTTCGCCCTCGAGCTCGGCCACGGTATCGGTATTACCCACTGGGCGAAACCGGTCATCAGCAGGTGGTTTTCTTTAGACCATCCGGAAATCCTGCAGGAAGGGATGGTGTTCGCCTTAGAGACCTACAACGGTACCGGGAACGACGCGGCGCGGATAGAAGAGATGTTCGTGATAGAGAAAGACGGTTACCGGCAGCTGAGTAAATTCCCCTCGAAAAACCTTATCTCCTGTCCGAATGTTGGGAACATATTGCCATAGACAAGCGAGGTGC
>CAYTSI010000046.1:7851-21322 GCA_964440465.1 uncultured Spirochaetales bacterium
CTGTCCGAATGTTGGGAACATATTGCCATAGACAAGCGAGGTGCAAAATGTCGGTCATGATGTGGATTATGACACCTCCGTATCACAGCACCGTTTAAATCATTTCGTAAATTCTACTTCAATCCGGGATCTTTTGCCCGACAGGGCCCTTGCACATAATTAGATATCATGATATGTTGATAGGTGCCCTGCAAAGGGACGGTACATATTGGTTATAACTATTGGTAAAGGAGAAGTTTATGGACGACAAAGCATACATTGACGGACTGGTACAAAAGGCGAGGACAGCGCAGGAGCAGTTCGAAGCGGAGTTCAATCAGGAGCAGGTGGACGCGATTGTCCACGATATTGCCCGGGTTGTATACGAAGGGGCCGAAAAATGGGCCCGCCTGGCGGCGGAAGAGACCGGCATGGGCGGCTATGAATATAAGGTAAAAAAGAAACTTGGGAAATCGAAAATCCTCTGGCACAGCCTGAAAGGGAAGAAATCGATGGGGATTATCTCCCGGGACGAAAAGACCGGTATTGTTGAAATAGCAAAACCGATGGGCGTTATCGGCGCCGTACAGCCTTGTACGAACCCGATTGTAACGCCTATGGCCAACATCATGGGCGCGCTGAAGGGGAAAAACGCGATGATCTCCGCCCCCCATCCGCGGGCGGTCAACTGTACGACATTGGCCATACAGGAGTGGCGGGAAGTTTTGAAACGGCACGGGGCGCCGCAGGATCTAATTCTGGTGGTGGAGAACTCTTCCGTTGAAAAGACAAAGCTCTTAATGGAAGCGGTCGATGTTATTGTTGCTACCGGCGGTCCCGGAATGGTCAAGGCGGCGTACTCCAGCGGAAAGCCTTCATACGGGGTCGGACCGGGCAATGTGCAGTGTATTTTAGACACCGGCATCGATATCCCTCAAGCCGTTGAAATGATCATTGTCGGCAGGACCTTCGACAACGGAATTATCTGTTCCGGTGAGCAGACCATCATTATGCCGAAAGTGATGTACGGCGATGTTACCGCTGAACTGACAAAGCAGGGGACCTACATCGTTACCGATACAGAGGAACAGAAAAAATTGATACAGGCGCTGTTCCCGGATGGGACAACGAACAAGGACTTAGTCGGACAGCCGGTAAAGACTATTGCGAAGGCCGCGGGAATAGCAGCCGCTGAAAACGCGGTCATGATTGCCGTGCCCGTGGAAAACTCGGACAAAGCTACACCGCTTCGGAAAGAAAAAATGTTTCCGGTTATCGCCCTGTTTCAGTACGATAGTTTTGATGAAGGTCTTGATATTATGCAGGAAAACCTGAATGTAATGGGACAGGGACATACCGTCGGAATCCATACAAACGATCCGGCTAAAACGGAGAAAGTCGGACTCCGGATAAACGTCAGCAGGGTCGTAGAAAATGCCGTTGTGTCAACGTCCGCGGGAGGGAGCTTTACCAACGGCTTGGCACCGACGAGCACCTTAGGCTGCGGTTCCTGGGGCAACAACAGCATCTCCGAAAACTTCACCTACAAACATATGCTCAACATTACCCGGGTTGCCCATCTCCTTCCCGACGCTCACGTACCGACGGACGAGGAACTGTTTCCCGGAGCGGGCTCATGAAACTGTTAGAATACCAGGCACACGAACTGTTTAACCGCTGCGGCGTCCCCGCGGCGGCCGGTGTGGTGGTGACCTCGAAGGAGGAGTTGAAGGCGAAAGCTGAAGACCCCTCTTCCGGAATTCCGTTTCCGGCAGTAGTAAAGGCCCAGGTACAGACCGGAGGCAGGGGCAAGGCCGGCGGCGTGAAAATAGCGGAGAACAAGGATGAACTGATTGAAAAGGGGAGCGCGATTCTCGACCTCGTTATCAAGAAGCTTCCGGTCCGCAGGCTCTTCATTACCAACAAGGTCGATGTCAAGCAGGAACTCTACCTAAGCATTACCTTAGACCGGAAGTTTAAACTGCCGGTGTTGATTTTCTCCGCCGAAGGGGGGATGGAAATCAACGAAATAGCGGAGAAAGATCCGGACAAAGTGGTAAAGGTCCACATCGACCCTCTGCAGGGTGTCCGGGGCCATATGGCGAATTACATCCTCGAGCGGACGGGACTGGGAAAGCAGTACGGGAAAGATTTGCATAAAATTATTACCAGCCTGTATCATCTTTTTATCGAGTACGACTGCCTGTTAGTTGAAATAAATCCGCTGATTATCGACGGGGATGACAATCTCCGTGCTTTAGATGGAAAAATTGATGTGGACGACAACGCCTTGACGCGGCATGAGGACATTAAAACAATCCGTGACGAGCTGACCGAGAACCCCCGGGTCGCGGAAGCCAGGGAATGGGACTTCCTCTACATACCTATCGACGAGACGGGAAACGTAGGGGTGGTCAGCAACGGTTCGGGGATGATTATGTCCACTATCGACCTGATATCGAAAAGCGGCGAAACCGTGGTTTGCGCCCTCGACTTAGGCGGCGGTGCAACTGCCGACAGGGTAAAGGAGGCAATACGGATCGTCTTCTCTAATACCAAGGTGGAGCTGCTGTTCGTCAACATCTTCGGAGGAATTACCCGCTGCAATGAGATTGCCGGCGGAGTGCAAATGGCCCTGGCGAAAAATCCGGAAAAATCAGTTGTTGTCCGGATGGAAGGGACTAACCGCGAAGCGGGAGTGGAAATTATTCGGGGCCTTTCCGGCGACGTTGAACTGGTGGACGGTCTGGTACACGGAGTTACGAGAATACACGAGAGGATGCAGTCATGAGTTTCATGGTAGGAAAAGATACGCGCCTGATCGTTCAGGGGATAACCGGACGGGAAGGAACATTTCATACACAGCAGATGCTGGAATACAACACAAATATTGTTGCCGGAGTTACCCCCGGCAAGGGCGGGCAGACCGTCGAGGGGGTCCCGGTGTACGACACTGTGCGCCGTGCCGCGGAAAAGCATAATGCAAATGCAACGGTCATTTTCGTACCGCCGAAGTTCATGTTCGGGGCCGCGGTGGAGGCATTGGACGCGAAACTTCCCTTAGTGGTTACCATCGCGGAAGGGGTGCCGGTGCATGACATGCTGAAGGTGTACCATTACGGCAGGAAGGCGGGGCTCCGGGTAATCGGGCCTAACTCGTTCGGTGTTATTTCGCCGGGGAAGGCGAAGGCCGGATTTATGGCGCACCGGATTTTTTCCCAAGGGCCGGTCGGCATTATGTCCCGGAGCGCGACAAACGCCTACGAAACCGTTTTTGCCCTTAGCAATGCCGGTATCGGACAGTCGACGGTTGTCGGTGTCGGCGGCGATATGGTCCCCGGGTCCAATTTTATCGAGCTGCTTCCCATGTTTGAAGCTGACGATCAGACAAAGGTAATTGTCCTGATCGGGGAAATCGGCGGCAGCGAGGAAGAGCTTGCCGCGGAATACATCAAAGCGAATATAAGGAAACCGGTGGTCGCCTTAATCGCCGGAAAGAATGCCCCGAAGGAGACAAGCATGGGCCACGCCGGCGCCATCGTCTCTCCCGGCGGTGAAGGAAGCGCCGAGGTAAAAGAGAAGGTGCTGCGCGAGGCCGGCGTTCACATTGCCGAAAGCACGACGAATATTCGTGAAATTGTAGAAACACTGCTATAGGAGAAAAAGAATGATAGAAAAAGAGCGTCAGTTACAGATATACGAGACGATGCTGAAAATACGGAAATTTGAGGAGAAGGCGGTATCACTGTTTGAAGAAAACAAACTTCGCGGTTCGGTCCACCTGTATATCGGTCAGGAGGCCGTTGCGGCAACGGTATGTTCACGTCTGCGGGACGCGGATTACATTACCAGCACCCACCGGGGACACGGCCACTGCATTGCCAAGGGGGCGGAAGTGAAGTACGCCTTAGCCGAATTGATGGGGAAGGAAACGGGCTACTGCAAGGGCCGGGGCGGTTCCATGCACATTGCCGATGTTACGAAGGGCAACTTGGGCGCGAACGCCATTGTCGGCGCGGGAGTGCCCATCGCCTCGGGAGCGGCCCTTTCGGCGAAACTGCGGGGAAACGACAGCGTTGCCGTGACGTTTTTCGGTGACGGAGCGTCGAATCAGGGAGTTACCCTCGAGAGCTTCAACCTCGCGTCGGTATGGAAACTGCCGGTTATTTTTGTTTGTGAAAACAACCAGTTCGGAATTTCGGTGTCCACGAAAAAGAGCACCTCCGTGAAGGACATTGCCGTCCGCGCGGAGGGCTTCGGCATGCCGGGGCACATTGCAGACGGGAACGATGTGTTCGCGATTGATGAAACATTCGAGAAGGCCCTCAAGCACGCGAAGGCGGGCAAGGGGCCGAGCCTGATCGAGTTCAAAACCTACCGCTGGAAGGGACATTGGACCGGCGATCCGGAGGTATACAGGACCCGGGAAGAAGTGGATGAATGGAAAAAGAAGTGTCCCATTCTGCGGCTTAAAGACCGGATGCTGAAAGACAAGACCGCGACGAAAAAGCAGCTGGAAGAAATTGAGAGCAGGGTTGACGCGCTGATAGCTGAAGCGGAAGAGTTTTCCATGGACAGTCCCGAACCCGATCCGGCGCACGTTCTCGACGACGTGTTTTGCTGTGAATAATACGAGAGAGAGGAGCACGATAATGGCAAAGAAAAAATACTCCCAGGCGATAAAAGATGTCCTTGCCCAGGAGATGAGACGGGATAAAGAAGTGTTTGTACTAGGGGAAGATGTTGCCGAACAGGGCGGCATTTTCGGATGTACCCGGGGCCTGATCGACGAGTTCGGCCCCGAACGGGTGCGGGACACCCCCATATCGGAGCAGGCGTTTATCGGTTTCGGCATCGGAGCGTGCCTGACGGGGATGCGGCCGGTAGTGGAACTGATGTACATGGACTTCACCCTCGTTTCCATGGACCAGATTTTAAACCAGGCGGCGAAAATACGGTACATGTACGGCGGAAAGGCGACCCTTCCCCTGGTCATCAGGGGACAGCAGGGGGTCGGACGGGGAAACGCCGCGACCCATTCACAGAGCCTCGAGATGTTTTTTATGCACTTCCCGGGCATCAAGGTGGCGCTTCCGTCGACGGGACGGGACGCCGCGGGGCTCCTGCGGACGGCGATCCGGGACAACAATCCGGTCATTATTTTCGAGCACAAGGCGCTGTACGCCGATTCAGGCGAGGTCCCGGATGATGAGGAGTTTGCCATCCCCTTTGGACAGGCGGACATTAAACGGGAAGGGAAGGACGTTACCATCGTTGCCACCTTAGAGATGGTGAAGAAATCGTTTATGGCCGCGGAAAAACTCGCGGCGGAAGGGATCGAGGCGGAAATTGTCGACCCCCGGACCCTGGTCCCGTTAGATGAAAAGACAATTGTCGATTCGGTTGTGAAAACCGGACGGGCCGTGATTGTCCACGAAGCCCACCGGACCGGCGGAATGGGCGCGGAAATCTCCTCCATTATTCAGGAACAGGCGTTTAAGTATCTGGACGCGCCGGTGGAACGCCTCGGCGCGGCCCAGTGTCCGCTCCCCTTTAATTTAGGGCTGGAGAACGCGGTAGTCCCCCAGGTTGATGATATCGTAGAGGCGGCGAAAAAGGTCTGCTACAGGAGGTAAGTATGGCGACAAAAGTAATCATGCCGAAACAGGGCCTCCAGATGACCGAAGGGACCATCGTTGAATGGAAGGTCTCCGAAGGGGACTCGGTGGAAGATGAACAGGCGATCCTGGAAATAGAGACCGACAAACTTTCCATCGACGTGAACGCACCCGCCGGCGGAGTGCTTTTAAAAATACTGCACGGCCAGGGGGATGTGGTCCCGGTAACGGAGATGATCGGCATCATCGGGGAAGAGGGAGAGGACATTTCGGCCCTCCTCGAAGAAGCCGGAAAAGAATCGGCGGCTCCGGCGCCGGCACCCGCTGCAGGCGCTCCGTCAAAACCGGACGCTGCACCTGCAGCAGCCGCGGTGAAAGCCACCGGCCGCGCGCCCGGGGAGAAGGTATACGCGTCGCCCCGGGCAAAATGGCGGGCGGAGGAAAAAGGCATCGACGTAAACGCTCTTGCCGGAAGCGGGCCCGAAGGACTGGTTATCGAGCGGGACGTAGTAAACGCGCCTGCATCGGCATCCCTCGGCGCGGGCCCCGCGGCGGCGGCAACACCGCTGGCAAGAAAAGTCGCCTCAATCCACGATGTCGACCTGCGGGCGGTAAAAGGGAGCGGGACCGGAGGCCGGATAACGAAGGTCGATGTCATGGAAACCCTGCACACTTCAAAAGTGGAAAGTGCGGAAATAGGCGGACAGGAGGGATTCCTGGTTGCCCATTCGACCATGCGGAAATCGATAGCAAAGCGGATGAGCGGCAGCCTGCATACCGCGGCCCAGGCAAACCACCGGATGGAGGTGGATGTTACCGAACTGGTTCGAATTCGTGAAAAACTGAAAGCTGCCGAGAAAAAGGTATCGTATACCGACATGCTCATTAAAATTACTTCAGCTGCTCTCCGTGACGTTCCAATCCTCAATTCCTCCTGGACGGATGAGGGAGTGTTTATCAAACAGGACATCAATATCGGAATGGCCGTGGCCTTAGACGAAGGACTGATCGTTCCGGTGGTCCGCGGTGCGGACATGCTCGGCCTGGAAGAAATCCATGCACGGACTAGGGAGCTGATCGACAAGGTGAAGCAGGGCGCTTTGGAACAGTACGAAATGGAAGGGGGGACTTTTACCATTACCAATTTAGGAATGTTCGACATCGACAGTTTTACCGCCATTATCAATCAGCCGGAAAGCGGTATACTCGCGGTGGGACGGATAAAAGAGACGCCGGCGGCCGTCAACGGCGAGGTGGAGATACGTCCGCTGATGACCTTAAGCCTCACCTACGACCACCGGGTGGTAGACGGCGCGCCTGCCGCGAAATTTCTGCAGCGGATGAAGCAGTATATCGAAACCCCCTATCTGCTGCTGTAAAAGAAGGAGAAGACGCTATGTCGGCAGTCGACACGGACCTGCTGCGGGAGCTTGCAGGAGCGGAAAATGTACGGGACAGTGAAACCGATCTCTACGTCTACGGAATAGACGCGTCGGTCCATTCGGCGCGCCCTTCGGCGGTGGTCAAACCCGATACTGTCGAACATGTAAAGAAGATACTCGAGTACGCGCAGTCGGAGAAGGTCCCCGTTATTCCGCGGGGATCGGGTTCGGCAATGTGCGGACAGACGATACCGATAAACGGCGGAATTGTCCTCGACATGAAGGGAATGAACAGGATCCTGGAAATCAACATACGGGACGGTTACTGCCGGGTCGAACCGGGCGTAGCGGATGAGGACCTCAACCTTGCTTTAAAGGAGCACGGATTTTTCTATCCTCCCGCGCCCGCTTCCAGCCGCATTGCGACAATCGGCGGTGAAATCGGCAACAACGCCAGCGGTGTACGGTCCGTCAAATACGGCGCCGTACGGGATTATGTCCTCGGCCTGAACGCGGTACTTCCAGGCGGTGAAGAGCTGAAGTGCGGTTCAAGGACCCGGGTGGTCTCTTCCGGATATCAGCTGGAGCGGCTCTTTGTCGGGTCCGAGGGGACCTTAGGAGTCATCACCGAAGCAATTCTCAAGTTTATCCCGACGCCTAAGTTCCGCTGCCTCGGCATATCGAATTTCAAACAGCTTGAAGATGCCGGTGACGCGGTGGCCGATATTATTTCCAGCGGCGGAAATCCTTCCATGCTCGAACTGATTGATAACGTAGCTATCAAGGCGGTGAACGAGGCGACGGGGCTCGGACTGCCGGACGTGGAGGCGATCCTCCTTTTCGAGGCCGACGGCATGGTCAAGGAAGGGGTTGAGTACGAAATACGGAACATTACAAAGTTCTGCGAAAAAAACAACGGCTTCGGAATTGAATCGAGTTACGAACAAAGCGAACGGTCGAGGCTTTTCGCGGGCAGGAAGCAGCTGTTTCCCTCGTTAGCAAAGTACAGGAGCGTTCTTTCCACAACCGCTTTGGCGGACGACATGGCCGTACCGTTTTCAAAAATGGCCGAGACTACGCGAAAAATCCATGACGTTGCCGCGAAGCACAATGTTATTATGACGGCCTACGGGCACTGCGGCTCCGGATGCGTCCACACGAAAATCCTGATGGACACTTCGAAGAAGGAAGTGTGGGAAGCAGCAAAAAAAGTTGTGGCGGAAATATACGAATACGTCCATTCCGTCGGCGGGACGACATCGGCGGAACACGGAATCGGAATATCGAAAGGCTTTGCAATGCAGCAGGAGCACCGGGACCTGCTGAGGGTCATGCGGGGGATCAAAAAGGTATTTGATCCTGAAAATATCTGCAACCCGAATAAACTGATGGATGCTCCCGGCGACTGGCTCGCTGCTACCGGCCTCCGTTATTCGGTAACACGGTAAAGCGGGAGCGGATAGAATGTTTGACCGGTTGAAACAGTGGGAAAACAAACTCGATTCATGCATACGGTGCAGTTACTGCCTGGAGCATTGTCCGGTGTATAAATATACGAGGTGGGAAAGCGACGCGCCGAGGGCAAAACTGGCGGTCCTGCACGGGCTGATTGCCGGCGAAATTGAAATCAGCAGGGAGATGTCCGAGCGGCTGTTTGAATGCTATTACTGCAAGCGGTGTGAAAACAGCTGTTCCGCGGGGATCCCCCTTACGGAAATATTTACCGACGCGCGGCTCGATTTTACGGAAGCGGGATTTGCAGGGGAAGGACTGACGGTATGGACCGATACGGCAAAGTGTGTAAAGTGCTTTGCATGCGTTAACGTGTGTCCCCACGAAGCGCGGATATATAAAGACGGAAAAATGACCACCGACCCGGCCGCGTGTCAGGGCTGCGGTATGTGTGTCGATGTATGTTCCGCGAAGGGTATATCGATGTACCGGGAGATGGGGACGTCCTCCGCCGAGATGTATGAAAAAGTCCGGGACTATATTACGAATGCACCGGAAAACGGCAAGGTAGTGATCTTCGCCTGCAACTGGTCCACCTTTCCGGGGATGCAGAACACCCGGGGCGTCGCCGGCATTGCTGAAAATCGGGACGAAGTGTTTGTGTCCATGTGTACCGGACGGTTGAAAACGGACATGCTCCTGCGGATACTCGAATTAGGTGCCGCCGGTATTTTGATTGCCGGCTGCCCCGAGGATGAATGCGAACACAAGGGAAGCACGTATATACAGAAGCGGATGCCGGCGGTAAAGGAAACGCTGCAGAGAGCCGGTATACATCCCGAGAGGGTCCGGTTCCGGGAGGTGCCGAAAGGGGACGCAGCGGCTTTTACCGCGGCCTACGACGAGTACGCTGCGAGTGTCCGCGGCAATTTTACCGACAAAGAGAAAACATGAAAATTGTACTGGCATATGGAAAAGAATCGGCCGCGGTGGAGGTTCCCGACAGAAATATCGGTACTGTTATCGGGGCCGCACGATCCGCCGGCGGTACCGGTGATCCCGATGATCCGACTGCGGCAATGACTGAGACCGAACGGGTCGAGTACGCCCTGGACAATCCTATCGGTTCCTCTAAGCTGGAAGAAATGGTGAATCCCGGGGAGAGGGTGGTCGTTATTACCAGCGACGTTACCCGGCCGATGCCCTCGTATAAAGTCCTGCCTTCGGTACTCGACAGGCTTTCACGGGCGGGAGTGCCCGACGGCAATATTACCCTCGTTTTCGCCTTAGGGAACCACCGGAAGCACACGGAAGAGGAAAGAAAACGCCTCGCCGGTCCGGAGATATACAGACGGATAACCTGTATCGACAGTAACCAGGAGGACCTTGTCCGCCTCGGCACGACTTCCGCGGGGACCTCCGTCGATCTGTTTCGGCCGGCAGCGGAGGCGGACAAACTCATCTGCCTCGGTAATATCGAGTTTCATTATTTTGCCGGTTACAGCGGCGGGATGAAGGCGGTCATGCCCGGAGTGTCGACCATGGAAGCCATCCAGTCGAACCACAGCAAGATGGTCCTGCCGGAGGCAAAGGCGGGAAAAATCGACGGGAACCCTGTCCGCGAAGAGATCGACGAGGTATACAAATTCCGCCCCGTCCATTTTATCGTCAATCCCGTGCTGGACGAAAAGAAGCAGATGAGGAAAGTGTTCGCGGGGGACGTTTTCAAGGCCCACCGGGAAGGCTGCGCGTTCCTGGACACCATGTATATCTGTCCTATACAAGAAGAGGCGGATATTGTCATCGTCAGCCCCGGGGGATACCCGAAGGACTTGAACCTGTATCAGGCGCAGAAAGCACTGGACAATTCGAAACACGCGGTAAAAGAGGGAGGGACCATTATTCTTTTCGCGGCGTGCAGCGAAGGTTTCGGCGAGAAGGTATTCGAGCGCTGGATTATATCCGCCGAGAGCCCCCGCGCGATGGTGGAGGAAATCCAGCGGAATTTCGAACTCGGCGGCCACAAGGCGGCGGCCATCGGCATGGTGCGGGACAGGGCCGACATTCTGCTGGTGTCGGATTTCGACGACGATACGGTACGCGGAATGTTTATGACGCCGTTTAAAAGCCTGCAGGCCGCCTTCGACGCGGCGCTCGATCGTGCCGGCGGTAATGCCGTTGTCCATGTAATGCCCAACGGCGGCGCGACCCTCCCGGTGGTACGGAAGGAATAATCACCATAAAAAAAAGCAGGAGACAATCATGGCAAAAATAAATATTACCCTAAACAATCTGGATGAGGTGTTCAGAGCGGAGCTTAACGAAGAACGGACGGCAGCGGCGAAAACGCTCTTTTTAAAACGGCTGTCCGAATCGGCACACCGCTTTTACGGCGGGAAGATGCAGACGGTACCGAAGGCCGGGGTCTTCGGTTTCAACTGGTTCAATGTCTGGTACACGCCGGGTGTTTCGAAGATATCCACCACCATCCGGGACAACAACGACACCTCCTACGGGCTTTCGAACCGGGGAAACCTGGTTGCCGTGGTAAGCGATTCCACCCGGGTTTTGGGAGACGGCAACTGCACTCCCCCGGGGGGCTTAGGCGTTATGGAGGGGAAGGCCTATCTGATGAAGTACTTAGGCGGTGTCGATGCGACGGCCCTCTGCATAGACAGCCGGAACAGTGCCGGGGAACACGACCCGGACAAAATCATCGACTTCGTAAAAATGGCGGCGCCGAGTTTCGGCGCGGTCAACCTGGAAGATATATCCCAGCCGAACTGTTACAAAGTGCTGGACACCCTTCGAAAGGAGTGTGATATTCCCGTGTGGCACGACGACGCCCAGGGGACGGCCTGCGTTACATTGGCGGGCCTTTTAAACGCGTTAAAGCTTGCCGGCAAGAAACTCGGGGACGTGAAAATCGTCATGCTCGGCGCGGGAGCGTCGAACGCAACCATCGCGCGGATTATCATTACCGCCGGCGGGGACCCGGGAAATATGGTGATATTCGATTCCAAGGGAAGCCTCCACGGCGGACGGGAGGACATTGCCGCGGACAAGCGGTTCTACCGGAAGTGGGAACTCTGCGAAAAAACCAATCCGAAAAAAGTACCGGACATCGAAACCGCGATAAAAGGCGCCGACGTGCTGATTGCCCTGTCCCAGCCCGGGCCGGACACGGTGAAGCCCGAATGGATATCCTCCATGGCGGACAAATCCATCGTTTTCGTCTGCGCCAACCCGGTACCGGAAATCTACCCGTATGCCGCGAAGGACGCGGGGGCCTACATCGTCGCCACCGGCCGTGGCGATTTTCCGAACCAGGTAAACAACTCCGTCGGTTTCCCGGGAATCTTAAAAGGCGCCCTTACCGTCCGGGCACGGGGCATCTCCGACGAGATGGCGATAGCAGCCGCCGAGTCCCTGGCGGGCTACGCGGAAAAGCGGGGCATTCGTGAGGACAACATAATCGCGAAAATGGACGAACCCGGCGTCTTCCCCTACGAGGCGGCGGAAGTTGCCGCCATGGCCGTAAAGCAGGGCCTTGCCCGGATCGAAATGTCGAAAGAGGAAGTGTACGCGAAGGCGGAGCGGGACATCAAAGAGGCCCGGGACCTGACCGACACCCTTCTTACGGAAGGCTACATCAAACAGCCGCCGGAGGAAATGCTCGAAGATGCCTACACCTATGCCTTAGAGCAGGCGGGGGAATAGATTTTATCGGCTCATGGGGAGGTCTGGAGGGGGCGACTCCCTTATTCCTTGCCAGCAACTCCTTGCGCTTTATTATAATACGTAGTACACTCCGGTTATGTCCGCCAAAAACGGAATAAGGTCCGGGATAAATCTGTACGAACGTCTTCTACGTATTGATAAACACGAGAATTTCTTTCTATTCGGACCACGCGGTACGGGTAAGAGTACGCTGCTTAAAAGCTTGTTTTCCGCGGAAAAAATACTGTATATTGACTTGCTGCAGCCCGCTGTAGAGGATGAGTATGCACGTAACCCTCAAATCCTGCGAAACAAAGTTCTAGCCCTTCCCACTGCTGTAACACATGTTCTCGTTGACGAGGTGCAAAAAGCGCCGCGCCTGCTGGATGTAGTACATTCTCTTATAGAAGAAACCGATAAAATCTTCGTGCTGACCGGTTCCAGTGCACGAAAACTAAAACGGGGAGGCGCGAATCTGCTTGCGGGCCGGGCCCAGGTTCTTGAACTATACCCTTTTTCCGCACTCGAAACAGAAGCCGATTTTTCCCTCCTCGATGCGTTGTCATACGGCTGTCTTCCCAGGGCGTTCACGGCGGAATCTATACAGTCGAAGCGCCGGTTTTTAACAGCCTATGCCCTCACATACCTCAACGAGGAGATCAAAGCCGAACAGATCGTGCGAAAAATTGACCCTTTTAGAAAATTTCTCGAAGTCGCCGCCCAGATGTCCGGTAAAATCGTCAATTTCGCCGCATTAGCCCGGGATACCGGCGCGGACGAGAAAACCGTAAAAAGTTATTATCAAATTCTAGAAGATACATTGATCGGGCGCTATCTCGAATCCTATCACACATCGGTTCGAAAAAGGCTTTCACAAAAATCGAAATTCTACCTTTTCGATACCGGGGTTCAGCGCGCCCTGACGCACAGCCTGAATATTCCGGTTCGTGAAGGAACGAGTGCCTATGGAGATCTTTTCGAAATATTTATCGTCAATGAATTTTTCAAGTTAAATCATTATTATGAAAAGGATTTTTCCTTTTACTACCTCATGACACGCGACGGTGTTGAAATAGATCTGGTAGTCGAGCGTCCCGGTGAGCCGCTGCTGCTGGTAGAAATCAAGTCCGCGTCAAGCATTCAGGAACGACACCTTACCCCTCTGTTCACGCTAGGAGGAGAATTTCCCCATGCCGAACGCATCTGTATTTCCCGAGTATCATCGCCTCAAAAACACGAGGGAAATATCATTGTTTTACCCTGGGACACTGCGTTGAAGCAAATTTTTGTGGGGTGATAAACCGAGGTATTCATCTGTGT
>CAYTSI010000046.1:21422-24228 GCA_964440465.1 uncultured Spirochaetales bacterium
TCTTTTTTGCTTTGGCCGGGCCCGCCGCGGGCGCCGAGGAGAAACGGATAGCCTTTCTTTCCATTGATAATAATTCCTACGACCCCCGATACGATTATCTTGAAAACATGATTACCGGTATCCTTTTGTTCGACCTGTCCCGCGGAGAAGGAATCGCGATAGTCGACAGGCTGGACCTGGAACAGGTCTTAGAAGAACAGAAGCTGCAGCTGGGCGGAATTACCTCCGGAGAAACCGCCGCGCGGGTGGGTGAAATCCTCGGTGCCGACTACCTTCTGCGGGGAAACTTCGTATTTTTAGGAGAAGACCTCCTTATCAGTATTTCTTTAATTGATACGGAAACCGCGGAGACCCTCTCCTTCACCGGCAGGGGCTATACCGAAAATACTATCCACTCGCTCGCGGAGCAGATTGTATACCGTGCCGCCGGGCGTACGGTAACACTGCAAGACGCCGCGAGTGAGCGTTCGATTATCTCCCTCAGGGACGAAACCCCGGGAAGTTTGTCCGTCTATTCGCCGCTGATCGACGCGGAGATTTTTCTCGATGATGTTTTTGTCGGCTATACGACGGGGGACAAGCGGGTCCCTTTTACAATAGAAGATGTTAAACCGGGGAAATATACCGTCCGCACCCACCTCGGAGGAGGCTTCGGGGTGGTTTCACTGCCGGAAGTTACGTTTGCCGACTGGACGGAAACGGTTGAGGTAAAACCGGGGAAACACGTAATTGTCCGGGATAAAACACAGGATTTTCAAACCGTTCTCCATCACATCAGACAAATTGTCTATGAGAGCGTCAGCTTTCACGCCGATGAGCCACTGCCTTCGCCGTTGAAAGAATCGTTTTCCTTTGTTGACCGAAGGGGGGAGAGGTCCGATCTGAATCTCCACATCCTTGTCGAAAAGGGAGAAGGAGAAAAGCGGAACGTTTCCGCGTCTCTGGATACCGGCGCGGATGGTATTGCAATTGACCTTTTTTCAGAAAATGACCGGGAGGTAAAAGATACGAAATCTGTCGGGGACGTAGAATTGACTGTCCGGCTGTCGTACAGATACGGCCGGTATACCGTCACATATATCATAAACCGGACGGATGTGTATCCCGGCATGTGGCGGGAATAAATCGGTCCAGCGGACAGAACAGTTTCCTCATGATTATGGGGTACTGGGGTTCGGGATTGACCAAGCAGCAGCTGTTCGGGATGACCGGTTACAATCCAACCACGTCGAAAGCGTATGAAGACATCGTTGCATCCAGGTTTCCCGACTACAGCTGCGAAGTAATCGAACGGAAAATAGAAACCGTTATTGCCGCGATAGACGCGGACCGGCCGGTCATGATGGAGGTCGATGCCCTCTTTCTGCCCTACATCGATTACGGCACCTCCGACGGGGACAATATTCACGCCGTCAATGTTGGAGTATATGCCGGATTATGGTAGTATATTGGTATGAGATCGATATCATTTGAGCGAAACTACATCAAGCACCCCGCGGGCTCCTGCCTTGCCTGTTTCGGGGAAACCAAGGTAATTTGTACCGCTTCGATTGAACCGAATGTGCCGTCCTTTTTGGAAAATACCAACAGCGGCTGGCTTACCGCCGAATACTCCATGCTGCCCGGCAGCACCGCCGGCGGCCGGAAGAAGCGGGACGGAATAAAACGGGACGGAAGGGGCATTGAAATCAAGCGGCTCATTGGACGGAGCCTCCGGGCAGCGGTACATCTTGCCCAGTTAGGGTCCATTACCATCGTTATCGATTGTGATGTTATTCAGGCCGACGGCGGAACGCGGACCGCCGCCATCTCCGGCGGATGGGTCGCCCTTTACGACGCCCTCTCCCTCCTTGCTTCACAACGCGGAGTTTCCGGCGCCGAATACTATTTGAAGGGGCAGCTTGCCGCCGTCAGCGTCGGTATCTGCGACGGGAAAATTATCTGCGACCTGGACTATACCCACGATTCCCAGGCGGAGGTGGACATGAACGTGGTCAAACTGGAACGGAAGCTGATCGAAGTGCAGGGCACCGGTGAACGGGGGGCCTTCAGCCGCGGGCAGCTGGATGAAATGCTTAATGCCGCGGATGAAGGGATTGAGGAAATTTTCTCCGTCCAGCGGAAGGTCCTGGGTCTCTGAAAGGATATATAATGGAATCGAGTGAACAAAATCTCTTTTCTCCGGAACGGAAGGAATTCCTTCGGCTTTTTCTTGAATATGCCGGCAAGGAGACTGACGAAAGCAGGAAAAAGGTGCTGGGGGACCTCAGTTCAAGGTTCAGGACAATCGATGCAAAACTGGATAAAACTGCCGCGCCGGGCGGGTCTTTCGGTATTGACGAACGTACCCGAATCTACAACCGGGAAAAGCTGACGGAAATCCTGGAAGTCGAAATAAAACGCTCCACGCGGTATCAGATACCCCTTTCCCTGATTATGTTTGATATCGATTGCTGCAATACCGAAGATGATGTCCTTGTCCGTTTTGTGGAAATTGTCAGAGGGATGATACGGGACACCGATGTGTTTGCCGGCTGGGGGGGCGGCGAGTTTGTCCTTGTTCTGCCGAGCACCAATGAAGAGGACGCGTTTTGCCTTGCCGAACGGATCAGGAAGCGGATCGAGGTAACCGTCAGTTCCGGTGTTACCGAGTATGTGTTTACCGAAACGTACAAAGAGTGTATGGAACGGCTCCATACCGCACTGTCCAAGGCCAAAAACGACGGCCGAAACCGTGTGGAAGTCCTGTAGCGTCCCGCGGCCGTCATTGACAGCGGTATCGCCATTGTTTAGGATAACTATATGA
>CAYTSI010000047.1:0-23748 GCA_964440465.1 uncultured Spirochaetales bacterium
AAATATCCGCTTTAAGAAGGCGGGCAGCCTGGATAAACCGGCCGTATCCTGCTATATTTCTTTCATATGAAGACAACTTTACGTTTTACAACATTATGCGTGTTCCTCCTGTGCGCGGGATTGGCCGCCGGCGCAGTGGAGCGGAACCCTTCTTTCATGTCCGAATACGAGGCACTCCGGGACGCGGTGTATAATCAAAACGGGGATTTAAACGGCACGCCCCGGCTCTACGGAAAAGCTATTGGAGCAGCAGAAGAATCGTCCCTTCCGGAGAAGGACCGCCTGTATTGGCTCTCCCGGATCGAGTATATGATGGGTCGGGCCTATCAGAACCTGGAAGAGAAAAAACAGGCGGACCGCCATTACGAAAAGGGGTATGCGTATATAGAAGCATCCGCGGCCGGCGGCGATTATTCCGAGAGCTGGCGGATGAAAAGCGAAATTATCTCCCAGCGCTGCCTGGTCCGCGGCGTCGGATACATCCTGGGAAACGGCCTGAATGTAGGTAAATTCGCCGAGCATGCCCTGGAAATGGACCCAGATAACGGAAAGGCGATTATCATTATCGCTTCGTCGAAGGTGTATCCGCCTCCGATTTACGGGGGCGACCCGGAAGAGGGCATTCGGCTGATGGAGGTGGCATCGGAAAAACAGGATATCGAAAAGGACGACCTGTTTAATATTTATTCGGGCTACGGAATTGCATATGAAAAGCTCGAGGACTACGAGAAAGCGCGGTTCTGGCTCGAGAGTGCCCTGATGCTCTACCCTGATAACGCCTACGTCAATGAAGAGTACGAAAAAATCCGCTAAAGTCTTACGTATTGTAAACTCTTCTCCCGCGTTCCGGACCGCGGCCTTCGTGTTTACCCAGATCGTCTTTTTTCTTGTCCTTGTTTTCGACACGCTTTTCTACCGGCTCGAAGTAAAGGGGCGCCGCAATCTTCACTTGGACAAGGCCTTTTTAGTCAGCAACCACTCCATGTATCTCGACCCGGCCACCGTCGGGCAGGCGGTGTACCCCCGTCGGACCCACTTCGCCGTATTAGAGGACACCTTTTCCATCCCGATTTTAGGGGGGATGATCCGGCTCTTAGGCGCCTTTCCCCTGCCGAAGGGGAACCCGATGAAGGTCCTGTTAGGTCCCATGAAGACCGCGCTCGATACCTTCGGACTTGTCCATTTCTTTCCCGAGGGAAAACTGTATCCCTTTAATACCGATATCAAACGGTTTCGGGAGGGGGCCTTTTTCTTCGCGATTCATTTCAATGTTCCGGTGGTACCGATGACCATCGTCGTAAAGCGGAGAAAGGGAAAAGCGTCGGGAATATCGATACTCCCGCCGAAGGTCCGTGTTATTATCGGTAAACCGGTCTATCCGGACCGCTATCACGGCGAAGGCGGCCTTCGTGAATCGATGCACGCCATGGCCGCGGCGGTGCACCGGCAGATGCAGGATACAATCGATTCATTTCTCGGCTGATATTTTTGCCGTTTTGGGACCGGGAGAAGCGGTGCCGCTGGAACAACGCGGTTAAATCCGCTACAATAACCGCAGTTTGAGTATTCGGGAAATTCACGTTTCAGCTATCAGCGAATCAGTCGCGCGACTCTGCGTACAGGCCGCCTATGAGCTCCCCGCGGATGTGAGGGGCGTTATAAAGGCTGCCGCCGTTGCGGAAGTTTCCCCGCTCGGGAAGTCGGTCCTGCGGCAGCTGGAAAAAAACGCGGACGCTGCCGAAAAGGATGGCTATCCGATCTGCCAGGACACCGGTACCGCGGTGGTTTTTGTCGACATCGGCTCGGGCGTGCGGATAACAGGCGGAAGCCTGGAGGAGGCCGTTTCCGAAGGAGTCAAGAGGGGATATGAAACCGGGTATCTGCGCAAATCTATCGTCGACGACCCGCTTTATGACCGGAAAAACACCGGTACGAATACACCGCCGATACTGCATGTACGGGATATTGAAGGCGGCGGCTTGCGAATTGTCATTGTCTTGAAGGGGGGAGGTTCCGAGAACATGAGCAGGATGACGATGCTGAACCCAGCCGACGGGGAGTCGGGGGTCATCCGTTTTGCCGTGGAAACGGTCAAGCTCGGAGGGGCAAATCCCTGTCCGCCGATAATTCTCGGAATCGGAATCGGCGGAAACTTCGAAACTGCCCCTTTGTTGGCCAAGGAGGCCTTACTGCGAAAGACGGGTGAGCCGAACAGGGACCCCCGCTACGCGGAACTGGAACGGAAAATCCTATATTTGGTGAACAGTACCGGCATCGGCCCCGGGGGCTTCGGCGGTAAAATAACCGCTCTTGCCGTCCATATCAACACCGCCCCCTGCCACATCGCGTCCCTTCCCGTGGCCGTGAACATCAACTGCCACGCGGCCCGGCACGCGGAGGCGGAACTGTGAGCGGCGGAAACACACCGAGGCGCGTCACCGTTCCCTTCGATGCTGAAACCGCCGCCTCCCTGCGTGCCGGGGAAGAGGTGCTGCTGACCGGCAGCATCTACACCGCCCGGGACGCGGCCCATGCCAGGTTTTTCAGGCTCCTCGAAGCAGGGGAGCGGCTGCCGGTCGATGTAACGGGGCAGGTAGTGTTTTACACCGGGCCGACCCCCCCGCGTCCCGGGCACGCGTCCGGCAGCGCCGGACCGACTACAAGCTGCCGCATGGATATCTTTACCCCACAGCTTCTCCGGTATGCGGGACTGCGGGGGATGATCGGGAAAGGCCCCCGGTCGCGGGCCGTTGTCGACGCGATACGGGAAACAGGTGCCGTGTATTTTGCCGCTTTAGGCGGCGCCGGGGCCCTCTTCGGCGGGTGCGTGCGTGCTTCGGAGGTCGTCTGCTACGAGGACCTGGGCACCGAGGCTGTCCGGCGCCTGCGCGTCGCGGAGATGCCGCTGATTGTGGCGGTAGACTCTCAGGGGAATGATGTGTACCGTTTCGGGCCCGATGGGTACCGGACAGAATAGGACCAAATTAAACAAGAAAAGCGAGGTAAAACATGGCAGAAAAACTTGTTTCCCACAATGTGTTTTTTGAACTGAAAGACTCTTCCGGCGAGGCAGTCGAACGGCTGATTTCCGAATGTCATACGTATCTGAAACCGGTGCCGGGGATCGTCTATTTTTCCGCGGGAAGAATTCTTGAGGAGCATACCCGGGACGTCAACGTACGTAACTTTCACGTAGGAATTCACATAACTTTTCTCAATAAGGCGGCCCACGACGCGTATCAGACCTGCGAGCCGCACAATCAATTTGTCAGCCGGAACAAAGATAATTGGGAAAGTGCCCGGGTTTTCGATATGTACGCCGACTACGGCGGCTAAAAAGCTTTCAACAGTTCGAACCGCTCGAACACAATGTCCATCTCCTCGGAAAAGGAACGTCCAATTTCACGGCACTCGCGTGTAAAAAATTTCCTGTGCCCTTTCCGCCAGTACGCAAGACTCAAATCGCCTTCCCCCTCTTCGGCGGCCATTTCCGGCGTTACCGTATTGAATGGAAGGACCGTAACGTCGGTTGTACGGATAACCGCAATCGGCCGGCCTTTGCCGTTTACGACAACAGAGACATCACCCGGCCGGGGCGGAGCTTCCCCCTCCGCTTCGTACGACACGGCAAGGCCCGCCGTCGCCCGCTTGTTCCCCTCGACAACCAGTTTCCCCAGGCTGTCCGCGTCCGCGGGCGAGGCGCCGAAACCCCAGGCGCTGAAAACGGGAGCGGGAGGGTTAAAACCGCCCAGTATAACGTCCACGTAGGCGTCCCGGAAAGAGGGGCCGGACTGGTCTTCGGTTAGCACAGAGTGCAGCGGTTTCCATCCGCGGCTGTCGTCGGTAACGGGGATTTGTTCTTTCCGCCGTTTGGAAACGAAAAATTGGAGGACCCCGCCTGGCGCCCCGCTGTCGGTGTCTGTTCCGCTTTCCCGCGCGGCATACTCGCCAATGAAGGAAAAATGTTTCGGGTCGGCCGCGGCATCGATGGCTTCCCGGGGGAAGCCCGCGGGAGAGGTCAGGACGTTATGCTCCCGGTCGAGGAGAACGATAAACAAAACTTCCTCGGAAAATGCGGCGGTGAACAGTTCAGTTGCTCTGCCTGTATCGTCGATACGCACTAACAGCCGGAAGGTGTGCACCAAATGCTCCATCCCCATGGGCATCCCCCAAGCGCTTGCGGTCTTGTCATCGGTTGTAACCTCCATCCGACAGGCAATTCCCTCCGATTCGAGGAGTTCTTTTTTTATCAACGCGTCCTGTTTGTTTCCGGTTGTATACACCGAAACGGTTTTGCCCGGCCCTGGTTCCCGCGCCTTCATTCACAGTACACCTTTACCATCTCTTTTTCGGTATCAACGTCTACTTCCAGCTCCCGCAGGGCCAGGAGGATATCGTCGATGTTCTTGCCGTCGATATCGGATATCTTGAAATTGAGTCCCTTTTCGTCCATAGCGCCGTCGATCTTATCATGCACTTCCTTCGGCATAAGGGAAGCGATGTTCATGCCCGCCCGTACCAGGGTCAGCGGGACCCGGACCCGCACCTTTCCGTGCTCGCTCTGTACCCCTTCCTTCGGGTCCACCCGTACATAGAGGTACTTCGGCAGGGTCCCCGCGGGACGTCCCTCGAGGGCATTGTCCTGTTCCTCCAGTTTTTCCATCAGTTTTTCCGCTTCCTCGGCGGTTATTTTTCCTTCGCTTACCATTGTTAAAATTTTCATTCGTTCTTCGTTCATTGTTTTTCTCCTCCTGTAATTTTTCAGATAAACCGCAGTACAACGGTGTTTTGTTTCGATTCCACATCGACCCTGGCGTACCGGAGCTGACAGAGGATCGTGTATATGTTTACTATTATCTTCCAAACCCGCTTTCTCGCTGCGGGATTCAGAAAGATCGATCCGATTCCGAGCAATGTCAGCGCCAGCAGCACAAAGGGCAGGGCGATGATCCAGAAAATCAGGACCGGAAACCAGAAATTGATGCCCCGGTCCTCCTCATTTTTAATTTTTATGTGGACGATAATCGGCGGTATCATGTCAGTTCCTCCATTGCCTGGTCTACCGTTATTTCCCCGTTATTGAGTTTTTCCAGTATTTCATTCCGGGGCTTTGAAATACGGACATCCACCCGGACAAAGTCGAGCTGTCCGGCAATTTTGTTCAGCCTGTTTTTGACTGTCGGGTAGCTGATGCCGAAAAGCCGCTCCATTTCCTTTATTGAACCGTGGGTTTTAATAAAGGTGGCCGCGAACACCTGGTCCTCCATGGAAAGCTGGGCCATCGGCGGGAGTTCAAAGGACCCCTCGACGCGCACGTCGCTGTTTTTTATCCCCACCCGTTCGATCAGCAGCTCCCTGCTGCCGGTCAGTTTTGTCAATGTTTGCCAATCTTGTGCCATCTCTACTCCTGTATATTGAGGAATATAGCGTAGAATATTGAAAAAGTCAATAAAAATATTAAATATATTAATATATATGCCAATATTAATTAAATATATTGTGTGGAGGGGTGTTTCGGTGCGGCGTTCAACCGAAATATGTTATTGTATTCACGGGAAATGTTGGTTATACTGAATTAAAATGAATCCTCTGAAACGGCCCAGCACAAAAACACAGCTGCAGTTTATTGTCCCGAGTGTAGTTGCCATTGCGGCCTTTGTTGTAAGTTTGTTCGGCTTTTTTCTTCCCCGGGTCCGGAATATCGGAATCGATCAGAAAAAGGAAGCGATACGGGAACTCGTACAGCTGCCGGTCCAAATCTGCGCGTGGCATCAGGCAAAGGCGGAACGCGGGGAGATGACGCTGCCGCGGGCGAAGCGGGAAGCCGCGTCCGTTATCAGAGAACTGCGCTACGGGGCCGAAAGTAAAGACTATTTTTGGGTGCTCGATACAACGCCGGTCCTGATAATGCACCCCTATCGGCTTGATTTGGAAGGGCAAAATGTTGCCGATTACGAAGACTTGGACGGCGTCCGGGTTTTTATGGAGATGACGGAAGAGATCCGGCAAAGCGGTGAAGGCTATGTTTCGTACCGCTGGCAGGTGCGGGATGAAGCGGGAGTAGTTGAACGGAAGCTCTCGTATGTTTCTTCCTTTGCTCCGTGGAATTGGATTATCGGGACGGGAATGTATGTAGGCGAGGTGGAACGGCAGCTGGCCGCGGTAAGCCGGTCGATGATGTTTGTGTCCCTCGCCGTGACTGTTTTTGTTGCTTTTCTTCTCCTTTTTATCAGCCGCAAGGGATTGTCCGAGCAGGCCGAAAAAACGAAGGCGGCCATGGAACTCGCGCGGAGTGAAGACAGGTACAGCCGGCTGATCCGACTAATGCATGAAGGTGTTATTGCCGCCGACGTGAAGGGGCGAATTACCTTTGTAAACCGGCAGTTTTGTGAAATGCTCGGGTATTCGGGGGAGGAATTGCTTGGGAAGCAAATCTCGGATTTTGTAACGGAGGAAAGCAAAGAAACTTTTCTATCGGAAATGGAAAAAAGGAAAGCGGGAAAGGCGCCGATTTACACAACGGAGTGGAGAAAACGGGACGGCGGCAGTATTGCTGCTGTCGCGTCCCCGCGGATCCTCTACAACGCGGAGGGAAACCAGGCGGGGAGTTTCGCCGTTATTACCGATGTCAGCGACCTTAAGCGGGCGGAAGAGGAGCTGCGCGATTTGCTGCAGGAAAAGACGGTCATGCTCAAGGAAATACACCACCGCGTGAAAAACAATCTGCAGCTGATATCGAGCCTGTTCAGCCTGCAGTACCGGAATATTTCCGATGACCGTTCCCGGGACCTGCTCTACGATTCCCAGAGCAGAATTCAGACCATGTCGCGAATTCATGAATCTTTGTATCAATCCGACAATTTCAAAGATATTCAAATGGAAGGGTTTTTGGAACAGCTGGTCTTTGACATCAAGTCGGTGTACCTTGACGCTGACAGCAATCAGTTCAATTTCGTCATCGATGCTGATCCCGCCGCGCTGCCCGTCGACAGGGCGGTGCCGTGCGGGTTGATTATGAATGAACTGGCCTCAAACGCCGTAAAACACGCGTTTCCTCCCGAATATATCGATATTCCCGAAAAGAAAATTATTATTTTTCTGCATGAGCATGATGACTGTATCCGTTTCGGAGTCGAGGACAACGGCAGAGGTCTGCCGGCGGAAATACAGACGGCCGGCGGAACAACACTCGGACTGGAACTTATAACCGTACTTACGGAGCAATTGGGAGGAAAGATGTCCTTTGCCGAGAGCGCTTCAGGCGGGGGGAGCAGGGTCGAGGTGTGTATTCCCTATCAGTCCGGCGGCAAGACCGTTCTTTACGCGGTGGAGTAGAGCGCGGTAACATTACGACAGGAAAGGTGCAATGGAGATAAAAAAAATAGCAATACTTACGAGCGGCGGTGATTCCGCCGGAATGAACCCGTGTATACGGAGCGTTGTCCGGACCGCTTTGTACAACGGTCTCAAGGTTGACGGTGTGTACCGGGGATATGACGGGCTGGTCCAAAACGACTTTACACCGATGCGGGCCTCTTCGGTTTCCGGCATCATCAACCGGGGCGGTACTTTTTTGTACAGTGCCCGCTCCGAACAGTTTTTAACTGCCGAGGGCCGGCAAAAAGCGTATAACAATCTTCGGGAGCGGAATATTGACGCCCTCGTTGTTATCGGCGGTGACGGCTCCTATACCGGGGCCAAGGTTTTTCAGGAGGAATTTGATTTTCCGGTAATCGGGCTGCCCGGCACCATCGACAACGATATCGCCGGCACGGAGTACACCATTGGATACGATACGGCGCTGAACGTTGCCATGGAAGCGATTGATAAAATCCGGGACACCGCCGCCTCCCACGGCCGCTTGTTTTTAGTCGAGGTGATGGGGCGTCACGCCGGGTATCTTGCCCTGGAAGTGGGAATTGCCTCGGGCGCGGAGGCGGTCCTCATCCCTGAGCGGAAAACCGACATTGACGGCGTTGTCGCCGGGTTGAAGGCGGGGTTAGGGCGGGGGAAGCGGTCGAGTATCGTTGTGGTTGCCGAAGGGGACGATGCCGGCGGCGCGTTCGAGATTGCCGAAAAAATCGAAGGAAAAACCGGCTATCCCACGCGGGTTACCGTGTTAGGCCACCTGCAGCGCGGAGGAAACCCGACCGCGAAGGAACGGACCATGGCTTCCCGTCTCGGATATTACGCGGTGAAAGGGCTTTTAGACGGTAAATACGGCAGTGCCGTCGGTACGATGAACGGACGGATCACCTACACCCCCTTAGAGGAGGCTGTAAAAGACATCCCGAAAATTGATCAAAACGATCTGGAAATGATGAAGGCCCTCTCGATTTAAACCATCACGCGGTTTCGCGTATAATTAATTCCGGTTCTAATACGATATGTTCGATTTCTTTTGATCCCTGGAGAAGCTGCTTGTAGAGAAGCTTGGCCGATTTTGTTCCGATCTCGTATGTCGGCTGTCTAATGGTCGTAAGCCCCGGGGTAACGATGTGTGCCGTTGGAATATCGTCAAAACCGACGAGGAGAACATCGTCGGGTATGGAAAATCCGTTTTTTATAAGGGTATTGAAGGCACCTAGTGCGATTAAATCGTTGGAAGCAAAAATTGAGCCGAAATCAACATGATGGTCGAGAATGTTTTTCATAACCGTTTGCCCTCCATCGTAACTGACTTCGCATTCGTGAATCAAAAGCTCGTTCCTATTTAGTCCCGCTTCTTTAACGGCCCGGAGATATCCGCTTAACCGTTCGAAATAGGTGTTGATGGACAGAGGCCCGGAAAGGAAGAGTATTTCTTTCTTATCTTTTTCGAGTAGATACGAAGCCGCTAAGTAGCCGCCTTTTTCGTTATCGACCATAACGGAAGGGTAGGAATCGCCGATTCTCCTGTCTACAACAACGAGGGGAATCCCCTGAATATCCGATAAGATTCGCGGATTTTTTCCGGTTCCCACAAAAATGAGACCGTCAATATCACGGTTTAACAAGAGGTTTAAGTACCTTTCTTCCTTTTGTGAATTTTCGTAGGTGTTGCAGAGGATAACGCTGTGATTATGCTGTTCAGATATGTCCTCAATACCCCGGATGATTTCGGTAAAGAAGGTGTTTGCAATATCGGGGATGATAATTCCGATTGTAGAAGTCTTCCTGGTCTTCAGACTTCTGGCAATCAGATTCGGCCGGTACCCGAGCTGCCTTACCGCCTCCAGTACCCGTTCTTTTGTTTCCGCTTTTAATGATTTGTTATTGTTCAGTACGTATGAGACGGTACTTGTAGAAACGCCGGCTAGTCTTGCTACATCTTTTATCGTTGCCATCGGTATTCTCTTGGTGAATCGTTTCTATTGTAGCTTTATTTTTTCAGTATGTATAGCGCTTACAAGTCGAACGGAACACGACACTCGGTCGCAACACGATTTGTTTCGGTACATCTAGACGGTTTTCAATATAATCAAGCAGAAGGAGGAAAGAATTTTTTCCCATCTCATACGCAGGCATCGAGACGGTAGTAAGTGACAGGTATTCTGATGTGGGAATATCTCCATAGCCGATAAGAGAGATATCGTCGGGTATTAATTTTCCATATTTTTCAACTGCAGCTTTTGCTCCTAGTGCAATGAGATCGTTTGCCGCGAAAATAGCGCTGAAATCGTGCCCTTCTTTGAAAACGCTGAATGTTTCCCGAAAAGCTTCTTCATAATGAAAAGAACATTCTCGGATAAGCTGTTCTTTTATTATGATCTCGTGTTCCGATAAAGCTTTTTTATATCCTTTCAGCCGGTTCTGTTCTGTGCTGAATTGATTTTCTCCTCCTATGTAGAGAATATTCTTGTGTCCGAGATCGAGCAAATATTTTGTAGCCTGATAGGAGCCTTCTTCATCATCCGATACAACCGCGCTTCTATCTTTATTCTCGATTACTCTGTCGAGAAATATATAATCAATTTCTTTTTCATCATACGGTAGAGTACTGTCGGGGCTGTCTTCCACTGGAACGAGGATAACACCGTCGATATCTCTATTTGATGTTAACCGTATTATTTCTTTTTCTTTTTCGGGGGAATTGTCGGTACTATACAGCAGGATACTGTACTCGTGTAAAAGCCCTTCATCCTGAATTCCCTTAATGAGCATTGTAAAGAACTGGTCCGTTAAATCGGGGATGATAACCGCTATTCTGTATGTCCTTTTCGGTTTTCGTACTGCGGGACTGCCCGGCTCATATTGTAATTCCGCCATTGCTTCCATTACTTTTTTCGCCGTTGCCGTTCGAACGATTTCTTTATTACTAAGTACTCTAGAGACAGTCGCTGGGGAGACACCGGCTTTTTCCGCTACGTCAGTGATATTCGGGCTGCTTTTTTTCTTCATTAGATCTCCATATAGTGGAAATAATAAACAGTACGAAAGGTTAAGTCAATATTCGGCGTTGAAATGAAAATGAAAATAATGAAAATTAATGAAAAAAATATTGACATGTATATGTAGTCGTATTATAATTGCTGAAAATTGGGATGTAAAGGAGCTGTGCGATGAAGTGGTACTGTCTAGTTAATGAAATTAAACCGGAACATGTCGGGGATTATGTGGATATTCATAAGAACGCGCATAAAACAGCATGGAAAACACAGCTTCATGCATTGAAGGAGGCCGGTGCTGAAAACTGCATGGTTTTTATGTTTGAAAATTATGCGATCCTTATGTATCAGTGTGACGAAATTAATGAAAGTTTCGATAAGCTTGGAAAGAATGAAGACAACAACAGCTGGCAGCGGCACATTTCATCTTGGTTCGCGGGAACTCCGAAATTTGACGGCAGTGAGCCGGTACAGGGACTTGAAAAAATATTTGATTTGAATGAGCAGCTGGAAGGAAAACTGGAGCAATAGGTCATGAGCGGAAATCAGGTAACGGTAATCGGGAGCTACAATGTCGGGCTCTTTTTGAAGGGCGAAGTATTGCCGAAAAAAGGTGAAACCGTTATCGGCCACACCTTTCATGAAGGGGGCGGGGGGAAAGGCTCGAACCAGGCTATTGCTGCTTCCTGTCTCGGTGCTGACGTCACCTTTATCGGGAGAATCGGCAAGGACAAATACGGCGAAGATGCGATCTCTATGTATAAACACTATGGGGTAAGCAGCGATTATATTTCTGTTGATGAAACCGCACACACCGGTGTCAGCGTGATTCTGATCGACAGTTCGGGTGCTAATTTGATTTCCGTTGTTCCTGGGGCGAATTTCAATCTATCCATGGAAGATATCGACCATGCGGGAAAACTTCTTGCAGATTCTTCGATAGTCGGTTTCCAGCTCGAGAGCAGCCTCGAGGTTGTAGAGTACGGTTTGAAGAAATGTCAAGGTTTGGGAGTGCGCACATTGCTTGATCCGGCTCCTGCAAGGGAACTTCCGTCCTCGCTTTTTCCTTCCGTGACCTATATGAAACCGAACGAACATGAGGCAACTGTAATAACCGGAATAGAAGTCGTTGATGAGGAGAGCGCTGAGAAAGCGGGAAGATGGCTTCTTGATAAAGGGGTTTCAACTGTTATTATAACTTTAGGTGGTCAGGGGGCGGTTCTGATTACCAAAGACGGCTGTCAAAATTTTCCGTCTTTAAAGGTAAATGCCGTGGATACAACCGGTGCGGGCGACTGTTTTTCGGGCGGTTTTATGACTGCCATGACAAAAGGTGCGTCTGTGGAGAATGCCGTTCGTTTTGCGAATTGCGCCGCCGGGTTGTCGGTAACGAAGATCGGCGTGATCGAATCTATTCCGTGCAGGGATGAAATGAATACAGAGTTACGTCGACAGGGTCTCGAGGAGTACGTAGTATGAGTCTTCGAGAGGAGATGCTTGCGGTATACAGAAACCAATACCCTGATAAGGTGCCCCTTGGAATCTACACGCGTTATCTGCCGCGATCTTCGGTTGAGAGGCAGGTTCGGAACCTTGGAATGGGTATTATTGATTATTTTCCGATAGCGACGATGATAGGTCCGCCATGGCATTTCTATGAGGGGTATTTGTCTGAATTTAAAAATACCGAAGTTCGGATTCGATATGCATGGGAGAATGGGAAGCGTATTGAGCGCCGAGAATTCGAGACACCTGCTGGTACTTTGGCTGGTGAAATAGAATATGACCCTGCCGGTGCGGGTAGCGAGCATATCCGGAAGCATTATATTTCATCGGTGGAAGATTATAAAATCATGACATGCCTTGTTGATAATACCATCGTGTCATCGAATGAGAAGGCTGTACAGGACAAAATGAGTGAGCTAGGTGAAGACGGGGTCGTGATGGGGAGGATGGATAGAAATCCCTATCAAAAATGTCTGATTGAACTGGCCGGTCCGGAAAGATTTCTTGTAGACCTGTTTACGGACCCGGAGCCTGTGAAGGGGCTGATGTCCTCGATTGAACGGCAATTAGAGAGACAGTTTGCCGTTGCTCTTGGATCGATGGTCGAAGTTATTTGGCAGCCGGACAATGTGACATCCGATATGACTCCTCCTGATGCCTTTCGGGAGTATTGTCTTCCTTTTTATAAAAAACATTCCGCTGAAATGATTTCAGCGGAAAAACCGTATGTTGTTCACATGGACGGAAAAGTCGGGGTGCTGCGGAAAGAAATAATTGAATCAGGTTTTCAGGTCCTTGAATCGGTTTCGATTCCTGCTATGGGCGGAGATCTTGAGATTGCCGAAGCCCAAAAAAATTTCCCGGATATCGTTGTCCTTCCAAATTTCCCTTCGAGCTGGGCAGTGGAGTCGAGTGATACGATTCGAAATATGGTAAGGGAGCTTCTCTCATCGTGTGTGCCTGAAAAGGCCGTGATGCTGCAGGTAAGCGAAGATGTCCCGATGTCGGAATGGCAGAGGGTGTATCCGGTGCTGGCTGAGACGGTTAAAGAATGGAACGGGAAGTGATTTTATATGGATATTTTCTGTTGACAGGAGAGTATAGGTAAAGTAAAATGAATAAGGTTAAACGTTTCAACTGTATTGTGGAAATACCGAAAGAAAACAGGGAAAATTTGAATAATAACCGTTGATTTGGTTATAAAAGGTTAAACGATTAAATTAGGAAACGACTTCATGAGAAGTTGAAAATATTATTGGAGGTTTTGTATGAAGAAAAAAATGATGATTGTGCTTGCATGTATACTCATGCTGGCAGTCCCGATGGTTCTTATGGCCGGCGGCCAAAAGGAAGATGCCGCACCGGCGGAATCGGGAGGAACGGAAGCGGCTTCAGAGCAGATGACAATCGGTGTAGCACTTGATAATTTAAACGACCCGTTTTGGCTTGGTATTAAAAAAGGCGTTGATGATGCAGGGAAAGATCTTGGCGTCGAATTGGTAATCAGAACTGCCGAAGGCGACGCGGTAAAACAGAACAGCCAGATTGACGACATGATTGCCCAGGGCGTAGACGGAATTGCGTGTGTATATATCGATTCAAAATCGATCCTGCAGGCAATAAAAGCCTGTAATGAAGCCGGAATACCCTTCGTATACTGCGACAGGACGGTTAGCAGCACCGCTGACGCGAAAGTAGCATGGGGCATCGCTACCGACAATTACGCCCTTACCGTAAACGGTTGGGAGTGGATGGCGGATTACGCCAGGAAAAACGGTATGAAACTGAAAGTTCTCGAACTGGTCGGCAGCCTTTCGGATGAGAACGTGCTGAACCGGACCGAAGGGTTCGAAGACGTCATGGCAAAGAACAGCGATATCATAGAACGGGTACAGTCGGTCCCGACGGAATGGAACTTGGAAAAAGCCCTGGCAGGTGCTACAAACGCGCTGCAGGCTCATCCTGAAATAAACTGTATTTTCATGCATTCCGATTATTTGCTGGGTGCTACGATATCAGCTCTGCGTCAAGCCGGCAGGTACAAGAAAATCGGTGAAGAAGGGCATGTTGCGGTGATGCCGTATTCAGGTAACGAGGGTTCCCTCAACGCTATGCGGGAAGGTTATGTAGAGATGTGTTTTGGTATGGATGTCTATAAGACCGGATACGAAGCCGTCAAGGCCGCCGTGGAAATTGCCCGGGGCAAGAGCTATGGAGAACCGGTATCGGATGCCGGTTTTATCATTACTCAGGAAAATTTTGAAGAAACATCCAAACGTGCATATGGAAGTTTCTAAGTAAAAATATGGTATACTATAGCCGGCGCGGACTTACCGCGCCGGTTGTTCTTTATAATCCAAAAAAACAGCTAAGGCGGAGATCAATGGCGGAAGCAACGAAAGGAAGAAACGTAGCAGCGAACATCTTTACCGTTGAACGGATGTCTTTTATCTTTTTTATTGTTTATTTTTTCCTTTCCTTCTTTTTTGTAAAAAACTTTTCCAATCCGACAAATTTACGGAACATATTGGTGCAGAGCACCGATTTGATAATCCTCGCGTGCGGTATGACCTTTGTTTTTATGAACGGCGGCATTGATTTCTCCCTTACAGCGACTCTAGGGTTAGGAAGCATCATCGGGGCCAGGGTAATGACGATGAACGGCAGCCCCGGCGTGCTTACGATTATGGGCATTGTTGTAATTCTTTTAATCGGTGCGGGGATCGGCTGCGTAAACGGGCTTACGATAATCAAATTGAAGATGCCGTCATTTATAGCAACCATGGCCACGCAGCTTATTTTCAGCGGTCTGGCACTCTGGTTTACCGAAAGCGCGACTATCGGGGGGCTGCCGAAGCCTTTTCTTTTTATCGGGCAGGGAAGGCTTTTGGGGATTCCCATGCCCATCGCAATCATGGTAATTGTCTTGGTACTGTCATGGTATATTCTGCATCGTACTGTGTTAGGACGCTATATTTTCGCTGTCGGTACGAATCACAGAACGTCCCGTATTTCCGGGATCCCGGTGAAAAAGACGATTTTTACGCTGTTTGTGTTTTCAGGAATTCTGGCGGCAATTGCCAGCATCGCCATGACTTCCAGAAGCGCTACCGGAATGCCGGCGATGGGTAAGAATATGCTTATGGATATTGTCGGAGCAGTAGTAATCGGGGGAACCGCGGTAACCGGCGGCAAGGGGAACATGCTTGGTACCGCCGTAGGCGCGGTGCTGATTATTGTTCTAAACAACAGCCTGAACCTGTTAGGCGTTGAGTGGTTCGTCATCAATGCCCTGAAGGGTGCGATGATTATTGCTGTGGCGCTCCTCGGTGTTTTGCGCACCGGCGGGAGCAGATAGCGGGAGAAGATAATATGACGGATACGGTCCTTGAACTGCGAAACATAAACAAGAGTTTTTCCGGCGTGCAGGTGCTGGAAGACATTAATATGACAATTAAACAAAAGGGGACCATTCTCGGTCTCGTCGGGGAGAACGGAGCGGGCAAGTCCACTATGATGAATATTTTAGGCGGAGTTCTTCCACGGGACAGTGGAGAGATCCTTTTAGAGGGGGATGCTTACAATCCGAAAAACGCCATGGAAGCCGATGCCTCCGGAATCGCGCTGATCCACCAGGAATTGAATCTGTTTCTGAATATGACAATAGCGGAAAACCTCTACTTAAATGGTGCCCCCGGTACTAACGCGGGTATCCTCTCCTACCGAACGATGAACCGTGAAGCAAAAGCGTCCCTTGAACGGTTAGGCTTGAATTTGAACCCGACTACGCTCATCGAAGACCTTTCCATGGGTATGCGGCAGATGGTGGAAATTGCAAAAGCCCTTATTAGAAATGCCCGGATAATCGTATTTGACGAACCCACAACATCGCTATCGAACAAGGAAAAAAACCATCTCTTCTCTATGATCCGTGATTTTTCCTCAAAACAGATTTCAATGATCTATATTTCCCATACACTCGATGATGTTATAGAACTTTGCGACGAGGTGGTTGTTATCCGGGACGGGAGGGTCATCGACCAGTTGCCGATAGAAGAAACATATAAAGCGAAAATGATTTCCATGATGGTCGGCCGAAAACTTGATCATCTCTTTCCCTATGTTGAGAAAAATCCAGGTGAAGAAGCTTTGCGGGTAGAACAGTTCACACAGGGCAATACGCTGCGAGATATTTCTTTTTCCGTGAGGAAGGGGGAAATTGTCGGCATGTTCGGTTTGATGGGTGCTGGAAGGAGCGAACTTGCCCGGGCTATTTACGGCTTGGACCCCATCGATTCCGGAACAATATATCTCTACGGGGAAGAAGTCCGCAATCCGCACCCGGAATGGTGGATTGAACACGGAATGGCTTATATTACAGAGAACCGGCGGGAAGAGGGCCTTCTCATGCCTAAGACGGTGATGACAAATCTCGTTCTTGCAAATCTGCGGAACATGAAACGGCGCTTTGGCGCCATGGATACCAGGGCGGAAAATATCGAGAGCGATTCGGTAATCGATCGATTGAACATCAAAACATATGATAAAAAAAAGCAGGAAGCGAGCATGCTGTCCGGGGGGAATCAGCAGAAGGTTGTTATCGGAAAATGGCTGGTGAGAAAACCTGAAGTATTCATTGTCGATGAACCGACAAGAGGGGTTGATGTTGGCGCAAAGTTTGAAATCTACAGTCATCTGAACTCCCTTGCCTCGGAAGGTTCCGCGATTTTTTTCATCTCCTCCGAAATGGAGGAACTCATCGGGGTCTGTGACCGGGTCCTGGTAATGTGTATGGGCGAGATTACCGGAGAGGTCCGGCGGGACGATTTCAGCCAGGAAAAATTGTTACAGCTAGCCATCAGGAGCATAAAGAATGATTACGTTACAGCTGAATAAAGAAAAAATATACAGCGCTTTCTACAAATATGGTCTGTATTTCATTTTCGGAAGCCTCGTGCTGATTTTTTCTCTCTTTAACCGAAACTTCTTCAGCGGTGCCAATGCAGTCAATCTGTTGCAGCAGACCGCTTCTACGGGAATAGCCGCTGCAGGCCTTGTTTTCGTCCTTGTTGCCGGAGGCCTGGATATTTCCATGGGGTCGACTATTTTTTTCTCCTCTGTTATTGTCACCACCCTGACAAACCAGGGAATGGGTTTGTTTGGAGCCTTTGCTGTTGCATTGGCCTGCGGAGCGCTTGTAGGTGCAATCAACGGATTTTTTGTTTCGGTACTGCGGGTCGTTCCCCTGATTGTCACTCTGTCGACTCTCTATATTGTCCGCGGCGTGGCATTGAAATTGACGGGTGTACAATCTCTCTTCTTTTTTAATCCCGTGGGTGATTCGGTTGCCTATACCAGGATCGGCGGAGTTGTCCCGGTGGTGGTTATTATCCTATTTATAACTTTAGGAATTGTACAGCTGATCTTGAGCCGCACTCTTTTCGGCAGGCAGCTCTTTGCCATCGGTAACAACCGCGCCGGCGCGCGGATCATGGGAATTAAAGTAAAGCGGAACGTTTTTCTGACATACGTCATTTCCGGTGCACTTTCAGGGCTGGCTGGACTTGTATCCGGCGCGCAGGTAGGGGCAATTACTCCGACATTCGCGGAAGGGCAGGAATTTATCATTATTACCGCTGCGATTTTGGGCGGTGTAAGTTTGTTCGGCGGTAAGGGCACTGCCTTCCCTGGTGCTTTCGTAGGAGTGCTCATTGTCATGTGCATCGAAAACGGCCTCGTTATGGCCGGGACGAACATGTATCTCTACACAATCATCCGAGGTATCGTCATATTCGTCGCGGTAATGATCGACTGCATACGCAATACAGGGGAAATACGATGACACCGCGTGAACGAGTAGTAAAAACATTACATCATGAAGAGCCTGACCGGGTACCGGTAGATTTCGGCGGCCTGCTTGCCTCTATCAATCTATACACATATGAAGATCTTCTCGATATAGTCGGTATTCCCGGCGGCAAAGAAGACGCGATAGTAAGCGAAGAGTGGTCGAACGTGCCGAAACCGTCGGAACGGCTTCTCGAAAAATGGGGAGTGGATTTTCGGCGTGTCTGGCTGGGCGCTCCCGACAATTTTACCCCGGTCCGGAATGAAGAAGAGCAGACCGTTATCGACGAGTGGGGACTTACCTGGAAACGGTTCGGCAAGTACAATGAGTTTATCAATCCTCCTTTAGAGGGGGCGACGGTGGAAGATGTCCTCCGGTATACGTTTCCCGATCCCGAGGATCCGGGGCGCTACAGGGGCGTTCGGGAATGGGCAAAAAAACTCTATGAAGAAACGGACTATGCCGTCGTTGCGGGACACTCGATGTTCGGGGTATTTGAACTGGGCTGCTGGCTCTGCGGCTTCAACGACTTTTTACCTCGATTGTTTATCGATAAAAAGTTTGTGCATACCCTTTTTGAACGGGTCCTGGAAATACAGAAGGCCATTGTCGGAAAATACATCGATCTTGTCGGTCCGTATGTGCAGATGATCGAAACAGCCGACGACCTTGGCCAACAGTATAATTCGTTTATGAGTGTTGAAACATACCGTGAAATGATCAAACCGTATCACAAAGAATATCTTCACTTTATCAAAGAGAAGGCCCCCCATGCAAAGATATTCATGCATTCCTGCGGGTCCGTTCATAATTTAATTCCCGATCTTATCGACGACGGTGTGGAAGTCTTGAATCCTATCCAGCCGACGGCGACGAACATGGAAGCTTGGCGTTTGAAAAAGGATTTCGGCGATAAACTTTCTTTTCACGGGGGGATCGATGTTGTCGATGTGCTGCCGAAACAATCTGAAGAAGAAGTGAAGGCATTTGTTAAGAAGACCATGCACACCCTTGGAAAGGGCGGAGGTTATATTTTAGCGGCCAGTCACAATATCCAGGACGACACTCCTCCTGCCAATGTCGTCGCAATGTACGATGCAGGAAACAAATATGGAAAATATCCCTTAAACAAGAGTTCGGTTGATGGTTAATTTTTTTGAACTTCCGGTGAAACGATTCGACATTACCGAAAGAAGGAGTAGAGGATGATCGGAATTGGAAGTGATCATGCGGCGTATGCGTTCAAGGAGGAAATTAAATCTTACCTCAAAGAAAAGGGATTTGCCGTGAAGGATTACGGGACTCATTCAACCGAACGCGTCGATTATCCCGACTACGGGAAAGCCGTTGCGGAAGCTGTTGTCTCGGAAGAATGCGAAAAAGGGCTTGTTTTTTGCGGTACCGGAATCGGCATTTCCATCAGCGCAAATAAAGTATCGAGTATTCGTGCGGTTGTCTGCAGCGAGCCGTACTCGGCGAAATTATCCAGGCTTCATAACAACACGAATGTGCTGGCCCTTGGTGCGCGTGTCGTGGGCATCGAACTTGCAAAGATGATCATCGACATCTGGCTCGAGACACCCTTTGAAGGCGGGCGGCATCAGAAGCGGGTGGAGATGATTGATAAAATAGGAAGACTGGTGTGACGTTGGAAAAGGAGAACCCCGCTTATTCCCTGGGAGTGGATATCGGCGGAACAAAAATCAGCATTGGAATTGTTTCAGACAGCGGAGCCGTTGTCGATGTAATTGAATTACAAACAGGACCGGATTATTCGTTTCGAACGATAGGAAATAATATAATCGAGGCGATACGCACATTACTGACGAAAAACGAAGTAGACCTGAGCCGGATGACGGCCGTCGGTTTTGGAATACCAGGGACGACAGACTCAAAAGAAGGTGTCATAGCCCATGCACCGAATCTCGGATGGATAGACGTTCCCTTCGGTGAATATATGCAGGATCGTCTCAATTCGAAGTTGTACTTTGCTCAGGAAACGCATGCAGCAGTTCTCGCGGAATATTTGTTCGGTGCTGGCCGCGGGTGTGAGAACCTGGCCTGTGTTGCAATTGGGACCGGTATCGGATGCGGGCTTATTCTAAAAGGAAAACTACACAGGGGAAGCTTTAACACTGCTGGTGAATTCGGCCATATCGTGGTTGTAAAAAATGGAAATCTGTGCGCCTGCGGCAGAAAAGGGTGCCTTGAGACCTACGGTTCGGGTGCATCGATAAAGAGGTTTATCGAAAGCAGAAATATTCCCGGAACGGCCGGCAAACCGACAGAAGAGCTGTTTCACATGGCACTGCAGGGTAACGAGGAACTGCGGAATACTATCATTGAACTCGTCGAATACATTGGCATGGGATTGGTCAGCATTGTCAATCTTCTTTCACCGGAAAAGATTTTACTGACCGGAGGCCTCGCCGATCAGGATGAATTGGTTGTGCAGACGCTGAAGAAATTTGTTCGGGAAAATGCATACTCCATTGCAGCTGATCGGGTTATTGTCGAGAAAGCGGCACTGGGAAAAAATACGCCCATGATAGGGGCTGCGATGTTGTACAAAAACATTGAACCGTATACTGCGATGCAAAATGAAAAGGCTGTCTATGGATGAAATTACGACGTATAAATTCCTAGGTCTCCATTTTTGTTTTGAAAAAGTGCAGCCGACGATTTCAGAAGATTTTTCGTTGCCGCCACGGGATAGAATCGAACTCCGGGAATTGGCGAAGAAGCTTGCCGAGTTCGCCGCGGACCCTGTTAATGAAACGCGGAAAAAGCAGTGGACCCGAAGCAACAAACTGGACGCGGAAAAACCGATGGTCTGGTTTGATGAGGTGTGCTGGCATGAGATGAATGCGGGTAATGAGCTGACTCTCCGTACGGAACACCCCTTCTGCAGGCAAATAGAAGCGGAACTGCGGCAGCAGATATATTTATGGGAGCATATGCAGGGCGACATGGTTATCGAGCCGGTTTTGTACGCTCCGATGGCGATTACGAATACCGGCATCGGTATCAACAAAGAGATGGATGTCGTGAAAACTGATGATAAAAACGATGTCGTGTCCCGGCATTTCATCATCACCATTAAAGATGAGGATGATATAGATAAAATTAAATATCCGGAAATTATTCACAATTCCGAACTTTCGGCTGTTATAGAATCGAAGTATCGCGAAATTTTCGAAGGGATCCTCAAGGTGGAGCGGCGGGGAGCCCCCGGTTTCTGGTTCGCTCCCTGGGATGATATCGTAATGTATACAGGGGTGCAGGAAGTACTTCTAGATTTGGCAATGCGGCCTGACTATATAAAACGGTTGATTGCACGTCTTGTCGATGTCGGCGTATATGTTCTCGATCAGTATGAGGATATGGGACTGTTGTCGAGCAACAATTATAACACGAGAATCGGATCCGGAGCCTACGGTTATACTGATGAACTCTCGAGGCTTGAAACCGGTGAAGATGTCATCCGTTCGACGAACATCTGGGGCAGCTGTACAGCTCAAATTTTCGCGGAAGTTTCTCCGGAGATGCACGAGGAATTCGCCTTAGAATACGAGCGGAAATGGCTTCGGAGGTTCGGACTTACCTACTATGGCTGCTGCGAGCCGCTGCATCATAAAATGGAACAGATGCGTACCATTCCGAACCTGCGGAAAGTTTCGATAAGCCCATTCGCGGACCTTAAAAAGGCCGAGGAGGCGATCGGTGACGATTATGTTATCTCGTATAAACCTTCCCCTTCGGTGCTCGCGGGAAGATATTGGGATTCGGAACAAATCAGAAAAGAGTTGCGTGACAACATTTCAATAATAAAAAACAGAAACGTCGAAATAATCATGAAGGACATCAGTACGGTAAAATACCAGCCGCAGCGGCTGTGGGAATGGGTCCGGATCGCCTCGGAAATTGCCGACGAAGCGGCGGGTTGATCCACGAAAAAAGTTCTACTCATCTTTTAAAAGGCGGTCTATAATAACCGGTAAAGGAGATCCGGCATGGGCGATAAAAAGATGGACAAGAAGTTTTACGAAAAGGAACTGCTGCGGCTGCAGATTGAGCTTGTAAAACTGCAGGAGTGGATAAAGCACAAAGGGATTCGGGTGGTAGTTGTTTTCGAAGGGCGCGACGCCGCGGGGAAGGGGGGAGTAATAAAACGGATAACTCAAACACTCAGCCCCAGGATTTGCAGGGTGGTCGCTCTCGGCACACCTACCGAAAAGGAAAAAACCCAATGGTATTTTCAGCGTTACGTTCCCCATCTTCCCGCGGCGGGAGAGATTGTTCTCTTCGATCGGAGCTGGTATAACCGCGCGGGGGTGGAACGGGTCATGGGCTTCTGTACCGAGGAGCAGTATCAGGAGTTTTTCCGCAGCTGTCCCGAGTTTGAGCGGATGCTGATCCGGTCGGGAATCATCCTTATTAAATACTGGTTCTCCGTCAGCGACGAGGAACAGGAAAAGCGGTTTAAAGCCCGCATACAGGACCCCACGAAGCGGTGGAAATTGAGCCCCATGGACTTGGAAGCGCGGTCGCGTTGGATGGAATATTCAAAGGCCAAGGACATTATGTTTCAGCACACCGACACCAAACAATCTCCCTGGTGGGTTGTAGAAGCTGACAGCAAAAAGAAGGCGAGGCTCAATTGCATTTCCCATCTTCTCCATATGATACCCTACGAGGACCTGACGCCGAAACCGATTCAACTTCCCGAGAGGCAGGACACGATCGGTTATGTCCGCCCTCCTATCAGCGATCAGACATTTGTTCCGGAAATATATTAGCCGGAGAAAGGGACCCTGCGGCTCGGGCAGTTTTCCCGCGTGCATTCTTCGCACATTTCGTAATCCACTTCCGTTGGAAAATACATGCCGGAAACCGATTTGTTCGGCAGCATGAGGTAGCTGTCCGTCAGTGTTACACCGATTTCCTGTTTGACGTTTCCTACGAGGGAAAAAAGCGGCTCCTGCTGCTCAATCGGCCACACATGGGCGTCGGCGGAGCCGGGATTGAGGGACGCGATTTTTTTCAGCTTGTACGTTTTCTTCACATAGTTCCGGAGATACTCTAACGCGGCGCGTAATGCCATTTCTTTCAGTTCGTCTATAAGAAACTGTTCCATAAAATCGGAGGGGTCCCGGGAAAAATTTTCCAGTTCATTCCCGCAGGTGGCTATGTAGGCGAATACCCGTTCAGCCTCGTCCAGTTTTGAATCGAAAACGGTACCCGAAAAACGGGTGCCGCCGATTACCGCGAAGTTTTCGCCTTTCTCGTCGATGTAGCATTCTTCACATACGGCTTTCGGCCGTATAAGGGGAGCTGCTTCCTCAAAGAGAGAACGGACCGTGTCCTCCATGGACGCGTATTTTTCAATTTTTATTTTCTTGCCGTAATCTTTGAAGGCCGGAGCGAAGGGGATGTTGTTACATATCATGGCATTGAGTATACCACTTTAGCCGGCTTCTGTCAGGATAACGTATTGCCTCCCCGGCTGTTTTGTTATTCCCCGCCTACCAGCTTGCGGTAAAGGGATCCGAATCGATTCCTTCCGATAACTGCCCTTCACCGTCAACCGTATAGATGGTAATGATATATTCCGCACCGTTTTCCAGGTCCTCCTCCGGAATTAAGATTTCGGTTTCCCGTGTTTCATTCTGCGAATCCGGGCCTACATACTCAAAACGTGTAGACTCATATTCGGGCGGAGACGGTGCTTCGCTGTTTTTCCGGTACGTTAACAGGACATCGTAGTTAGCATCGGGATACAGGGACACATCGTGTAAGACAGGCGTGGTATAGGTTATGAAGATTGAGACATCGTCTCCGTTTAATCCGATTGCCGCTTCATCCACCGTTACATTCGTTACCGGATTTGGTCCCGCGAGAATGACATCCCAGTCCGTCGGTTCGCAGCCGGACAGAACGAATAGTGCGGCAATAAGGACAACGCAGCTGCCGGTAAAAGCTATATTTTTCAGTTTCGGTTCTTTCATCTGCTCCGCTCCTTAATAA
>CAYTSI010000048.1:0-22748 GCA_964440465.1 uncultured Spirochaetales bacterium
AAAGCGCAGCATGAAATAAACGTACACAATTGTTGAACAAAGGTAAATACTCCCGTATGATACAGCCATGGACCTTCAGCGGACCTTCAGCTCTCTACAAGACATTTCAGTTTTCTGCGTCGGAATTAAAGGGACGGGAATGGCGGCACTGGCCGAACTTTTGCTGAAACGGGGGGCAGCGGTGACGGGCTCCGACACGGCGGAAAGGTTTTACACCGACAGGATACTGAAGGAACTCGGGATTCCCTGCGCGGAGGGGTTCCGCGGGGAAAATCTGCCGAAAGACACCGATGTAGTTGTCCATTCGGCTGCCTATGACAGAAACGTCAATCCCGAACTGAAAGAAGCCGTACGAAGAAATATCCCCCTGCTTGTCTATCCCGAAGCCCTCGGTTTGATTTCCTCTCTGTCCGTTTCCACGGGCATTGCCGGGACCCACGGGAAAACGACCACCGCCGCGATCTGCGGAACAATACTGAAAGGATCCGGACTGCCGGCCTCGGTCCTCGTAGGGGCCGCGGTATCGAACCTCGGGGGGCGGTCGACGTTTATCGGCGGCAATACCTATTTTATTGCCGAAACCTGCGAGTACAAACGCCACTTTCTTCATTTCCATCCCGACACCCTTGTCTTTACCAATATCGAAGCGGACCACCTCGATTATTTTACCGGCTATGATGACTGCCTTGACGCCTTCACCGAATATGCCGGTAGGCTGTCAGCCGGGGGAACGTTAATTTACTGTGCCGATGACGACGGCGCCGCGGCGGCGGCCGCGCGGGCGGCGGGGCAGCGGGAAAACATCAGGCTTGTGCCCTACGGCAGGACGGCAAAAGGCCCCTTTTCGGTCCCCTTCATTCGACAGAAAGCCGGTGCCGTCGAATTCAGCCTCGGAGGGTGGGCGAACCCCTTTACCCTTCGTGTTCCCGGGGAGCATACTGCTGTAAACGCGGCCGCCGCCGCGGCGGTCATGGCGCAAATTGCCGGGAAAGAGGGCCTGTCTCCGTCGGAAACGGAGGACATTATCCGGCGGGGAATTGAAGGGTTTACCGGTTCGAGCCGGCGGAGTGAAATTATCGGAGAGGCCGGGGGTATTGTGTTTATGGATGACTACGGCCACCACCCGACGGAGATCCGTGCCACCCTCGCGGGCATGAAACGGTTTTACCCCGGCCGGCGCCTTATTGTCGATTTTATGTCCCACACCTACAGCCGGACGGCGGCAATGTTCCATGAATTCACCGCCGCGTTTACGGACGCGGACGAGGTGGTTTTTCACAAAATTTACGGTTCTGCCAGGGAGCGGGAAGGGCCGGAGGGACCGCCGACGAACGGTGAAAAATTGTACCGGGCCGCCCGGGAACATGTGAAGAACGCGGTGTATTTTCAAGAGGTAATGGATGCAAAGGAGTACCTCCTCGGGGTCCTTCGGCGGGGCGATATTTTTCTAACCCTCGGGGCGGGGGACAATTGGCGGCTGGGGAAAGAACTGTACAGCATCGTGAAAGGGAAAGACGAAACGGAAGGAATATAACATGAAGAGTATGACGGGATTCGGATACAGTGAGTATCAGGACGACAGCGTGCACATTACCGTGGAAATAAAGGCCTACAATAACCGGTATCTCGATGTGCTGGTAAACCTGCCTTCCTATTTGTCCCCCCTCGAGCCGCGGGTGAGGAGCTATATAACCGACGGGGTTGCCCGAGGGCGGGTGGAGGTTACCGTGAAGGTCAGGGAACTGCGGGAAAATATCGATGTTATATTGGATGAAAAGGCGGCGAAAAGCTACATTCACACCCTGAAACAGCTTGCGGCCGCGGCGGGGGTCGATGAAACAATGTATCTTTCGCGGCTCGCCGACATGGACGGTGTACTGAAGCTTGAAAAAAACAGGGACCTGGATTCGTTTTGGATTTTTGTCCGGGACCGTTTGGAAGAGGCGTATGCCCGGTTCGAAACTTCACGGGTAGAGGAGGGTCGGCAGACGAAAAACGACATTGTCAAACTGTGTACGCGGCTTTCAGAAGCACATGCTGAAATAATCAAGTATGCCGGAGAAATGGAATCGAAACTGAAGGAAACCCTCGTCGGCAGATTTCAAGAGATGCTGAACGATCAGCTTGACGAAAACCGTATTCTTGCCGAAACGGCGGTAATGCTGGTAAAATACGGCATCAATGAAGAGCTGACGAGGCTGGGCGGGCATCTCGAAACCTTCGAGAGGGAAATTGAATCGGAAGGCCCCTGCGGAAAACGGCTGGATTTCCTGTGTCAGGAACTGAACCGTGAAATTAATACCATTGGTTCGAAAAGTATCATGATGAATGTAAACGAGCTGGTTATCAGGATGAAAGACAGCACCGAGAATATCCGGGAACAGCTTCGAAATATAGAATAAGCGGGGCGGTAATGAAGGACGGACTGAAAATTGCAATATCCGGAAAAAGCGGCTGCGGAAATACAACGGTCAGCAGGCTGGTCGCGGAAAAACTTGGATTTACCCTTATCAATTATACCTTTCACACGATGGCGGATGAAAAGGGAATTTCCTTCAAAGAACTCCACCGCTTAGCCGAAGAGGACCCCTCGTACGACAAGTACCTGGACAACAAACAGGTGGAGCTTGCATCGGAAGGGAACTGTGTCCTTGGTTCCCGGTTAGCTATTTGGATGCTTGAGGACGCGGATTTGAAAGTGGTCCTTACCGCGCCGCTTCCGGTGCGGGCGGAACGGATTCGGCAGCGGGAAGGGGGAGACCCGGAGGCGGTGCTCCGGGAAACGAAGGAGCGGGACGAAAAGGATTCCCGCCGGTATCAGCGCCTCTACGGTATTGACAACAGCAATTTCAGTTTTGCCGATCTCATCATCGATGTTGCCGAATACGATCAGTACGAGGCAGCGGAAAAAATAATTGCAGCGGCGAAGGGAATTACCTCCTAGCCCTTTACCAAAGTACTCATTTTTGCTATATTTCCTTGTATAAAATGAAATTATAGGAGCCATCCGGATGATCATCCCTTTGAAGCTGCTGATCGGCAATCAGGATAATGTATATACTCTTACCTGCGCGGCAATACGCCGGGCGGTACAGATCACCATGACAGGTGATGAAGAAATAGATAAGAACAATGGAAAAGTGGTTTCTACGGCCATTAAGCAAGTACTTACGAAAAAAGTAGACTTCCGTCTTGAGGACAGCAGATAAGCGGCCGTATCCGGTCATCCTCCTTTTCGGCCCGACCGCGGTTGGAAAAACAGACCTGCTTGCCTCTTTCTCCCCGGAGAACATAGAAATTATCAACGCCGACAGCATGCAGGTGTACCGGTATATGGACATCGGTACGGCAAAGCCTACGGCGGCCGTCCGGTCGCGTATTCCTCATCACCTCATCGACATGCTCGACCCGAAGGAGCAGTACAACGCCGGGATGTTCGTGGACCTCGCCGACGCTCTGGTTCCGGAAATATTGTCCCGGGGGCATCTTCCCGTCCTGTCCGGCGGCACCGCCTTTTACTTTAAAAATTTTATATATGGACTCCCGGAGACCCCGGCGGTGGACAAAACCGTCCGGGAAGCGGTGCGGCGGGACCTCCGCGAAGCGGGGACGGAGGGGCTGTTCGAAGAGCTCCGGCGGGTCGACCCCCGAAGCTGGGAACGGATCCCCGCCGGGGACATCTACCGGGTTACCCGGGCCGTTGAAGTGTACCGGCAGACGGGAAAACCCCTGTCGGAGTACGCGGAGGGCGGGGCCCCGCGGAAGGAGTACAGCTTTCGCGTTATCGGTCTGCGGCGCCCCCGGGAGGAGCTGTACCGGCGGATCAATAAACGGGTGGAGGAGATGTTTCGGCAGGGCCTTCCCGCTGAAATTGCCGAACTGCTGCGGAGGGGATATACCCGGGAAGATCCGGGGATGAAGGCAATCGGCTACCGGGAATTTTTTGCCATGCGGGAGGAAGGTTGTCTGACTATGGCCGGGGTACGGGAGCGGGTCCGGCAGGCGTCGAGGCGTTACGCGAAGCGGCAGATGACCTTTTTCGGCAAACTGCCCGGCGCGGCCTGGTTCAGTCCTAAGGAACGGGAGAAAATTAGTCGATATATTACTTCGGATAAAAAATTTGCTAAATTTGGAAAAGTGGTATAACCTTATATATATGAAGAAAGTATATATTCCGGCTGTACTGGTGCTGCTGATGTGTGCCGGCGGCGGCGTGCTTTTCGCGCAGTCCTCCGCGGCGGAAGTGATTTTCGGGGAAGGATACGGATTTAGCATTCTCCGGGAAGGGGAAGAATTTTATTACGATGTTGTGTACGACGATGTAACCGGCCTCGAATTATTTGAAGACGACTATATCAGTACCGATGAGAGTACGTTCATCGAAATTCAGCTTGCATCCTCTAAAAACGTCCTTAAAATTTCGGAAAACACCAGTTTCCAGATTACTGAAGTTTCGGAAGGCGGGGGAGGACGGTTCGCGCTTACCTACGGCAGAGTGCGGGCAAAAGTCGACCGTCTCGTTGGAAACGACCAGTTCACCATCGGCGGACCGAGCGCCGTTGCCGGTGTGCGGGGGACCGATTTCGGATACGACATTATCGCCAAACGGAATGAAGCGGCGGAGGATTTTAAAACAACGGCCCAGGTCTACTGTTTTCAAGGAAAGGTTGAAGTTGTTAGAGTAAAACAGGTCGAAACCATGGAAGAAATCGTGGTTATTGAAACGAACGAGATGGTCAGTTTTTCTTCCGTTCCCGAGGACGCCCCGGTAAAAGAGGAGTTTGTTCCCCGGGTAATTGAGGAAGAAATCAATATATTCTGGCGACAGAACGATTTTGAAGGAATACTTATTGATTATCCTGCTCCCGAAAAGGAAGAGGTCCGGGAAGAAAAAGAGCCGAAACCGGCAGCGGAGGAGCAGCCGGAGAAGGGACCGGAAAAAACCGCCGAAGAAGACAAGGTCATTATAACGGAGGCTGAAAAAGAGAAGGCGAGGAAAAACTTTTTCGCGGCCGGGACCACCGTTGTCGGAATTGGCGTGCTGACGGAAGTCGCGGGAATACTGCTGCACTTTTTCGGGCCCACCTGGTTTTCAGGCGACCCGGCCGCGTACAGGGACACCGGGACGGTGCTTATGGTTGCCGGCGGCGGAATAGCGGTAGGCGGACTTCTGACCTATTTAGGTATTCTCGTCAATCAGTAGAAACCGGCTCCCGGGACAGTTCCTGTATTTCCGAGATAAGCCATGCACCGTCGGCATAGGTAAGGGTGACGCGTTCCGTTACCTGTGAAATAAGCGGCAGCGCGGTGCTGTTTTCAGCCCCCGGCAGATACTCGGTATATTCCGCCAAATAGACATTTCCTCCCGCGTGCTCTACCGAAAAATCTGTAATTCCGAAAATAAGGGGGTCCCCCCGAAGGGGCTGTTTTCCCCCGGCAATCCAGTCCGCCGCGGAAATAAACGTGCCCGCTCCCTCGTAGGCCTGCCGGACCCTTGAAATAACAAACAGGTTCAGTCCCCGTTCAATTTCATCCGCGCCCCCTCCCTTCGCGACACATTTTTCCATCATTTCATGGTCGAGACTGTCGTAGCTTCGGTAAAACAGCCGGATAACATCCTCCTCCGACATTCCGGCTGTTATCGGCGGCAGGGAAGCGCGGTAGATCATCCGTCCCCCCAGCACACCGCCTATGATGCCGATTCCGGCAATAAGCAGTATTTTCCATCCGTTTTTCCGAAGGAACCCTGCCCGCAGGTGCCGTTTCCGCTGCTGTTCCCGCCGCTGCTCCATTTCCGCTTTCCTCCGGTCAACCTCCTCTCGCGGCAGTTTCCTGTCTTCAACTGATTTTACGGCTGAAGATACTTCGGCAAACCGGCTGAGGGGGACGGCGGCAGGGGTGTAAATGCTGTCGAGGAGCAGTTCGGAGATGTCAAGGCGTAAATACGGATTGAGGAGATACGGCGGGGCCGCTTCTCTGTTTGCAAGCAGCGTCCGGAAATCGGTTTCCGGAGAACTGTTTTCTATCAACATTCCCGTGCACAGAAAATATCCCAACGCCCCGAGGAGGAACACATAATTTTCCTCCATGCCCTTTTCGGGAAAGTAGTAGTGATGCAGGCTTGCGTCCCGCTCCCGTGCGTCCATCTCCTCTGCCGCGAGCTCCATCACTCCCGGGGGAAGGCAAAGGGCGTTACCGGTTTCAACGTCCATCAGCAGGCTGTTCGCGAATACCGGCCGCGCGGTATCGGGCAGAAGGGCAAATACCGAACGCAGTTTCTCTAGTATTTCCAACAGCTTTAATGAATTGCCGCCTTCGGCAGGGCCGGCAAAAAGGGTATGGACCGGAATTCCTTCCCGAAAGGGGCCGTAAAAATATACACTGCCTTCGATTTCACAGGTCCCTGAGAAGTACCACTCCCGTACACTGCCGCCGCTAATTTCGTACCCCGGGGTATTCTTGACGGCACTGAACCGGGTAAGGGAAAATGATTTCCTCCCGGCGGTCAGACGGAGGGAACAATACCGTTTCCCTTCAACTTCAATAACGGCAACGCGGCCGCCGTAGTATGTACACAGCTGTTTCATGTTTCTCCAAATATAATCCCTTCAAAAATATGTAGTTTTGTTTCACGGTCTTTCCAGCAGTTTCCCGGCAGCCCCGCCTTGCGGCAGGTATGTTCGAGAAAAGTATTTCTGTCCCAGCCTTGTTCAACGGCAACCTGCGGCAGCAGCACCCCCGACGATCCGCCCCGCTTAAGATAAATACCGTGCTTGCCGATTTCGATGACCGACGGATCGCTGATTTCTTCTAACGGGGTAAGCACCGTTATTTCTATGTCAATTTTATCCAGTTCTTCCGCGGCAAGGGGGGGGAACCGGGGGTCGTGAAAGGCGCTCGACCGGGCAAGCTCCGCTACCGCGGCGTGAAGCGGTTGTACCCCGGTCATGTGGCCGATGCAGCCCCGGAGTTTCCCCTGTTTTTTTAACGTTACAAAGGCGCCGCATTTCTCTTGAAGAATTTCCGTCGGGGGGGGCATTTGCTCAGTACCCCCGTGCAGCTTATTTTCTATCGATCTTCGCGCGGTGGTTAAAAGGACCTGTTTGTCGTCCTCCGTTATGGTAAAACTCATATCATTCCTCCTTATGCAAGGGAATAGGCCGAATAGAACACCGTTTTTCCCGATGTTTTTGAGATGCCGGCCGATGATAATCCGCCGGTTCGGACAATAGTCGAAAAACCGAACCTGCCGTTTAGCAGCAGGCCGATACAGGAGAGCGAACAGGCGGACAGGTCCTTCGCTGCTTCGGTTGAAAAAAAATAGTCGCCGTTTCCCGGTGTAAGCTGTTTCGTAAGTTCCTCCGACTGTTGTTCGGCTGTCCCGTACTCCGCCGCGGCGGCTGCATTAACGGTAACAACGGTAAGCGTTGTCTCCTGAAACCGGGGAATCGAGGTAAACAGCGCGTCTACAAACAGTCGGGCATTGCGTTTCGTTACGCCGCCGGCAAGGACGGGAAGCACCGCCGCGGCTGGGAAATAGTATTGAATGAAGGGGACCTGCGTTTCCAGGCAGTGTTCCTCGGTGTGAGGGATTTCATCCCGGACAACACAGGGGCAGGCAGCGGCCAGCCGTTGTACGCTTTCCATGTCGACGGCGGCATCGCCTAACGGGGTCCTGAATACGTCGGATTCGGGAAGGAGCAGCTTGTTTTCCTTTTCCCGGTGCACGGGACCGATGAGCAGGACCCGTTCAGGCGGATTTTCCGCGGCCGAATCCGATAACGAAAGATACGCGGTCGTTGTTACCCCGCCTGTGTATTCGCAGGCCCCGTGGGGGGTAATGACCGCCTTCCAAAGGCCTGGGGGCGGTGAAGGGGACTCCAGCCGCAGCCGGAGCAGCTCCTCTTTCAATAATTTTTCAGAATCCGGATAGAAAATTCCCGCGACAATGGGTTCCCGCGCTTTTGCCATATACCTATACTATATCTTCGCTCTGCTGATTCAACAACCCTTGGATTCTGGCCGAATCGAGGGTAATGCTCAGGTTTTTTTCCCGCGTGGGTAGTACCGTCCCGAGCTTGCCGTGTTTTGCCCTTCTCAAATATTTTACCGGGGTATAGTACAGCTCTCCCGCTCCCGATTTTTTTCCCTTTGAATAGTACAGCGCCAAATTCCCGGCGTCTAACAGTGTATCGAGAGGGACTGATTTCCCCTTTATCGCTTTAATGAACACATAACCGCCGGGATAGTCCCGGGAATGAAGCCAATAATCGCTGCCCTGGACATGCCGCCGCAGAAGGGCATCGTTTTCCTTGGCGTTTCTTCCGACGAGGATGGTGAAATTACCCGACTTGAAGCGGAGCCCCGGTATTTCTTCAGTTTTTGCCGGTGTCTGTTGTTTTTTTACCCGGTATTCCCGTATCGTTTTTTCAATAAACGCCGGATCGCCGCTTTCGGCTAGTTGTTTCTCCCGTTTGTCGAGTTCCCGGAGTTTTCCCTCCGCGGCTGCAAGTTCCGTACGGACATGGTTCAGTCCCGACTTTGCCTTCCGGTATTTCTGATAGTACCGTTCGGCGTTTTCCGCCGGTGTACGGGAGGGGTCCAACTCGATATCTACCGGCTCATTGTCCCGGTAATAATTCTCCGTTGTAAGCCACCGTTCCCCCTCGGGCATGATGTGAAGGCTGCTCGTTATCAGGTCCCCTATTTCTTTGAGTTTTTCGCATTCTTCGAATTCTTTCCGTTTCTTCTCCAGGTCCCGCAGCTGTTTCCGCAGGCGGAGGCGCTGCTCTTCAATGCCCGCCAGGGCCTTTCGCCGCAGTGTGCCGCGTTTTTCCGCCTCCTCGGCGCTGCCGTACTCTCCGTCGATAAACGCGTTGAAAGGCATGGCCGAGGTCCTGCCGGTTTCATATTCTCGTACGGTGTACCTGTCGTTATCCGCCGGTGCCGGCAGGCCGGCGAATTCCTTTTCAGGATTGTAGTTCCCGCCGGAGACCTCCCCCCGGTTCGGACGCCGGTAAAAGGCGTCTAACACCGTGCCGGCCCCGTCCGTCGCGATAATATTCGCGGCGTTCCCCCACAGTCTGATCCATAGGAGCGTCGTTTCCCCGCCCCGCAGGATGGTGAGTTTGACAATTCTCTGTCCCTGCACCTGCACCGCCCCGGTAATTCGCCCGCCCGCTATACGGGAGCGGAGAAATTGAGCGAAACGCTGAAGTTTCACTTTTTTTTCCGGTTTCTCGAAAGCCGCGTGCAGCCTGGTTTGTCCCTGTCCGAGGTGGATGAGGAGGAAAAACCGGTTTGAAGGAGAATATACCTGGAAAACGAGGCTCTGAAAATCAGGCTGATAAATCTTCTGCACATGAGTGTTAACGAGGTCCAGTTCCCGCAGAATGAGGTCGATTTCTCTCCAGTTAAGGGACATCGGCTGCTTCCTGTTTCATTATATTGTCAGCAGATGTATTGCCGGCATGCCGCGAGGAATTGTTCCATTTCATCATCGGTGCCGACGGTTACGCGGAGAAAATCCTCTATTCCCGGAATATCGAAGCGGCGGACAAGAATGTTATGCTCCCGAAGCCGGTTGTATATCTCTTTTCCTGACGTGCCCGGCTTTCGGGCAAAGAGAAAATTCGCCTTACTCGGAAGGACCTGCCAGCCGTCGGCGGTAAGCTCTTCACGTGTTTTTTCCCGGGTATCCATAATTTTTCTTTGGATTGTTTTGTAATACGCGGTATTCCGCAGCGCCGCGGCCCCGATTTTCTGGGTTAATGTGTCGACGGGATAGGAATTAAAAGAGTCCTTGACGGTAAACAGCGCGGAGGTAATTTCTTCTCCCGCCACGGTATATCCGAGGCGGGCCCCGGCAAGGCTGAAGCCTTTGGACAGCGTTTTTACAACCACCAGGTTCGGGTACGTTTCCATGAGAGGGACCGCCGTATCTCCTCCGAAATCGATGTAGGCTTCGTCGATAACAACGGCCCGCCCCTTCCCCGCCTCCCGGAGGAGGGGGCTGATTTCCGCTAATTCCTCGAACCTGCCGGTGGGAGCGTTCGGGTTCGGGAAAATGACCCCGGAAGACTTTGGAACTGCTTCGATAAACCTGCCGAGGTCGAGTGAAAAGTTGCTTTGAAGGGGAATTTGTGTATAGGGAATGTTGTAAAAACCGCAGTATACCGGGTAAAAGCTGTAGGTAAACCGGGGATACAGGACGGGGCCGGAGGTTTCATCAAAAAAACTGAAAAAACAAAAACTGAGTGCTTCATCGGACCCGTTGCTTACAAAAATCCTGTTTGCCGGTACCTGTTCATATTCCGCGAGTACTTCCCGCAGTTCCCACGCTTCCGGGTCCGGATAGAGCCGCAGTCCTTCAATCGGAAACCGCTCTAAAAGTTCCTTTATTTCGGGACAGGGGGGGTAGGGAGTTTCGTTTGTGTTCAGTTTGATGAATGTTCTGTCTTTCGGCTGTTCCCCCGGGATATAGGGAGTAAGCCTGCCGAACCGATGTGAATACATAGGCTATTTCCTTATGCTGCTGTAAAAACAGTACCCGTTTTTGCCGGTTTCTTTGGCCATATACATAGCTTTGTCCGCTTTTTTTAGAAGGTCTTCAAAGGTGGCCCCGTTATCCGGGAAAATAGCAATGCCGATACTTACCGTTATATCACAGGAATGCTCATGCACCTTGATCGGGGCCTGCAGCGTTTCGATGGCTTTTGCCGCCACCTGCTGCACCGCCTTTTTCCCTTCTACATCCCGAATAACGGCGACGAACTCGTCTCCTCCGATCCGGGCCACCGTATCCGACGCCCGGAAAGAGTGCAGCATCCGCTCCGAGGCGATTTTCAGGACCTCGTCTCCAACCTCATGGCCGAAATTGTCATTGATGGGTTTGAAATTGTCTAAGTCGATATAAAACAGGGCAAATTCAGTATTGTTACGCCGGGAGTGGGGAATGACCTGTTCGACAAGACCATAGAGAAGGCGCCTGTTCGGAAGGCCCGTCAGATTGTCGTGGTTCGCCATATAAGCTATCTGTTTGTTTGCATCTTCCAGGTCCTTTTTTTCATCTAAGAGGAGGGTGTTCAGCTGATTTACCTGTTCATACATCATCGAATTTTCCAGGGCAATAGCCAAATAGGAACCTAAGGCCTTGAGAATGTCCAGGTGGTACGCGCTGTAGGCGTGCTTGGAAAAACTCTGCACCGTCAGTACCCCGATAATCTCATTTTTTATTTCTAAGGGTACATAGATAATTGACTCCGATGACCTTCCTAAGGGTTTGGCCCGCCGGGGGAGGTAATTGATGTACTCCTTTTCGTTATCGTTGATAACTACCTCTTGTTTATTGACAATGCACCAGGCGGCGTACCCTTCCTTCGGGTCGACCCGCCGTTTTTCCCTGGGCATCCGTTTTGTTTCTTCGATAAACAACCGGTAATCGATTTCATCGGTTGTTTTGTCGTAAACGGCAATACCGAAGCCTTCGGCGGCCATCAGCTGGTTAACGTTTTCATACACGGTGAACATGATTTTTTCTATGTCCAGAGACGCGGTAATCTGCCGGCCGATTTCGCTTACAATTTTCATTCTCGAGAGGGCGTTTTCAACTTCGATATTTTTCAGCCGGAAAATTTCCGCCTCCTTCGAGGCCCGCTCGATTTCATGCTGTGTAATGAGGTTTTCCAGCCGCTTCCTGGCTTCGTCGCTGAACACCTCTTTTTCAATTACATTGTACTGTTTAAAGTGTTCCAGCGCTGTTTTGTAATCACCCTGCCGTTCATGCATATTGGCCATGGCAAGCTGGGCCTGATACGCGTAAAACTTAGAACCGATCCGTTCACTTAAATGAACGGTCTCTTGCAGATGTACCAGGGCGGCGTCCTCATCTTGCGCGGTCATGTACATTTTAGATAAGTTATACAGCGCTTCCAATTCCCCGTGCCGGTTTCCCGTTTCGCGTGACAGTTCTATTCCTTTCCGGTGCCACTCCGCCGCTTCGGCGTACTGCTTCATGTCCTGATAGAGCAGCCCCATGGACGTGCAGCATTTGACCCGGGTTATTTTATCATCTTCCTTCGTACTGGATTTCACCGCCTTCCGCAGATACTCTTTCGCCGCGGTGTAGTTCCCCAGTTCCTTTTGAGTCAGCCCCAGATTGACAAGTACATTCGCCAGCCGTTCCCCGTCGCCGCACTCCTGTGCAAGTTCGAGGGCCTTGGTAAAAAACCCGGAAGCTTCTTCGTAGTTTCCCAATTCGTGATAAAATTCGCCCAGGTTGTTAATCGCGGCCAGTTCCCGCTCCTTGTTGCCGGCGTTTCTGCTCAGTGCAAGGCTTTTCGAATAATATTCCAGCGCGGATTCGTACTGACTGACATTGTGATAAACGACCCCGATGGCATTGAGGGTTTTCATGGAACCTTCCTGCTCATCTAATTCCTGATATATTTCAAGGGCTTTCTGCAGGTGTTCCAGGGCCGGTTTCGATTCGCTTAAATAGGAGTAGCACCATCCCAAATTGAGGGCGGCCTCGGCGGCGCCCCGGGGATACCGGATTTCTTCCGCCTTTTTTTCCGCTTCCAGGGCGACTTCGAGCCCCGCCCTGAGGTCGGAAAGCATGATACGCCAGGCCTGTTTGTTGAGTTTATCGATTGTCGCGCGTGTTGTTTTTTTCGCCACGTTACCGCCAGTATATGAAAACAAGGTAAAAAAATATAGATCTTAGGCTAAAAGTTTTTTTATTTCCCCGATCATGTAAAATGATCCGGTAACGAGAACGGGAAGCGTTCCTCCGGAAAGCCGGTAGGCTTCGCGCAGCGCCTCTTTTGGTTCCGGTTTGAACAGGACCGACGCGTGGTGCCTGCTTACGGCCTTAAATACCGACGCGGGGTCGCTTTTTTTAAACGTCCCCGGTGTGGAGACGATGATGTGCCGGAAACAGGATGAAGCTATTAGCGCCATCTCTTCCGTCCGCTTCCCCGATACATTGCCGTAAATGCAAATTCCGGGTCCGGGGAATGTCTCCTGAAATGTCCGGCACAGCCTGCGGAGGGAGGAGGGCGTATGGGCGCCGTCGAGAATCAGCGGCGGCGCGGTCCCTGCGATTTCCATCCTCCCGGGAAGGACCGCCCTTTGCAGCCCCCTTCGCAGTGCTTCCGGTGTTCCAAGGCTTAATTTTCTTAGAACACAGAGGCTTAACGCGGCATTTTCTCCCTGAAAATCACCAAACATCGCGAGTCCCGCCGTACATGTTTCTCCGCTTTTCCACCGGACCGTCATTTCGCTTGCCGCGGCTGTCCCCTCCCGGGGGGGGCGGCGTCGAGTTTCGAGATATTCTGTCTCCTCACCTATAAATGTAATCGGCGCGTTCCGCTGTACAGCCGTTTCCCGGAGGACAGCTGCCGCGGCAGAGCACTGCTTTGCTGAAAATACGGGAATACCCGGTTTTATAATTCCCGCCTTCTCGAAAGCGATTTCCTCTATTGTTTCCCCGAGGATGTCGGTGTGCTCCAGCTCGATCGGAGTAATAACACAGGCTTTTGGTGTAATAACATTCGTTGCATCCAGCCTGCCGCCGATACCGGTTTCGATAATTCCGTAGGCGCAGCCGTCCGCCCTGAAAACGAGAAAAGCGAGAAGTGTCAGCAGCTCGAAGGTCGTCGGCTCCTTGTCGTCCCCGGCAAGGTCTCTTCCCGCTCCCGATTCAATCATATCGGCAATCGATTCAATCGCCTCCATGTAGAGAGAATCGCTGAAAAACTCCCCCGCCCGGCTGATCCGCTCCCGGTAGCTGAGCACATGCGGAGACGTATACAGGCCGGTGTTGTACCCCGCCGCCTGCAGCATGGAGGCGAGGAAAATTCCGGTGGAGCCCTTCCCCTTCGATCCGGCGATATGAATCAGGTCCATGCCCTTTTCCGGATGGCCGAAATACTCGAGGAGCCGGTACATCCTGTCATGTTTGAAGTCCCGCACCGACTGCGGCGTCACTTTTTCGAAGTTGGTAAAGGCTTCGATGTAGCCGAAGGCTGAATCGAGATCGTCAAACTTCATGGGAAGTGCCGCTTTTCCCGCCGGGACGTTTGGTTACGGCATTGCCGTGGGTAATAAAGCCTTCGTAGGCGGCGAGGGCAGCTACACGGGGAGCGCAGAGCTCATAGCCCCGGCGTGTGGAATACACAACGGAGGAATACTTTACAAAGTCCCGTACCGAAACGGCGGAATAGGTTTTCGCCCCTCCTCCCGTGGGAAGGACCGCGTTAGCGCCGATAACATAGTTTGCCGCCGAGAAGGGGGTGTTGTCTCCTAAAAGGACCTCTCCGGCGTTGACAATCAGAGGAAGCAGATCAAACGGGTCCGCGGTCTGAATCTGCAGATGTTCCGGGGCAATCCTGTTGCTGAGGTCCGCGGCTGCTTCGAGACTTTCGGTAATAATAATGCCCCCGTAGCCGGCAAAAACATCACGAATAAACCCCTTCCGCGGTTCCGGCAGTGTATCGACCATCCCGGCGGCACGTTTTGAAACGGCGGCGGCAAGCTCCACAGAGGGGGTAAGGAGCAGGGCTTGAGAATCGGACCCGTGCTCCGCCTCTGTTACAAGGTCGAGGGCAACTTTTTCCGGATCAGCGCCGGAGTCGGCAATTAGTACCGATTCCGACGGGCCCGCCGGGAGGCCGGTGTCGATGATGTGGGACACGAGCCGCTTTGCCGCGGCCACGTACATGCTTCCCGGCCCCGTAATTTTTACCGTTTTCCCGATGCTTTCCGTCCCGTAGGCAAGGGCCGCGATTGCCTGTGCCCCGCCGACCCTGTACACTTCGGAAACTCCGCAGAGGCGTGCGGCATAGAGGCAGCCCGGGTCCACGCTCCCGTCGGGGTTCGGCGGGGTAACGATCCGTATTTCCGGCACCCCGGCAATAACGGCGGGCACCGCGAGCATATACAGCATGGAAGGAAAACTTCCCCTTCCCCGGGGGACATACAGCCCGGCGGACTCGACGGGGCTTACCTTTTCCCCCGCGAAAATGCCCGGACGTATCTCCGTCAGTGTCTGCTCCTCCCGTTTCTGCGGGAGGTGAAATTTCCGTACGTTTTCCACGGCGAAGCGGATTGCCTCTTGTACCGTCTCGTTTAAGGAGGTTTCAGCTTTTTCAAACTCTTCTTCCGTTACCCGGAGGGGGAGGCCGCTGATGTCGGCCTTATCAAACTCCAGGGTATACCGTCTCAGGGCCGCGTCCCCTTCGGACGCCACGGCCTCTACTATCGGCCGTATTTGGGGTATCGCGTCTTCAATGTCCTGTCCGGAGCGGTGAAGAATTTTTTCCTGTTCTGCCGGCGGAATGTTTTCCCACCGCCTCGGAATAATTGTTGTTTTCATAGGAACCGATCATACCATTTCTACCCTTGACGCTTCAATCTCATTTTCCTATTATCAATATTCAATCCTTCGCATACAGGAGCATGCAATGAAAAATCCGACCGAGTTAATGAACAAACTCTGGCGCCGGGGAAAAGAATTCCTCGGGGTGGATTATCCGATATTAGGCGGCGCGATGTCCTGGATATCCGAGAGCAGGCTGGTTTCCTCGATTTCCAATGAAGGGGGCTTTGGTGTTTTGGCCGGCGGGAACATGCCCATCGACCTGTTTAAAGATGAAATTTCAAAAACCGGGGACCTGACGGACAAACCCTTCGGCGTCAATCTGATTTCTATCGCGCCGAACTTTAGAAAACATTTGGACCATATTTTGAATATCGAGTTTCCCTATGTTATTTTCGCGGGAGGCCTGCCGCCCCGGGACGCCATAACCAAGGTAAAACAGACCAGCAGCAAACTGATCTGTTTCGCCCCCACCGTGGGGATCGCGAAAAGCATTATCCGCTCCGGTGTGGACGCCCTTATTATTGAAGGACACGAGGCGGGAGGGCATATCGGGCCGGTTTCCACGGCGGTGCTGGCGGAGGAAATCCTGCCCCACACCAAGGAAGTGCCGGTGTTTGCGGCCGGCGGTATCGGGTCCGGGATATCAATGCTCCACTATCTGCTGATGGGGGCGGCGGGGATCCAGCTGGGGACGTGGTTTGCCGTGGCCGAGGAGTCTCCCGCCCATCCCAACTTTAAAAACGCCCTGATAAAGGCGGCCGCGAAAGACACCGTTCCAACCGCCCAGTTCGACCCCCGGGTCCCGGTCATCCCGGTCCGGGCGGTTACCAACAACGGCACCATCGATTTTACGACCCTGCAGCTCGGCCTGATTGCCCAGCTCGAGCGGAACGCCATGACCCCCCGGGAAGCCGGTCTGAAGCTCGAGGAATTCTGGATCGGCGGCTTGAAAAAGGCCGCCATCGACGGAAACATCGACGACGGTTCCATTATGGCCGGCCAAAGTGTCGGGCTTGTCGATAAAGTGATGCCGGTAAAGGATATTATCGAAATGTTTATCGCCCAGGCCGCTGAAGAGGCGGAGAGGGTCCTGCGGACACTGAAAGAAGAGTAGAAGGGCCGCCGCCGAAGCGGCGGTTGCTTTTCATGGGAAATATTATTACTATTGGGCTCAATTATTTTTGCCCTTTATGAGGAGGAGGTTACAATGGGACTACATATTGTCGTACTCATTAAACAAGTCCCGGATACACAAAATGTTACCGGAGAAGCGATGCGGGAGGACGGGACGGTCAACAGGGCCGCGCTTCCCGCGATTTTCAATCCCGAAGATCTGCATGCTTTGGAAGCAGCATTGTCGATAAAAGATGAATATCCCGACACCAGAGTGAATGTTCTCACCATGGGGCCGCCGCCGGCAATTCAGGTGCTGAAAGAGTCTCTCTACCGGGGCGCGGATTTTGTCGCCCTTATTTCCGACCGGAAATTCGCCGCCGCCGATACCTTAGCAACGTCGTACGCCCTGAAGTGCGCCATCGAAAAGTTAGGGCACTACGATATGGTGTTCTGCGGCAGACAGGCCATTGACGGCGATACCGCGCAGGTCGGGCCGCAGACAGCCGAGAAACTCGGCATCAATCAAATTACCTGCGTCAGTGCTTTCGAGAAACTGGACATAAAAAAGAGGGAAATTACCGCCAGAAGAAGTATCGAAGGCGGATATGAGATCGTTGCATCGAAGTTTCCGGTATTGATTACAATTACGGATGAAGGGTTTTTCCCGCGGCCGCCCTCTGCCGTCAAAGTGCTTACCTATAAAAACGCCTCGGCCCAGCAGCAGGAAGCCTACGACGAGAGCTATCTGGACACAGATTCCGCCGCGCGGACGGAAGATTTTATTACCCAGTGGGACGTTAACGCCATCGGAGCAAACCCGGACCAGTGCGGCCTTTCCGGATCTCCCACGAAGGTAAAAAAAATCGAATCGGTCGTGCTCGTTTCAACGGAAACAAAGATGATTGAAAATACCGAAGAGTCCATTGCAAACATGGTGCATGAACTGATTGCGGACCATACCATCGGGTAGGAAAAGGAGATATTCGTGAGCGATAAAAATAGTGTAATGGTTTTCATCCAGCAGGATGACGGAAAAACGGCTGAAGTAAGTTTGGAGCTCGTATGCAAGGCGCGGGAGCTTGCCGGACAGGTAGGCGCCGCGGTAACGGGAGTACTTATCGGCCATAATGTGGGAGAGGAGGCGAAGAAGGTTCTTCCCTACGGCGTAAATGAGCTGTTTGTCGTGGACAACGAAAAACTTGCCCATTATACCCCCCTTCCGTACTCGAAAGCCCTCGTTGAAATTATCAAAAAACACAAGCCCCAGATCGTACTCTACGGCGCGACTACCACCGGCCGGGACGTTGCCCCCCGGGTTGCCTCGGAACTGAAGGTAGGGCTGACCGCCGACTGTACCGATCTCCAGATCGGCGATCATGAATACCGGGGTACGAATTATGAAAAGATTTTGTATCAAATACGGCCGGCCTTCGGCGGAAATATTATTGCCACCATTGTCAGCCCCGAAAACAAGCCCCAAATGGCGACGGTCCGTGAAGGGGTCATGAAGATGGTCGAACCGGACAGCTCTTTGAAGGGGAAAATTACCCCGGCGGATGTAGGGTTCGATGATGCCGATTTTCTCACTGAAATCGTCAAACGGGTGAAAGAGGAGAAACACGTCGATTTAAAAGGCGCGCGGATTGTTGTGGCCGGAGGAATCGGAGTAGGGTCCAAGGAGGACTTCCGCCTGATTAAGGAGCTTGCCCACTTATTAAACGGTGAAGTCGGCGCTTCCAGGGCCGCCGTTGACGCGGGATTTGTTTCGAAGGACCACCAGGTAGGACAGACCGGAACGACGGTCCGGCCGAAACTGTATATCGCCTGCGGTATTTCCGGTTCGATTCAGCACCGGGCGGGAATGTCGGAGGCGGCGAGAATTATCGCCATTAACACCGACCCGGAGGCGCCGATCCTGCAGATAGCGCATTACGGCATTGTCGGCGACCTAAAGGAAGTGGTCCCAAGGTTTATCAAGGCGTACAAGGCCAAGGTATAAAGGAAGTAGGAGAGAACCATGGAAAATTTTTTACATGATAACAATGATATTTTATTCCACCTGAAACATATGGACCTCGAGCGGGTCGTCCGCCTGCGGGAAAATGATTTTGCCGAAAAAAACCAATATCCACATGCCCCGAAGGATGTGGAGGACGCGAAGGATTCGTACATGAAAATCCTCGAAATAATCGGGGAAATATGCGGCGAAGTATTGGCACCTCTCGCGCCGGAAATTGATAAAGAGGGGGTCCGAATCGTTAACAACGACGTTGTCTACGCGAAGGGGACGAAGCAGGTACTCGATATTTTCGCGAAAGCCGATTTAATGGGATTTGCCCTTCCCCGGAAATACGGAGGACTGAATTTTCCCACGACCATATTGGCCGTCGCGGCTGAAATCGTGGCGCGTGCCGACGCCTCCTTTCTCAATTTCGGTCTGCAGCAGGACATCGCGGAAACGCTGAACAAGTTCGGATCGGAAGAGCTGAAGGACAAATACCTTCCCCTGCTTTCTTCCGGCGAATACGGATCGTCCATGATTTTGACAGAACCCGATGCCGGCAGCGATCTTCAGGCGGTCACCCTCCGGGCGCATCAGGGACCCGACGGGAAATGGTATTTAAACGGCGTAAAGCGGTTTATTACCAACGGCTGCGGGACAATCGGCCTTGTGTTAGCACGGAGCGAAGAGGCCCACGGCGCGCGGGGGCTTTCCTTCTTCCTCTACGAACGGGACGAACACATGCTTGTCCGCCGGGTGGAGGACAAGATGGGTATTCACGGCTCCCCTACCTGCGAACTGCAGTTCAATAACGCTCCCGCCTACCTGGTGGGTGAGCGGAAGCGGGGACTTACCAAGTACACCATGTGGCTGATGAACAGTGCCCGCTTAGGCATAGCGGCCCAGGCCTTAGGCATTGCCGAAGCGGCCTACCGAGAAGCGGACAAATATTCGAAGGAGCGGATACAATTCGACAAGCCCATTCGGGAGTTTCCCGCGGTTTTTGAAATGCTGACGGAGATGAAAATCAATATCGAAGCCGGCCGGAGTCTGATGTATGAAACCGCTCGGATCGTCGACCTCAAAGAGGGGCTGGAGCATATGTCGGAACTGCATCCGGACAGAAAGGCCGAGTTCAAATCGGACCTGAAAAACTACACCCGCTTAGCGGGAATGTTTACACCCATGTCGAAGATGTTCAACACGGAAATGGCAAACGAGGTTGCCGACAATGCCATACAGGTCCAAGGAGGCACCGGATACATGCGGGACTTTAACGTGGAGCGGCATTACCGGGACGCCAGAATCACCAATATTTACGAGGGGACCACGCAGCTGCAGGTCGTTGCGGCCATCAACGGGATAACCTCCGGAACCGCGGCGGCAGTTTTGGATGAATACGATTCGGAAGACAACTCACACGCCGAACCCCTGTTGAAGCTTGTCCGGAAAGCACGGAACAACTTTGAAAAGGCCCTCATCCACGCGAAGGGTACTGAAGACACGCAATTCGTCGACTACCATGCCCGGCGTTTAGTGGAGATGGCCATCGATTTAGTACAAAGCTACCTGCTTATCCGGGACGCGAAGTATTCGGAGAGGAAAATGAAACTGGCGGAAACCTTTATCAAGAGGATGTTTACCCGGGTGGAGGAGAAGATGAACTTCATCATCAGCGAGGAATCGACGCTCTTGAAAAACTATTCCGCCATTCTCTCCGACGCGGAGGAGCCGGCAACGGTATAAAATCCCGGTATGCCGTAGGCGGATTCGGCCGATTTTACCCCGTTGACGACCGCCTTTGCCACAACGAATGCCGCGACAGCTCCGAGGGTGGTCAAATCCGTTTCCACTTCGCCGGCGGCCATGCAGAAAATGGAATCGCCGTCGTACATGGTGTGGATGGGGTTGATGGTCCTGGCGTACCCGTCGTGGCCCATCATCGCGATTTTTGTGGCCTGCGGTTTTGTCAGTTTCGCGTTTGTAGCTATTACCCCGATGGTGGTGTTGCCGCCCTTAAAGACCCTGCTTTCCTCTTCGTGGACCGCGGTTATGATCCGGAGGGAGTCGGCGAAGTCTTTTTTATCCGGGGTAAGTACACCGGCGATGATTTTTCCGGTGTCGGGATCGATAACGTCGCCGAAACAGTTGACTGCCACTAAAGCGCCGACAATGAGACCCCCGGCACGAAAGGACGCGGTCCCTACCCCCCCTTTCATGACCGATTGCATCCCCGCTGTTTTGCCGACGGTAGCGCCGGTGCCGGCCCCGACGTTCCCCTGCCGGGTATTCGGCGAGCAGGCGTTCGCGCATGCCTCGTACCCCATCGCTTTGTCCGGGCGGATGTCCGGCCGGACTACCGGCAGATCGAAGAGGACAGCCCCCGGTACAATCGGTACTTTGCCGATGCCTACGTCAAGGCCGATGCCGCGCTCTTCGAGATACTGCATGACGCCGGCGGCGCCGTCCAGGCCGAAGGCGCTGCCGCCGCCTAAGTACACAGCGTGTGCCTCCCGCACATAGTTGACAGGGTCCAAAGCGGATATTTCCCGTGTCCCCGGAGCGCCGCCGCGGACATCTACCCCGGTAACGGCACCCTGTTCGCAGAGGACAACCGTACATCCGGTCGCTGCTTCCCTGTTTTCCGCGTGTCCGACGAGGATGCCGGGTACATCGGTAATCGAATTATCCATTTCGCTTCTTCTCCGTTCCAATTTTTTCCGGCGAATCGTCGGTTGAAATGACCGATTCTTCCCGGCCGCTGCTGTGTCCGCATATCGATAAGTTGAAATTTAATTGAGCTGCTTCCGCTGTTGATGACTACTATATTCATAGGCTTTAGCATACGGGCAGCGGGCGGGACTGTCAATAAAAAAGAACAGCAGTGGTACTTGAGTAAGTTTACTATTTTTAATATTCTTGGTGAAAACCATGTAAAAAGGGAGATAACATATGAGTTCACATCCGGAAGAAACGAAAAAACTGCTGGTAGCCGACTTGTGGAAAATGAAAGAGGCTTCAGAAAAAATAAGCATGATAACCGCGTATACCTATCCCGAGGCGCTTGTTGTTGACGAGGCCGGCATCGACATCATTCTCGTGGGAGACAGTCTGGGAATGGTGGAACTGGGATATGAAGACACCGTCCCGGTAACGATGGATGAAATGCTCCACCATACGAAGGCGGTCATGAGGGGAGTGAAACGGGCGCATGTCGTCGGGGATATGCCCTTTATGTCTTACAATATATCCATAGAACAGGCGGTAACGAACGCGGGGGTCCTGTATAAAGACGGCGGCGCCGATTCGGTAAAATTCGAAGGCGGGCAGGATTACGCGCCCGTTGCCGAGGCAATCCACCGGGCGGGCATTCCCGTATTCGGACATATCGGGCTGACCCCGCAGACGGCGGCGCTGTTAGGCGGATTTAAAGTGCAGGGGAAATCAATCGACGCCGCGAAGGCGGTTGTGGACGACGCCCTTGCCCTCGAGGACGCCGGTGCGTTTGCCCTTATTTTAGAAGCAATCCCGCGGCAGCTCGCGAAGATTATTACCGAAAAGGTGAAAATTCCCACCATCGGAATCGGCGGCGGCGTCTACTGCGACGGGCAGGTCCTTGTGTTTCACGATATGCTCGGTCTGTTCAAGCGGTTTACCCCGAAATTCGTGAAGGTGTACGCGGAAATGTACGACCGGGAAGTGAAGGCGGTACGGGAATTCGTTGAAGATGTGCGCCGGGAGCGGTTCCCCGCGGAAGAGCATTCGTTCAATATGAAAGAGGAATCGGTAGAGGAGCTGAAAAAGGTCCTGGGGATATAGTTCCCCCTACATCGACGGGTCCCGCGCCAGGTTTTCCTCGTAGTATCGGACGCCCGCGTCGATCATTTTCAGGTTTGTTTCGGTTAAATTTTTCTTTTTAATCGAAAGCGGAATGACCGTGCGCAGGGTCTCCACATCCGCGGCACCGGAGAGAAGAAAATAAATGGTCAGTAGTACCACATTCGCGGCCGGCAGAAGCCCGTTTTCCTTGGCAATGTCGCTGGCGGGAATGTAATACGTCTTTATATCGGTCCGTTTCACTTTTTCGCTGACAATGGAGGAATTGACAAGTACCATGCCCCCTTCGGCAACATCATCCTCAAATGATGTCAGGGAGGGGCCGTTCATTGCAATCAGCACGTTTGGTTTGTCCACCACCGGGCTCCCGATGGCGCTTTCCGAAACAATTACACTGGCGTTTGCCGTTCC
>CAYTSI010000049.1:0-22724 GCA_964440465.1 uncultured Spirochaetales bacterium
TCGTATATCAATTTGCCGTCTATCTTCGCTGTAATGGAAAAACCGCCGCCGTCCGTTTCGGCTTTTTCGACATTCGGCCCCAGCTCGAGGTCAAATCCCTGAAAACTTCTCGCGGCGGCCGTTTTCCCGGTTATGTCCCAGCCGTCCTCACCTACCTCTTCCGGCGGTTCTACCTCGGCAATTTTCTGTCCGGCTTGTACCATCGTAAGCTGATGTACATTTTTGTAATCGGCCGATCCGTCTTTTTTTATGGTTACCCTGCTGTCTTGTGCAAAATCGATGTGAAAATTGATTTGGTTTTTTGCAGCATGCTTCGGGGGCTGACCTTCCGCGATTAGAAGTTGTTCCACCGCCTCCCCGCTGCCGGCTTGTGCCGCGGCAGCGGAAACAGCCTCGTCTTTCAAGCCCCGGGTAATACCCGCGTCTTTAATTTTCTCCCGGAGAAGCTCTTCACTGACAGCCCCGCCCGCGCCCTCAGCCGGAGCAACAGTCAGGTACCCTTTCATATTTTCATCGCCTTTCGTTACTTGGACCTCCGCGTCCCTGTGGGGCCTTACGCGGAGAAAAACCGCTCCGTCGATAACCGCCTTTTCCAACAGTCCCGTAATTTCGGCAGTGTACTGTTCCTCCTCCTCTTTAATATTCTCGAAGATGGTAACAACCGGCTTCGGCGGTACCGTACAGGGCAGTTCACTGCCGTAGACATCTTTTCCCGGCTTTCCCGGTGCAATCTTCGTAAAACGGGCTATCGGCTGATGGCGGACGACAAATGCCATCTCTTCGACCGAATCAACGGGGAATTCAGATACGGACAGTATTCCGTGCGCGGTACTGTTTGCCGCTGATAGGAGCTTTTGTATGTCCTCTTTTTCCTTTTCACCGATACATTGCACGGAAATTTCCAGCTCAGGGGGCTCCGGTTCTTCCGGAGGGACCCCTTCAGCCAATACATACCCTTCCAGCACCTGCTCCGGACCGCGGTAGAACTCTAAAATATCCGCTTTTACCTTGTCCGGCTGCAACCCCTTTACACCGGAAGTCCGAAGGGCGCTGCCGACATCCTTTAACTGAAGCGCTTTACCGCCGCCCCTGCCTTTTTTTAAATTAAGGACAGCTTTCATATTGTCCTCGGCAACTTCTATCTCGATAACACTTTCCACATCGGAACTGATAGAATAGTTTTTTACCTCTTTTCCGCTCTCCTTCCATGTTTTCAAAAGTAAATTGATTTCATTCCCGCTGAGAAGAGTTTCAGAACCAGCACCGAGCTCCTCTGCCGCCTTGATAATTCCGGCCGCGTCTGGTAATGAACAGCTGCTGCTGCCGGGAGTAAAATCTATCCGGCAGGTACCCTGATCTTCGGAAAGGTGGACACTCCACTCATGCCGCTGAAAGGGGATTACCTCAGCCCAGTTTTTTCCTCTTCGCAAAAACCCGGCTTGAAGGGCCGTCAGTTCGCCCCGTTTTTTTTCTACTCCCTTTCCCGGATATACCGCCGTTTGAGGCCCTTTTTCAGGCATCAACTGATTTCCGTAAATATCTTTTCCGGGTGTCCCCGGTTCGCCGGCATATACAACGGCAATTTTATCGCCTGCCACGACCCAGCCGGTACCCTCTACCGCGGGGTCCACTTCAATTTTCTCGGGAATTTCGTTTTTTTCTACTACCGTTACCACTTCTTCTTTGGCCGGTAGAAAGCCCAGCTTCTGTTTTTTTTCAACCTTCTGCTGTTTTTTAATCTTTTCAACCCGAACTTGCATAATTTCAGGTTCTCCGGCTTCCGAGAGGACCTGATCGGCATCCTCAGCCAGGTCCTCCGGGACGGGAAGTTCCTTCCACTCAACCTCTTCGTCCTTCGCGGGTTCTAAAGGAACACCTTTCGCGGCAATTATTGTTACCGCCTCCGGTTTTTTCGGCGGATTTTTGAGAAGTTCTTCTATTGCCGGGGTATTGATTCCTTCAGTAATTTGATTACGGGAGAGCAGTTCGAAAATTTTTTCTCTATTCCACTCTTCACCGCCGGCATTCGGAGTAAAAATCAATTTGGCTTCTAATCCGGAGCCGTCAATTTCTAACTGAAGCGCACCCTGTAATATTGTATCAGCCATAGTGTTACAATTTCCGGTTAACGAATATAGCCTTCCTCAGCGGCCTTTACTAATTTCATTTTCAGAAAATTATTTTCCTTTTTCAACTGGTTTATTTCATATTGCTGGGTTTTTATTGTTTCAATCAGGTCCCCTTCCGTCAATGCCCCGCAATGCAGAAGGTCTTCCATATACCGGATTTTCGTCTCAAAGTCAACTTCCGCCTCTGCATCCGCTTCCTGATACGTTTCCTCAATTGTCTCAAAATCCATCGGTCCTTCATCTTCACCGCCGGTCTGCAGCAGCTTGTCGGCAATCCGGAATATTGCTTGGGACAGAACAGATTTCGGCTTGTACAGGATGACGGGGATACGGCTTTTCTGAGCAACGTCCTGCATCTCGTCCCGGTACATAATACCGAGATGCTCCATGTCAACACCCAAATATTCTTTACAGGACCGCCGGAGCCGTTTTGCCTTGTTCGCGTCTTTCGGGTCCTCTAGTAAATTCAGGACCAGTCTCGGCTGAAAAAACGACAACCTCTCGCGAAACGTCTGATAACTGACGGGGTCCTTTTCCCGGACGGTTTCAATGAGCTTCGGCATGTAAATTTGCTGAAAAGAAGCGCCGTTGTTCATCAGCGACTTGATGTATTCTTCCGCCGGACTTCCTTTTTTAAAGGAGGAATGCATAATCCGGAAAATAACATTTTTTATAAACAGGTAGGCGTTTAAGTTTGCAGTGGGAGTAGGAGAAGTTACGATTATCCCCTTGCCGGACGTTAAAAAGAAATCGATGGTATTGAAATTTGTCCCCGCTCCGAGATCGAGAACGAGATAATCGGCATTTAAAGATTTAAAACGGCGGATGAGCTTCTGTTTCTGGGAACTCTTCAAATTGGCCGTCCCGGGGATTTCCGCGTCTCCGGGAATGAACTGAAGGTTTTTATAGTCGGTTTGAAAAATGATATCGTTAAAGGAAACATTGGGATCGTTCAAAAAGGTCCCGATACCTTTTTTTATTCCGGTTATTCCGAAGATGAGGTGCAAATTCGATCCGCCTAAATCAACGTCAGCAGCAACAACCCGTTTCCCAGCCTGGGCTAATGCCAAAGAAAGGTTGGCGGCTACAAGCGACTTACCAACCCCCCCTTTGCCGCTGGCTATCGGTATGATGCGCATCCATTACTCCTCTATTTCTACCTCTTCTATTGTCGGCAGTTCTTGATTTGCTTTCTCCGGCTGCCTGTCGTTCCGCCTGTTATATGATACTAGAAAGAGAAAGAAAAGCAAATCAAAAAGAATAATAATTCCGAAAAGCAGTCCCGTCGATGTCAGCTGGCGCTCCGCTGCTGCAAACTGTACAATACCGATGGAATTGAGCGCCCCGATCACAACCGGCAGCAGACCCGCGATTTTCCCAAGCGCTAAAAGCTTCGCCGTTTCAGCGTACCTTTCCGTATGCATTCCAAGAAAAATGTATCCCGCGAACAGGACAAAACCCGGCGATACAAGCAGTACAAAGAGGAGTATTTTTACCTGATCTAACTCCGGCGAAACGAAGACAATGGTAAGGACAAACAGAACACCTGTTCTCAGTAATTCGTAAAATGCTCCAATAAAAAAGAGGGGTTGGATTTTTTTCATCTGTTAGCGGAGTTTACGGGGATAAAATTGAACAGTCAAGGGAACAAATCAGAACCTTGACAAACAGGGGCAATTACCTAGAATAAACAGCAGAAACTATGAAAAAGAAAGAAAAAATAACCTGGTTCAGCGTAACGGCCTTCATTTTACTGGTTATCTGTGTCCTTGTTTTTGCTCCCGGCGTTTTCGCGCAGCAGGCGGACAGGACAATTCCAAAATATCTTACCCTTTTTGAACAGGTATTTCGTTTCGTTCACGAAAATTACGTGGACGAGGTGGACCCGCAGACACTTTTCGAAGGAGCGCTCAAGGGCCTCTTCGAAAGCTTAGATGATCCCCATTCCGCCTATTTAACGGAAACGGACATGCAGGACCTGACCGATACAACCTCCGGAAAATTCGGCGGCGTGGGTTTGTATATTTCGAAATCGGAGCAGAAGAGAGAATCGGACGGGGAACTGCCGGAGGATTTTTCCCCCTACGTACGCGTGGTGGCGCCTATAGAGGACACGCCGGCGGCGAAGTCGGATATTCACGCCGGGGACCTCATTACCGCAATCGAAGGAGAAACGACAAAGGACCTCACCATTGATGAAGTTGTAGACAGACTGCGGGGAACCCCCGGAACTGATGTTACCGTGACACTACTCAGGGGAAGGGAAATTGAACTGAACGTTACCCTTACACGGGCCATTATCGAAGTACCTACCGCTAAACACGCGATGATCGGCAGCGATATAGGGTATGTCCGAATAATTCAATTTACTCCCCTTACCGCGAAAAAAGTTGAAGAGGCAATTGAAGAATTCAACCGAAAGAGCTGTTCATCCCTCATTATCGATGTCCGGAACAATCCGGGGGGACTGCTGTCTTCGGTTGTTGATGTAGCGGACCTGTTTTTAAACGGCGGTGTTATTGTCAGCACCCGGTCCCGCATTGATTCGGAAAATTCCGTATTTACCGCGAACGTAAGCGCGAAGGTGCCGGCAAACAAACCCGCGGTACTACTCATCGACAAAGGGTCGGCCTCCGCTTCGGAGATACTGGCGGGGGCCTTGAAAGACCAAAAGCGGGCCACCCTCATCGGAGAAACGACCTTCGGCAAGGGTTCGGTACAACAGGTAAAATACATCGGTGAAGGGGGCTTCAAACTGACGATGTCCCGTTACTATACACCTGCCGGAACGAATATTGATAAAATCGGCATAGAGCCGGATGTGGAAATCAAGGAACCTGAATTGAGTGACGCCGAATGGGAATCCTACGAGGAGCTGCTGAAAAACCAGACAATTTCCGAGTTTGTCCGGGAGAAAGCCCCCTTAAGCAGCCGTGAAATTGAATCCTTCGTCAGCCGGTTGAAAAAAGAAGGAAATAAACTGGAAGAACGGGTCCTGAAACGGCTTATCAGAAATGAAATAAACAAAACCAACGATTCTCCGCCGGTGTACGACTTAGAATACGATTTGGCGCTGCGGAAGGCCGTTGAAATGATTCGAAACGGGGAAATACGCTATTGATGGAAGTTGTAAAAATACCGACAAAAGGGCAGGTGGATTTTATCAATATCACGTCTCAGATAAAAAAAATTGCAGCTGATTCAGGTATTGATGAAGGGACCTGTACCGTATACTGTCCGCACACCACCGCCGGCATTACAATCAACGAAGCTGCCGACCCCGCGGTTGTTCGGGACATTATCAAGGAACTAGACAGCATCGTTCCTCTGCACCACGGCTATACGCACGGCGAAGGCAATTCGGCCGCTCATATAAAATCGAGTTTAGTCGGCGCAAGCGAAGTTGTTCCGGTCCATCAGGGTGCCCTCGTTCTCGGCACTTGGCAGGGAATCTATTTTTGCGAATTCGACGGTCCGAGGCACCGGAAGGCATATATAACAATCTGCTCTACCGTGTAAATGAAGAATGCGGCAATTATTTTTACCACATCACACTCCCTCGAAAGAACTGACCCTGGAGGGAAAAAACCATCATTATATCGCCCGTGTACTCCGTCTGCAAAACGGCGACGAATGTACTCTTGTTTTTGAAGGAGGCGAGACCTTTCAAGCGGCGGTTTCCCGTATTTCCTCCAAAACCTGCACCTTAGAAGTGGGGGAAAAAATCGACCGTCCCTCTGACAGTACCGGGATTACCCTTGTTCAGGCATTGCCGAAGGGGAAAAAAATGGACCAGATTGTCCGTCAGGCGGCCGAGTGCGGCGTCGCCTCGATAATTCCGGTAGAAACGGAATATTCCCAAATACAAATCAACCCCGGGGATTTTCCAAAAAAAATTGAGAGATGGAACAGGATTATAAAAGAAGCCCTTCAGCAGTCGGGATCATCCGTTATAACAAGGATTGAACCGCCCTGTTCGTTGGAAACAATTCCCGCTCCAACGATAAAAGATACCGTCGGATTGTTTTTTCATCAAAGTATACTTGAATTAAAACCGCTTCATGGATATCTTTCTATCTGCCCGAATACAATTTACATATGCATCGGCGCTGAGGGCGGTTTCTCACCTGCTGAAATAGATGTACTCAAACAGCGGGGATATCTTCCCGTATACTTAGGCGAACAGGTGTTACGGACAGAAACCGCCGTAGTATATGCCATCGGCGCTGTTAAAACCCTTGTACAGGAGATTCATTCATGGGTCCTAAAGAAATAAAAAGTTCGAAACATATATATCTTCTCGATATTCCCGTCGATATCATTCCTCTGGAAAATCTCGAAACAAAAATCAAGGAGATGCTCTCCGACAACGGCGTTCATCAAATTGTCTTTATCAACACATTAGATCTGTTAAAGGCGCGGAGAAATGCCGAATACGAACAGTGCCTCCGGAACGCGAGTTTGGTAATACCGACAAGCAAAGGAATAATCAGAGGTGCAAAATTTGTAAAAAAAATAGATGTTGTCCGGCATATGCCCTTCGAGTTTGTTATCAGGCTTCTCGGCGCTTTGGAAAATCAGAACCAGTCCCTGTATCTCTTAGGGCAGAAACAACAGGAATTGACCACTATAGAAAACAATTTACGGACCTCATTTCCGAAACTGCGGATAGTCGGCAGATATGTCGGATATTTCCCGCGGGAACTGCAGAGTGATATTATTACGGCAATAAAAAAGGCAAGTCCGTCACTTCTTCTTGTAGGCAGAGGGCTGCCGGGAAAAGATATGTGGGTATATTCTATGCGGAAACATCTCAATCCCGGCATTTCGCTGTGGTGCAGTGAATGTTTCGATATTTTTTCAGGCAGAACGGAACGGATCTCTAAAACCGCGTGGGAAAGCGGAACATACAAGATTTCGGGGCTCTTCCGGCGGCCCTGGCGGTTTCTGCGGATTTTTATCTATTTTTACTACAATGTTCTTCTTCTTATTTACCGGATAAAAGAAAAGTAAAAAAAAGCATCCGGGCCCTTGATAAAAAATTCCCATATTTTCAAACTGTATGTAATGGTTTCCGTGCTGTTGGTAGACACCGACAAAGAGCTGCACACGTCGCTGAAAGCGGTTATGCCCGAGGAATTTAAATTTCTCTCCGCGTATACCGTTCAAAAAGCCCTCCTCCTTCTCCAAACCGAGGCACCGGAAGTTGTCCTGCTAACCGACACTATTGGAGAACCGCATTGTTTTGAAGTACTGCAGAGTATCGTGAATTCTCCTTTTTCTCCGCCGGTCATTATGATTTCGCAGGACGACAATTTTTCATTTATCATCAATTCGATTAAAAAAGGCGCCCATGATTATCTGAAAAAACCGATTAACATAAAGACATTGAAAATCAGCATTATCAAAGCACTGCAGAATTACGCGGGTATACGAAATACGTTTCATACTGAACGTACAATACCCGAATTAGCGGGTTTAATCGGGGGCAGTGATAAAATAAGAAAATTGAAGCGCATTATTCATAAATACGCGGCTTCTCCGTATCCGGTGCTTATCCGGGGAGAAAGCGGAACGGGAAAAGAGCTGATAGCCACGGCCATTCATGCATTATCACCGAGAAAAGACGGCCCGTTTTTAGCAAAAAACTGCGGTGCCATTCCGCCTACCCTCATTCAGTCCGAATTATTCGGTTCGGAAAAAGGCGCGTATACCGATGCAAGCTCAAAACCCGGCAGTTTCGAACTTGCAAACAGGGGGTCTCTCTTCCTTGATGAAATCGGCGAAATGGATATTCTCGCGCAGGTCCACCTGCTCCGGGTCCTGGAAAGCCGGGAGGTTGTCCGTTTAGGAGGATTGAAAACAATACCGGTCGATGTACGGATTATTACCGCGACAAATAAAGACCTGCAGGATGCAATCCGCAACAAGGATTTTCGAGAAGACTTGTATTACAGAATAAATACACTTATTCTCAAGGTGCCGCCTCTCCGTGAACGGAAAAGCGATATACCTCTTCTGGCACGACATTTTGTGTGTACCGCCGGAAAAACTCACACCATTTTCAGTGCCGGGAGTATGCAGAAACTTATGGACCACGGCTGGCCGGGCAACGTTCGGGAACTGAAAGCGGCCGTTCAACGGTCATTACTCCACGCTGAATCGAACATTATTGAACCGAAAGATATTATTCTTAATCAATAGTCCGAATATAAAACCCTTCAAGAACGGCAGCCGGTTCCTCTCCGGATTCATCCCGAAAATCGGTTATTCTGCCTATAACAAGGACATGGGAATTCGCGGATATTTCGTTCCGCACTTCCCTCCGTGACCTGCGGACAGGGATCCGGGCGGCAAAATCAGGCCCTTGTAGTTTGACAATACAGGAATACATCCGGACTTCTTCCAAACCAATCCACCGTCCGTCGACAATCGTAATTTCAGCCAAAAATGATTCAGGTTCGCCGTCAATGATCTGTATCGAAGAAATTGCACCATCAAGGATTACAGCTTTTTCCATTGGAAGAGCATCCGTTCTTTGCGCCGTAAGGGCCCGGTGAATTGACTCCAGGGTAATAGAAAAATCTACATTTTTATCAAAATCATCTTTAACTTCACTAAACACGGGAAACGCAACAGCCGAAAATAAAAGAAGTATGTATACGACTTTTTTACCCATAATAACCGCCCCTTACGTAATATTACCACATTCTAGCGCTAAAAGGGAAACATCGTCAAGTTATAATTTTTTTGTATATTCATTTGACAAAGAGGCGCTTGACTTATAATATATAATGCATATATTTATGAAGAAAACTCTTTCGGTAAAGAGGCATCATGACAAACAATGACATAGTACCAGGATTTGATGAAGAAAAAGACGACAGTCTAAAAATAAAACTTCAAAAAGTTGATAGCGTGGAAGGCTGTCTTGTCCTTTATTTAACAGGCTATATAGATACATACAACTCGAACTTTTTCCAGAAGCGCGTAACGAAAGCTATTGAGGCCAATTATGTCCGGTTAATTTTTAACTGCAGCGGTCTTAATTATGTTTCCAGTACCGGAATAGGCTCCTTCACGGCCTTTTTAAAAGCGGTAAAGCCGCGGGGAGGAGATCTTGTCTTAATGGAGATTCAGCCGAAAGTATATGAAGTGTTCCAGCTCCTCGGCTTTTCCCAGTTTTTCAATATTAAAGATTCTCTCGACGAAGCAGTGGATTACTTTGTCAAAGGCGGTCAAACCGGCAGTACAAATGTATTTCCCAAGATCTTTAAATGTCCTATTTGCTCAAAAAAACTCAAAGCAACGAAAGCCGGACGGTTTCGATGTTCCGAGTGTAAGACAATCCTCGCTATCGATAACAGCGGTCAGGTTTTCCTAGGGTAGAGTCGGAAAACTGAAGGGCCGGCCTCCGTTTCACCAGATTCGAATACATGCCGTAATTAATAATCCCGACAAAAGTTACGAACTACAGACATATTTTAATGAATGTCCCTTTATTGACCTGATCCGCAGTGAAACGCCCGACCGGTACGTGGACGCGGACGTGCTCGTTATCCCGGCGGAACACTGTAATCCGGTATACAACGAAAAGCACATCGTTATTGCTTATGGCGCGGATTTATATTTGAAACCTGCTTTTTTGGCAGGATGCAGAGATTTTATCAAAGAACCGTGGATGCCGGAGGAGCTTTATTTTCGAGTACTTGCTCACACAAAAGACTATTTCGGTACATTCCGTTGGATGGACATCCACTTTTTCCCCTTTTATATGCAGTACAACAACAAGGTTCTACCGCTCTCTAACCGGGAATATACCATTATGTATATACTTGTTAAAAATAAAAGCCGTATCGTATCACGTTCCGAAATCTCTCTTGCAGTATGGGACCAGTATAAAACCCATTCCCGGGCAATTGACATGCATATTTCCTCTTTACGAAAAAAACTACACAAAATCGACAGCCGTCGCCGGTTTTTTATAGAGACCATCCATGGAAAAGGGTATCTGGTGTCGTGAAGCCCCCGTCTCTTGCAAGATTAGGCCGGGACATGATAGATTTTTCCCAATGTGAAAAATACACTGCTTTTAATTCTTTTTCTATTACTTATTCTTGCAGCTGTTTTCCTTTTATTGTTTCTTCTCAGGTCACTGGTGTTCCTCGTGCTGCATTACAATACGGAGGAGGGTATTTGTTTCAGCCTTATCCGGGCCCGCGCGCCTACGCTGCTTCAAGATATTTTGCCATTTGCCGTTATTATCTCGATTATTGCAACATTTATACGGATGTATTCCAAGCCCGGGGTTTTGTGGCTTTCATATCTTCTCATTCTCCTGGTAACAGGAACTGTCTGGATGTCCGGATTTACCATGCTTAACCGGAGAGGACCGGTCCATAGTAACCAAAACCAAACGCAGCTGCTGTTCTCCGGCTATATCCACGATACAGACAAAGAAAGGATTTACATTCACGAAACGGAACATAACACTATTTACGCTGCAGTAAGGACATCGATACAAGACCCCGCGGGGGAAACCCATCTGCGGTATGTAAAAAGTTGGGATTCCTTTACCGCGGTACCGAAAAACCCCACGTTTTCTCCTATTATCAACGTCTCTCCAATGTTCACGACCATACTGAATGAATTTTCCCTTTTTGCCGATGAATTGAACCGTCTTTTTACGGAAAAAAAGGAAACTTTTTATGCTTTTTCCGTTTTCATTTTATCATTTTTTGTTTTCAGCGGGACCATTTTAAGAAAAAGTCAGTTCCCTCTTTTCGCGGTCGTTTTTGTTCTCGGTATTGTACGGTTGTTCTTTTTTCTCTTTTTCCTGTTTGCGGCAGGCGCCGCGGGCCGTTTTTTCGAGCTTCTATCTCCGGTCAGTGCTTATCCCCCTTTAGTGGGAATCGGTTATTTTGCAGTTCTCTTTTTTCTCATTTCCCTTCGGTGGGGCCGTACATGAAACAGCGGAATTCAAGCGGCACCCCCCCGGGCAGAAAAACCGCAAAAATTGTTCTTCTTTTTTCAATAGTCCTGTTTGGTTTCCTTCTGTTGTCTGCATTTGTCTGGTTTCCGCGTACGGGGATTTTGGCGGTATTTACAGGAAACTGGGTGCTCTTCCAGGGATTGTCCAATTTTTTACTCTTTTTTCCTGCTTTTTTCTGCTCGATATTGTTGATAAGCCTGACACTGTTTCCCGCGTTTTTAACCAACAGTACCCAATCCTTCTCCTCCTATGCCGCTTTTTTCATAATTATCATGATGCTCTATACGGGTTTACGGGAAATCGGGAGTCCCCGGTTTCAAAACCGGCTGAAGGACATCCGCTATCTTACCCAAAGCGGAGAAGAACTCATTGAAGCCGCGTATGAGGCGGAAGAGGAACATGACATAGAACGGGCGTATCAAAATCTGAAACGGTACCATGAAATAGACCCGAATAATTCCAAAATCAACAGTGAATTCGATCGGATAAAAATCGAATATGCCGCTGAACAAACGGAAATTCTGGAAAACCTTGGGGAACAGCAGGATGAACCGACTGAAACAGACCAAAATACCGCCGAATCGTTAGTAAAACAGGCAGCAGCGTATCTCGAACAAAACAATTTTCACTCGGCATACTACTATGCAGCCATAGCCGGTGAACTGGGAAGCAAAGAAGCAGAAGAAATACAGGAAAAAGCATGGAACAGCATTAAAAATGTAACCCCGGGACGGGAATCTGAAGAAAACCGGCTGCTCTTTTCCCAAAAAGCGGAAGGGCAGTCGACCCTTTCCTATGGAAATAGTATTGAAGCCTACTATCTTTTCAGGGCCTTGCACGAATCCTACCCGGCAGACAGTGAGATTATAAAGCTGCTTGAGGAAACGGAGGAGCAGCTGAAAGAGAAAGCATTTTTCATCGATGAAGTTATTCAGGCCCTTTCATATCCGGGTTATCCGGACATTTTTTTTATTTTGAACAAAACGGAAACACAAATACGCCTTTTTTTCGCGAAAACCGGTATTATTACCCGGGAAGGAATTTTCTTTCAGGACATCGAGCTCTTTTCCATCAATACCGCCGACAACACGGCGGCGGAACATCTCTACGCGCCTTACGGGAAATGCGTTGACCAGATTCTTCTCATGCACTGCATCCATAAAACCGACGAAGAAACCCAGTTCTATCCCCGCTACATAACCGGTCCGAAGGAGGAAAATCCGCCGTCGACTCTGCTCCTTCCCTTTCAAGCCGGTGAATTTCAGTATTTTAGCAGGAGAGAACATAATACCGATATCCTCTCCTTCGGAGACCTCTTGTATTTACGAAAACTCTGGCCTGTCCGGGGGTACCGAAGCGAACCCGTGTATATTGAGCTCCTTATGCGAATAATGTATCCCTTCAGTTTTCTTGTGTTTGCCTTTTTTACCCTTTCCATCGGACTTCGGACAAAGCATATCTCCGGAAGGCCGTCTGCCGCCGCGTATGTTTTGATCCCCTTTCTGCCGTTTCTTATCCACTATATTATTCACTTTTTCTACTATCTGAACCGGGTCTTTTTGTCCTTTCTACACAGCTGGCTCGGTTTTTTCGCGGCCTTGATCGTTTTATTTGTGCTGCAGGGGATACTGCTGCTCTTTTCGATAGGACGTTCCCTGAAACGGATGCAGGGATAGTACAGCGAGTTAACCTTCTTTTTCCCGTTTAATGTGGGCCCCCAGTGCCTTCAGACGGGGAAGTAAATTTTCATATCCCCGCTCAATTTGATACACATTACGGATAAGGCTTTTTCCCTCCGCGCAGAGGGCCGCGATAACCATGGCCATACCGGCCCGTACATCGGGTGAAACGAGGTCGGAACCTGTTAAACGGCTCGGTCCGCTCACCACGGCGCGGTGAGGATCACAGAGGATAATTCTTGCCCCCATCCCGATCAATTTATCAACAAAAAACATTCTCGATTCGAACATTTTTTCATGAATCAGGACGGTCCCCTCCACCTGCGTTGCGACAACGGTAATCAGACTGATCAAGTCCGGGGGAAAACCGGGCCAGGGTGCATCGTCAATCTTCGGTATCATCCCTCCCATATCGGGAATTACTTTTAGTTCCTGCCCTCCGGGAATGCGGATAGTTTTTTTATCCGTTTCCCAATGGATACCCAGCTTTTGAAATGCTATTTTTGTCATCCTGAGGTGTTCGGGTTCCGCGTTTTCTATCTCCACTTCTCCCCTGGTTACAGCCGCGAGACCGATAAACGACCCGACTTCCATAAAATCGGAGCCGATTGCAAACTCACAGCCGCCGAGCTTCTTTGTCCCTTCTATGTACAGTATATTCGATCCGATTCCGGTAATTTTCGCGCCCATACAATTGAGCATTTTACATAAATCCTGTACATGCGGTTCCGAAGCGGCATTTTGTATAACTGTCTTACCGGAAGCTAAGACGGCCGCCATAACGGCGTTTTCCGTTGCTGTTACCGATGCTTCATCTAAAAAGAGTTCAACACCCACCAATTTGTTCGCGGTAAGTCGAAACATGCCGTCAATTTCAACTCTCGCGCCCAGCGCGGAAAAGGCAAGAAAATGCGTGTCCAGCCGGCGCCGCCCGATAACGTCCCCCCCGGGAGGCGGCAGAAAAACTTTGTGCTGCCTTGCAAGCAGCGGGCCGGCAAAAAGTATGGAGGCGCGGATATGTTTCGCCTGTTCTCCGGGAATTTCATGGGTTTTAATGTTCTGGGTCTGCAAGGAATACACGCCCTTGCTCTCTTTTTTTACATCGGCGCCGAGGGCCCGCATGATGCTGAACATAACTTTCACATCTTCTATTTCGGGAATATTTTTAAGGATTACCTTCTCATCAGTTAACAGGGCCGCGGCAATGCATGGAAGGGCAGCGTTTTTATTGCCGTTTGCCCGTATTGTACCTTTAATTGGAAAACTACCGTCAATTATAAACATTTTCGTTCATCAAAATAAAATAAAATTGTTGAGGCTGAAAAGGGTCCTTACTCATGCCTATCCTGGAAATATATAGGTATTCACCATTTTCCGCAATAACACGGACCCGCAGAGGAAAAATATAGTTTCCGTTTCCATTCTGCTGAAACGGATTTTCCAGAATTTCAGGAAAGATACTATTTTCAATGTTCAAATCGATTAACTCCGGATGTTCCGAACCCTTTTCGAGGGCGGTAGGTATAAACAGCGACCGGATAATATCCGATTCCATAACGTTCCGTTTCGACAACAGGCGCAGCTGCCGTTCCGGGATACCGTGTGTTATCAGCTCTTCCCATCTTTCATTACTGATAAGGTCCCGTGTCGTTTCTAAAAAATCGCGTACATTACGGACAATATTTGTGACCTTCTCCTGAACGTAGGTCTTTCCGTTCCAGTTATACCAGGTAATGTACGTTTCATATCCCATGCCCTCTTCAAAACTCTTTTCAAAATGAAGAATATCATTATATCCGTCCGTATTGATATCCTGAATATCGATAAAAGCAGCAAATGTTTCCCGCAGTGTCAGCTGTTCGAAGGTATCTTTTTCAAAGAACAACCAAGTTCGTTCCGTTCCCTCCGGATTCTGAAAGTTAATAGACAATGCAAAAGGGGTTTTTACCGTTTTTGATATAAAAAACTGGGACATATCATCGATGACAAGTTTTTTACCCAATTCCGCCGTATAGCCCGGATATAACGCGCCGTCACGCTGAAGCAGCAGGCGTAATTCAACCGTAAAGGGTTCAATATCGGGATCATACAGTCGGGAAAAATCGGAAAGTACCGCGAATTCGGCATCGTCAACATCTTCACGGTCAATAAACAGAGCAAACACATCATTATAGCCGTTTGCGTCGATATCATAAAACAGAAGAAGAGGGACACCATTCTGATGTACCGGGGACCAGCCGTCGCCGGCATTGCCAAAAACGAAACGGTAAATGGTCCATGGTGTCAGCGGGGTTACCGCGGCGTCTTCCGGTGTTTCATCCGGGGGTGACGGTTCTTCCCGGCCTTCGGTTCCGTCACCCTCCGGCACAGCCTCCGTGTCCCCGGCATCCTCAATCATTTCACTTTCCGACGAATACACCGGCTGCGGTCCTTTCTCGGCGTTCACCCCGCCTGTCGAGGTGGAACAGGAAGAAACCATGAGCAACAACATTACAATTATCAATACTGTAGCGTTACATACCTTATGCATACACCCTCTGCAAATCCACAGGCATAGTACCAGGGTCGAAGATAAATATCTACCGGAAAGAGGGTATGGAACATTATAAAAAAAGTGTGTAAAAATAGGACTATGATTGTAATGAAATTCGGGGGAAGCTCCCTGGCAAACGCGGAAAAAATCAGGAATGTGTACGCTATTGTTACGTCGGAAACCTATCAGCAGCCGGCTGTCGTTCTTTCAGCTATGAAAGGTGTAACCGATGCCCTGCTGGAAACGGCAAAAACTGCCGAAGCCGGTAATGAAAACTATAAAGTGCAATTTCAAACAATACGGAAACTGCAGCGGGAGACCGTCGGGGCACTGTTTTCATCCGCACGGAAGGAAACGGTACTGGAAAAAATTGACGGACTTTTGGAAGAACTGGAACTCATTCTCACGGGTGTGGAGCTTGTTCAGGAATGCTCGCCCCGAAGTCTGGACTTAATCGCGAGCTTTGGAGAACGCCTCAACTGTACCGTATTCAGCGAATATCTTCTCGAAAACGGACATGATGCCTGGATGTTTGACACCAGGGACGCTATTGTTACAAACGACCGCTTCGGCAGCGCTTCAGTCAAATTCGGACCGTCGTACCGGAATATTGCACAAAGACTGCGGGCCAGCGGCGGCATAGCCGTTATTACCGGTTTTATCGCCAGATCGGAGGAGGGAATAACAACGACCCTCGGAAGAAACGGGTCGGATTATACCGCCTCCCTGATCGGGGCCGCGGTCGAAGCGGAAAAAGTGGAAATTTGGACCGATGTAGACGGCGTCTTAAGCGCGAACCCGAAACTGGTGGAAAATGCCTTTGTTGTTAAGGAACTGAATTTTCAGGAAGCAATGGAACTCTCCTACTTTGGAGCTGAAGTCATTCATCCTTCCACCATGATACCGGCGGTAGAAAAAAATATATCCATTTATATAAAAAATACGATGAATCCGACGGCGGAAGGAACCCGCATTTCAAAAGAGGCCGCCCCGAATCCCCACGCGATTACCGGTATCGCGTCCATCGGCAAAACCGCGCTCATCAATATTGAAGGCGGCGGCATGATCGGCGTCCCGGGTATCGCGTCCCGGGTTTTCAAAGCCCTCGCGGCCGCGGACATCAACATCATTATGATTTCACAGGCCTCCTCGGAGCACAGTATCTGTATCGTTACCAGGCAGGAGGAAGCCGCACGGGCGCTGCCGGTACTTCAAGAAGACCTTCAGCCGGAAATTGAATCGAAGATTATTCAGCACTTCGATTTACTCGATAATTTGGAAATTGTCGCAATAATCGGAGAAAACATGAAGGGGACGCCGGGAATATCGGGCAAACTGTTTTCCGCCCTCGGCAATGCCGGCATCAATGTCCTCGCTATCGCCCAGGGCTCTTCGGAGCGGAATATTTCCTTTGTTATCTCCGCGGAGAACACAAAAAAGGCCTTGACTGTTATTCATAAGTCCTTTTTGGAAAACGATCATGAAAGTAGACGAGGCTGAATATGCGTTTTTCCAGCACAAGAGACAAAAACACTTCCGTTTCTTTTCGGGAAGCCCTCTTTACCGGGCTTGCTCCCGACGGAGGACTGTACCATCCCATAGATAAGGCCGACATCCGCGGCCTGCTTGCATCATTTTCAAAGAATACAGGCTTCATTGAGATGGCGTCCGCCGTAACCGCCCGTCTTTTCTCCGAAGAGGTCCCGGCACGGGACGCCGAAACGATTTGCGGCACCGCGTTTCCTTTCGAACCGAAGCTCCGGCCGATTGATGAACATATTTCCATTTTAGAACTCTTCCACGGTCCGTCATGTGCTTTTAAAGATTTCGGTGCTTCCTTTCTCGCAACGGTAATGGAATACTTTCTTGAACGGAGCGAGAGAAGGGCCATTATTCTCACGGCAACCTCCGGCGATACCGGAAGCGCGGTTGCTCAGGCGTTTCACAACAAAGAGAATATCGAGGTTGTTATTCTGTATCCTTCCGGAAGGGTAAGTCCGTTACAGGAAAAACAGCTTACAACAGTAGGCGGCAACGTTACCGCCCTCGAGGTAAACGGGGCTTTCGACGACTGCCAGCGGATGGTAAAGGAGGCCTTTGTAGACCCGGTGCTCCGGCGGGAGCTGACCCTCACGTCAGCCAATTCCATCAACGCAGGCAGGCTTCTGCCGCAGACTTTTTACTATATGCACGCGTACATCCGGGAACGGGAAAGGGGAGATACAATTGTTTTTTCCGTTCCCAGCGGTAATTTCGGAAACTTAACTGCGGGTGTCCTTGCCTGGGACTGGGGGATGGGCGCGGACCGTTTTATCGCGGCAACAAATATCAATGATGTCGTCCCGGAATATCTGAAAACCGGGACGTTTTCCCCGAGGCCGTCGGTACAGACTTTTTCCAACGCAATGGATGTGGGAAACCCGAGTAACTTCGAACGCCTCTTGGCAATTTTCAGCGGCAGTCATGAACAGGCAAGCAGCATAATTCACCAAGAAGTAGTTACCGATTCTGAAACCCTCGAGACAATACGGACCGTCTACAACAACAAACATCACTTCCTCGATCCCCATACGGCCGTCGGGTATCTTGCTTCCCGGCGGTATCTCGAAACCGCCGAAGGGGACAAACCGCGTATTATCTCCCTCAGCACCGCCCATCCCGGCAAATTCCTTGAAATTGTAGAGGAAGCCGTCGGAAAACGCCCCGATTTACCGCCCCAGCTTACCGAAGCGCTGCGGAAGAAAAAGTCGGCAATACCCATAGAAAACAGCATGAAGGCCCTGTCGGACTTTCTCTTAGACAGATTTCTTTAAACAGATTTCGGCAGCAGCGTTGTATAATTTCCGGTTTTTCTGATTTTTCACAAAACGCCGGTAGAATTTACAGGCATTGTAATATTTTGCCAAATTTCTGGAACTCGATGCCAGATCGCAGCGGAACAGCTCGAGCAGGGCGGGAAACTGAGGGGAGGACAGTATATGTTCGGTTTTATAGAGTGGAATTTTTTCAACCGCCGCGGGCAGCATATGATACTGAACGAGATAACGGACATTCTCCACAATTTCCTGCGGAAACGAGAGGCGCTGCAGAAACTGACCGGCAGAATATGAACCGATTTGGGCATGCCGGTAAAATTGATTTCCCTCGTACCGGTAGGACTCGGTTTTTCCTATGTCATGCAGCAGCAGCCCCAGTGCCAGTGACAGGGTAAGGGATTTCCGCTGGGAAAGAGCATGCAGGGTATGTTCCCACACATTCCCTTCAGGGTGATATTCCTTCGACTGCTCAACGGTATCGAGGACTGTCAGTTCCGGCCAGTGCGCGGCAATAAATCCGCTGTGCAGTAAAAACCGCAGCCCTTCGGCACTGTTTTTTCCTGTAACAATGTGGGTCAGGAGAAGCCTCTGATCGTCCGATGGCAGCATATTCGCGGGTTCGCCTGTGGTGACCATATCCCGGGGCAGTTCATAATGATATCTGGCAAGGAGGACGCCGATTTCTCCAATTTCCTTCCAGGAAAACGGATAGGTAAATCGACTCGAAAGGCAAACAGTTTTGTTCCGCAGGGAATGGTATACTCCATTTCTGTCCATAAATATTGAGCGATGCACATCATACAAAAAGGAAAGAGGCAGCAGCCGCTGTTCCGGCAGCTCTTCAATCGAATCGATACACCGGAAATACACCAGACTCTCTCCGATACGGACGGAAGCATCAACTTCATCAATTCCCGGAAAATCGAGCGAGGAAAACGTTTTTGCCAAATCGATTAAACTGGCGGTAGTTGCAGCGAAAACCGCCGGAGGCTGCTGCTTGAGAAACAGTTTATCCAGTGTTGAAAAATAATAGAGATATATGTTCTGCCTGATTTTCCGCAGTTCCTGTAGAATCGATTCCACATGTAAAGAATAATGCGATTTTTACCGAATGTCCATAAAACTCTACGAAAGGAGCGGGGTAATTTTCTCCCGCTCCTTCGCGGTTTCGGCCCGCATTTCGATAATGACAGGGTCCTCCGCTATGGACGGATGGGTCAGTTTGTAGTCTTCAATAATATATTCTCCCCGGGTGCTGTCTTTTTCCTTGGAAGATATCGTCAAAGACTCAAAAGTTTCCAGCAGGGCGGTATAGTCTTCCGCAAGCCTTCCGAGGGAAGTATCGTCTTTGTAGACAGCGGTAAACAGGGTAGGTGTTACAGTACTGTTCCCGAAAAGCTGTACAGCGGGTGTATGTTTGTCGACGGGACGAAAATCCGACGCGAACAGCTGTTTGCAGGCGTAATACTTCAAAATAAAAGTATACCATTCAAGTGCCAGGACCAGATCTCCGGAGGAAACGGTGTTTTTCCCCAATTCCGGTATTTCAAGATCGGTATAGATCTCTTTATCAGGTTTATCCCGCCCGCCGAGGGACCCTTGGAGGACCTGAAAACTCCGAAGGACCTGTTCCATTACCGGTTTTCTGAAAACTTCCAGAAACCCGGCTTCCCACGTACCGATACCGCGCTTTGCATACTTATAGGCGCCCCGTACGCACATATACATATTACGGTATATACACCAGCCGGGAAGCAGACGATTATACCCGGGAGGTGCATCAGCCGTTCCCGCGTCACGCGGAACAATACAGGAAAAGGGAAACTCCATTTTCTGCGGCATTGTTACCGTACCGGTTGCTATAACGGTATATGGCGCGTTTCGGAAATGCGCGGGAAATTTAACACTGCAGCCTAGACCGAAAAACATTCCTTCTCCCGGTTGAATTTCCTGGTCCGGCAGCCGGGACGTATGATTTGAACCGACATTGGCACCGTATCCGATATTGCCTTTGCCCTCGGGCCAGTACGCTGATATCAGCAGGGCCTGATGATGAAACCCGATAAAGGGGCCGGCAAAAGAAGCGGTAATTTCACCTTCGGAAAACTCAATTTGAGGTCCCAAAAGGCTGCCCGCCGCTTTTGCATGCCTGTCGATACGGGAGGACGCGAAAACACCGCAAGTCTCAACGACAGCCCCTGAATCGATTACAGCCCCCGGGCCAATGACCGAATGCCTGCAGATAATGCCGGGGCCGAGCAGCACCTGCCGTTCCTGTTCCGATACAACAACCGACGCGCGGACCTCGAGGGTGCCCGTCAGTTTCGCGTACGGACCGATATACGCGTCCCGAATCGATGTACAGGACTCAACGGACGCGCCTTCATCAATGACGGAATACGGCAGTTTCATCGCCTCCTGACGGTACATTTCTACATGGCCGTTATAGGATTTCCGTATTTCCGCGTCGGCGGGGTGTTCACAGAGAAACATTGCCGTTTCCCGGTCCAAGCCGGGATACAGCCGGACATTTCTGCCGCCTGTTTCAAGGCCCGGCCTGCAGGGGGAACCGATTCCAAAGGGGTTTTCTTGTTTTTCCGCCGCTCCGCCTCTGCCAAGTACCGTCGAACGGTATACCTCCGCGTTCCCGCACACAATCGCGTATTCCAGGCGGGTGTTCCCGCACACGAGGGCATTATCGAAAACTGTGGAATGACAAAGGATACTGCCGTAAATTCCGGGAGAAAGCGTACAGGACGACGGCGGCAGTTCTTCACTCCCCCTCTTTTGCGTGCTGCTTTGCATGCTGCCGCCTTCGAAACGTCCGAGATAACAGGGGCCGGCAAAATAGGAGTTCAGGACCCTCTCCGGTAAAAACTCGGGAGAAACGGAGAGCAGGTCCCAGTCTTCAGCCCTGTTTCCCTGCTTTTCAAGAATTTCGATTTCCCGGACCGTTAAAGCCCTCGCCGGAAGCCCCCGCTCCTGCTGTCCGGCAGCGAGAAAACGTATTCTCCGCAGAAAACTTGATTCTTTCCGTACTGCTTCGAGGACCTCTGTAAACTGCTTACTGCTCTGAATCATAGGACATAAACGCGGCAGTCGGACATACTTTTACGCACTCTCCGCAGCCGTCGCATTCCGTATCGACTAAAGACCGGCCGAAAGGCGCGGTCATGCGGGTGGCAAACCCTCTGCCGACAAAACTCAGCACATGCAGCCCCTTTATTTCGGCACACGCCCGGACACAGGAACCGCAGCTGATGCATTTACCGGTTTCAAGCTTTACCAGTTCGTGGCTGCTGTCTTGAGTAAACTGCCGCCGGCCGCCGGAGAAGAGGGACTGGTCCACTTCGTAGCGGGTCGCGTATTCCCGCAGTTTACAGTCCTCAATACCGTCACATCCGCACTCCATGCACCTTTCGGCCTCCGTCCGGGCCGCTTCTCGGCTGAATCCGGTTTCAATTTCATCAAAGGTCGTATTCCGTCGCGGGTCCGGTATAACCGGCATAGATATCCGCTGCTGCCGTTCATACCCGTCGAAGTACGATGCGTCAACATCTTCGAGCGGGCCCATTGTGGAATTAAAATACACCGGTTCTCCCGATACCTCTTCCCCCTGCAGGAACTGATGCGCGCTGTACGCGGCTTTTCTTCCGTTCCCCACAGCTCGGACGGCGATATCCGCACCGGTCTGACAGTCCCCGCAGGCGAAGATACCCTCACGGGTGGTCATAAAACTCCGCTCGTCCACGACAATTGTTCCGCGCCGGGTAAGCTCTATTCCAAGACTGCTTACGCACTCCGGCAGCACGTGCTGTCCGATGGCACTGATAACGCTGCTGGGGGTTACAGTATATTCCGAGCCCTTTACGGGAACAGGCCGTCGCCGGCCGCTGGCATCTGCTTCGCCTAATTCCATCCGGATACAGGTTACGGACAGCCGGCCGTTTTGCCGTTCAATTGTAACCGGAGCGGCGAGATATTCAATCTTCACTCCCTCATGCAGCGCTTCTTCAATTTCGTATTCATGGGCGGGCATCTCTTTCCGTGTCCGGCGGTAGAGAATAGTGACCGCGGCCCCTTTCCGAAGGGCGGAACGCGCGCAGTCGATGGCAGTATTTCCGCCGCCGACAACAACAACCTCGTCCCCCACGTTGGGTTCTGTATTTTCCGCTAACGCGCCTAAATACGCGATTCCCGAAAAGACCCCTTCGGAATTTTCACCTTCCACCCGCATGGTGGAAGCTCCCTGGGCCCCGATTGCAATAATCAAAGCGTCGAAATTCTTTTCCAGTTCTTTTACCTGAATGTCTTTGCCGATTTCGGTAGTATACCGGACCTCCACTCCTAACTGCTCAATCGGGTCCATTTCGGTATGAATAACCGCGTCGGGAAGCCTGTAGTAGGGAATACCGTACCGGAGCATACCCCCTGATTTTCCGCGGGCTTCAAAAACCGTTACACCGTGCCCCCGCAGCCGCAGAAAATAGGCCGCGGACATCCCCGCGGGGCCGGCACCGATTACGGCGACCTTTTTTCCCGTGTCCGATCCCGGTTTTGGAAACCGCGGTTTCC
>CAYTSI010000050.1:0-20598 GCA_964440465.1 uncultured Spirochaetales bacterium
TTTTTCAATGTCGGACCAATGGGCTTTTAATTCACGAACACTGATTGTGATCATATGACCCTCCTAGAGCATGTTAGTGAATGTTTTACAAAAAGTCAATTTTAAAAATTGCAATTTGTAAAACATAGAAGTTGATTAACCGCCTTCATATCGTTCCCGCAAAATTTCCATCATATAGGCATTAATATCCCACTGATTTGACAGCGGCATACGGGTAAAGGGCTGGATCTGCATATAGGGGACGGGGCCGAATTCGGGCGTGATAGTAAAGTATTCCCGTCCTTCGGAACGCGCCCGCTCTATAACACGGTCCCACCAGCCGAGGTGGCGGTCCACCGTTTCCTTCCACTCGGGGACCCGCGGGTCGGGTATCTGAGGTCCTTCGGCAAAACCGACCCGTGCGTGAATATGGTCGGCCCGTGAAAAAACTATAGCGAGGGTTTCTTCCTGATCTTCTAACAGGGATTCCGCAACGGCGCACCAGTGGCTCAAGTCGACACTCAGCCGTAAATCCGGCAGTGCTTCCACGAATGTCCGGGTAATATGGGGGGCAAAGCTGAACTTCCCCCGGTGCGTTTCGTGGCGGATTTTCACCCCGGTTTCCTGTTCAACGCGGGCAGCCGCGTCAATCAGCTCTCTGTTCTCCTCGAAAGAGAAGAAATCCCGTCCCGTCTGGGAATTGATGAACACAGGGTCTGCCGAGGCGAGGCCGCGAAGCCGTTTCTCATACTCTTCCTTATGCCGCGAAAAAACGGTATCAACCGTTTCCCAGTGCTGCGCTAAAAAGAGCAGGCCGGCTTTGTCGATCTGTTTCCGAATCCGTTTGCGTTCCCGCCTATCGAGGGGCAGACTCATTTCGACACCGTCGTAGCCGGCCTCTTTCGCCCTCTCTAAAAAACTTTCAAAAGGCATATGTTCGCTTCCCCAGAGGGGGCAGAAAAATGTTATTCTCATAAGAACCTCCAGTCCGTATCTATAAGCTCATAAATTAGCGGTGGACAGTCAAGGAAATTACAGTTGCTTGCAAAAGGGTATTCAAATATTACTTTTCTGATTATAATCGGTAAGATGAAGAATAAATTCGGCATAACAGACGAGCACGGGCACTGGCGGCCGCCGTATCCGAGTACATATTCACCGCTTTTTGAGAAACCCGTCAGCTTTAAAGAGTTCCTGAAATTTCTTTTCGGCTGGGGGGGATATATCTGGCCGCGGCACGTGGTATATACCGGACTCGCTTTCCTGACGTACTATGTGCTGCAGCCGGGATTTGCAGTTACCCGGGAATTCGCCGCCGGCTGGATGCTTTTGATGTTCGCGCGAAATATTGTTTTGATGTGGATCGTCTTCGGCGGGTGGCATCTCATCCTGTATACCCTGAAGCTGCACGGAAAAGAGAGAAAATACCATCCGAAGTGGCAGGCGAAAAACGAAAAACGTTTCCTCTTCAACAATCAGACCTGGGACAATATCTTCTGGAGCTGTATTTCCGGAGCTGTGATCTGGACCGCGTATGAAGCGGTCTATATGTGGGCGGCTGCCCGGGGAATCGTTCCTCTTATCAGTTTCGAAGCTAAGCCGGTACTCTTTGTGGGATTGTTTTTTCTTATTCCGTTATGGAGAGAGGCGCATTTCTATTTTATCCACCGCCTTATCCATTGGAAACCGCTGTTCCGGGCGGTGCACAAGATACATCATTACAATTTCAATCCCGGCCCCTGGTCCGGAATGGCGATGCATCCGATAGAGCACATATTGTATCTAAGCGTTGTCCTTATCCATTTCATTGTCCCATCCCATCCGGTCCATTTCTTGTATAACGCCCAGTTGACGGCACTGACACCGGCGGGGGGGCACCACGGTTTCGAAGGCCCTTTGTTTAACGGCCTTCTTCCCACGGGAGACTATTTCCATTACCTGCATCATAAACATGTGACCTGTAATTTCGGCACGACGATCATACCCTGGGACCGGTGGCTCGGCGTATACTATAACGGTGAAGGAGAGTATAAGACAAAAACGAAAAAATGATTAAAGGGATTGGTTCCAGATTTATTACCCTCGTTGAAGTGATGCCGCCGTCCGGTCCTGATCCCGGAAAGGTACTGAAAGCCCTTTCCGCCTGCAGGGGACTTCCGATTGACGGCTATTCGGTGCCGGCAAATCCGGTCGCCCGTCCCTACCTTGATGCATTGACCCTCAGTTTGCAGATACAGGAGGCGACGGCAATTCCGGGAATCCTCCACTGTGTTACCAGGGACCATAACCGCCTCGGCCTGCAGAGCCTGCTGTGGGGGGCAAAAGCTGCGGGAATCGAAACAGTTGTCGCCGCCAGCGGAGACCTCATCGGTGTTTCCGAAGGGGCTCCGGTATCCGCCGTTCACGATGTGAATGTGTATTCTCTTATCGGTCTCTGCCGGGAAGAGGGTTTTCAGACCGGCGCTGTGTTCGACCCGCGCTGGGACCACGGCGGTATTGATACGGAAACCGACCGGCTTCGGAAAAAGGCCGATGCCGGCGCGCAATTTGTCGTTACCCAGCCGGTATACGACTGGAAAACCGCGGAAATTATCCTGAAAAAAGTACGCTCATGCGGCATTCCCGTTATGATGGGCATCCTGCCCCTCTATACACCGCGCCATGCTGAGTTTCTGCACACAAATGTTTCAGGGATTGTAATCCCGGAAGAAATCCGCGGTAGAATGCATGCAGGCGCTGATCCTGTGGAAGAGGGGGTGCGGCTGGCCCGCCGAATGTACAAACTTGCAGGCGAGATGTTCGCGGGTGCATGTTTAATGCCTCCTTTTAATAAATACGAACTGGTCCCCCCAATACTCGGAAGCCGCCTGGACGATGTGAAATGAAATACTGTATGCTGGTAATTCTTTGTATTCCTTTTTTAGCCTTTGCAGGGGGGGAACCTGAGTCCGCTCAGGAAGAAGCTGCCCCTGAAAGCGGCGGGAAATGGGCGGAAAAACGGAGAGAGCTGGTCGAATCCACTATAGAGGCAAGAGGAGTAAGCGACCCGGAGGTCCTTGCCGCGATGCGGAATGTTCCCCGACACGAGTTTGTCCCCCGGGACAAGCAGCGGCTTGCCTATTCAGACCAGCCGCTTCCCATCGGGTACGGTCAGACCATTTCCCAGCCCTACATTGTCGCCTACATGACGGAAGTACTCGAGCTGAATGTTGAGGACAGAGTACTGGAAATCGGTACCGGCAGCGGGTATCAGGCGGCAGTGCTTGCTGAAATTACCGACGAAGTGTATACCATTGAAATAATCGATGAGCTCGCGGAAAGTGCGGCGGAACGGCTCAAGCGTTTAGGCTGCAGCGAGGTACGTGTAAAAAACGCGGACGGGTATTACGGGTGGCCTGAATACGCGCCGTTTGACGCGATTATCGTTACCGCCGCGGCAGGTCACGTTCCGTCCCCGCTCATTCAGCAGCTTGCTCCCGGCGGCAGGATTGTTATCCCCATCGGAGGAGTATATCAGGTCCAGCAGCTTACCCTTTTGGAAAAAACACCGGAGGGTGAAATACAGTCTCGGCAGCTGATGTCCGTACGTTTTGTTCCGTTTACCGGGGCCGTTCAGGAACCGGACAGCAATTAAATGGGACGGAAAGCATCTTTTTACGCCGCGGCTGTTTGTGTTCTTTCAGTCCTGGTTATTTCCTATCAAATCAGCATCATCAATGCTTTGGAATTTTTAAGCTACAGCCGGTTTGCTAATCTGATTATCAGCTTAGCTCTTCTCGGATTCGGAGCAAGCGGTACATTCCTTTCCTTCTTTCAAATCGATACGAAAAAACACTCTTTCGCGGTATTTTCCATACTTTTCCTGCTGCTGATAATTACCCTCCCTTTCAGCTATCTTCTTGCCGGAACAATTCCTCTTGATATTCAGTATATATTTTTTTCCATCCGGCAGTTCCTCATGTTTTTGGCTTACGCTCTGAGTTTTTTTGCGCCCTTTTTTCTCTGCGCGGTACTTATCGGCGCCTCCCTTGCCTTGTACCGCGATTCGGTGTATCTCTTGTACGGAGCAAACCTTTTCGGCAGCGGCATCGGAGGAATTCTTGTTCTCCCCCTTTTTTTTCTAATTCCCCAGCATCTGCTGCCGTTCCGGCTTACCCTGCTTGCCCTCTGCGCTTATATACTCTGGGCCGCGGGAGAATGGGAAAACGTTTGCCGACACCGGCTGCTGACCTGGGCGGCAGCGGCAGCGGGAATAGCCGTCAGCTTGTTTTCATTTTTTACCGTTCCCGAAATCCGGCCGGACCAGTATAAAACAATTTCATATTTGGAAAGATTAACGCGGCAGGGCTCCGCCGAGGTCATGTGGTCCGCCCACGGACCGCGGGGAGTACTCCACCTGTACGCTTCAGACACGTTTCATGATGCGTTATTCGCGGGCCCCGCTTCTCCGGAATCCCCTCCAAAACAATTCATGCTTTTGCAAAACGGTGAGCACGCGGGAACAATATTCGACGCCCGGAGTGAAGATGAAGCCGCCATTCTCGACTATACGCCGCAGTCGCTCCCGTACCGCCTGCGGACGTTTCCGGACGTGCTCATTTTAGGAGAAACCGGAGGTACGAATGTCCTCCTTGCCCGGCGGTTTGCCGCTGCCTCAATAACAGTTGTGCGGCAGGACCCGAATATACACAGGTTGTGGACGGAGGTCCTTCCGGCACGGGGTGTGTTTGTTTTTTCAGGGCGGGACCTAAAGCTGGTGAACGCGGCCCCAAGGCTTTTTGTTAAATCGGCTGAAGAACAATACGACATTATCCATATCGCTTCCGCCGAGGGGATGCCCGCGCTGCAGTCGGGTTTGACCGCCGCGGAAGAAAATTATCTTCTTACCGTGGAGGGGATACGGGACTGCCTCCGGCTGCTTTCAGACGAAGGCTGTATTGCCGTTACCATGGGTCTTCAGTCCCCGCCGAGGGACAATATCAAGCTTGTCGCTCTCTTCAAAGAGGCCCTGGAACTGGAAGGCTTTGACGGCCCCGCGGAACATGTCGTGCAGGGAAAAAATTACCTCGCCGCGGCCACTCTTCTGTTTAAAAAACCGGTCGACGATGCAATGAAAGGGGACTACCTCCGGGAAATTGCGGTCCTGCGGATGGACAGTGAATGGCATCCGGGGATCGAGAGTGATAAAATCCTGCAGCGGAATGTCATTCCCGGCCCGCCCGGTAGAAGCTATTCATATCTGCATCACGGCGCTAAAGAGATTTTTTTAGGAGATGAGGAAGCTTTTCATGAAAAGTATATGTACAATGTCGGACCTCCGACGGATGACAGGCCTTACTTCCATCATTTTTTTCGCTGGAAATCCTTGAAGGTCATTCGAAACACCCACGGCCCGAATTGGTTCCGGAGTTCCGAGCTCGGATACCTGTTACTGTTCTGCACGTTCATAGGGATAACGGTCCTCTCTTTTCTTGTTATTCTCATACCGCATCTCGCGGGCCGCCGATTGTATCTGCAGCCGGCAGGTCCCGATGTTTCGAGAAAAGCATTCTGGTATTTGTATATGTATCCCGTCATCGGGTTAGGTTTTATGTTTGTTGAATTGGTACTGGTCCACCGTCTCGGCATTTTTCTCGGCTCTCCCGTATACAGCATTGCCGCCGTTATTACTTCCATGCTGGTTTTTTCAGGGGCCGGTTCGGTCCTCCAGGAGCTGGTCCCTCTGCCGCCGCGGCGGAAAATCCGGGCGGCCTGCGCGGGGCTGGTCCTTTTCCTCGGTGCCGCTGTGTTCCTCTTCAGGCCGCTGGTTGGTGTTCTCGCTTTCCGGGGGACCGTATTCAGGTTCGCCGCGGCCCTGCTGTTTATAGCGCCGCCGGCATTTTTTCTCGGTTGGTTTTTTTCCGGCAGTTCTAAGGCGCTGCTTTCATCGTATCCAAAATCACTCCCGCTGGCCTGGGGGCTGAACGGTTTCGCCTCTGTTGCCGCCGCTCCCCTGGCTACGCTCCTTGCAATGCGCTTCGGTTACACCGCGGTCCTGCTGATTGCCATGGGGCTGTATATCAGTGTCGGCGCCGGGACATTTTTATGGGAAACAACGATGAAAACTACAAAGATACGAAAAATTTCTTGACCGCCCGTCTTGACCGTCCTATACTGGAAGCAAAAAGGGCAGGTTGCTATGGAACGTGAGTTTGTTATGATTAAACCGAATGCCATTAAACGAGGGCTGCTTGGTGAAATTATTTCCCGTATTGAGGGAAAGGGCTTGAAGATTATCGGTATGAAAATGATGCGGGTAAAAAAGGAGCAGGCTGAACGCCAGTATTCTGTCCATGAGGGCAAAATTTTTTACGAAGGGCTTATTCAGTACACCACCAGCGGCCCGGTCGCGGCAATGGTGGTTGAGGCTGAACACGCTGTAAAGGTTACCCGGCGGCTGATCGGACCGACCGACCCGGAGGAGGCACCGCCCGGAACAATCCGGGGTGATTACGCGTTGGAAGTCCTGCGGAATGTTATCCACGCGAGTGATTCTCCCGAGAATGCCCGCGTGGAGTACGCGATCTATTTTAACGAAGAGGATTTTATCAAGTATTAACCCCGCCCCCCGCCTAGCAGCAGGTCCCGGAGGGTGTGATTTATTTCAGTTGCTTTTCCCCGCTGTATCAGGTCCGTAAGGGAAGGCATACCGATTTGATCGATTTTCTTTTCCAGGGCGACCAGCGTTTCGATGCTCGCGGACAAGGCTTCGGCGGCTTCTTCCCGGTAGGGGTACTGGTCCATTGAATACCAGCCGGAATATTCATATTTTCGCAGCCAATATAAAAGTTCCAGATACTCGACATGGTGGATCGAGCCGACAATCATGTCATTGTCCCAGTTCCGGTAGTTATCGTTAAAATGCATGTGGAAAAGCTTCCCGTAACGGAGCAGCAGTTCCGCGCTTTCCGCCATGTTCTCTCCTCCCATCATCGCGTGTCCCGTGTCGATGGTAACACCCACATTGTCCCGCTTTGTTTCCAGAGCAAACAGGAGTGTGTTTGCGGCGGACGCGAAAAAACTGTGGTTACGGGGTTCCTGCGGTTTATATTCAAGGGCAATCCGGATGTCCGGATTGTAGTCGGCAAGCTCGGTAACTGCCTCCAGAAGCCACGCGTGGGCTTCGTCGAAATTACCCTGAAAGGGATAGTCGTAGCCGTCCTGCCCGTTCCATATATTGATAAGCGTGCAGCCGATTTCAACCGCGGCGTCGATCATCTCTTTCGTTGCGGCAACTGCCGCTTTTCTTGTTCCGGTATCGCGGGAGGTAAAGGCGCCGTTTCCCCAGCGCTTTTGGGCGAAATGGTCGGGAATAATGCTGCCGCACTCCATGCCTGTTTGCCCGAGGAGCTTTTTTATTTCGGAAACATTACTTTCGGTAATGTCCCAGCTTCCCACCAGCTCGATACCGGAAACATGGCCGATGGACGCCGCCTGCTCTAACATTTTTTCTTTTGCAGGCTGGTCTTTATACCCGCTCGAGAGAAACCGGTCACAGGTGTTGCCGAGGTTTCCTAAAATAACTGAATATTTATTCATTCCGCTCCTCCTGAAAGAGAAGTATAAATCAGGCCGTCGGGTTGTACAAGAAGCAGATTTTAGCTTGACGGCCCCGGGGACAAACGGTGAGGAGGGTACCGGTCTCGGCCTTGTTCTTTGCAAAGAGTTTATCGAACGTAACAACGGTACCATATCCGTGCTGAGCGCCCCCGGCGAAGGCAGCACCTTTACGGTAACGCTTCCGAAAGCCTCTCAGCTTTCTAAATAATCACTTTGGATTTGCCGAATCTCCGGGATGTCGAGGGCAATTTCTTTTCCCAGACGGAGCAGGTCCGAATCGTCCCCGTCTAAAATGTGAGCGCCGATGGTTGTGTGTGTTTTCATGATCGTCCATTCCTCGGGACCCAGCTTTCCCGGCTTGAGAAGGATACTGTCGGGAATCCCGATTTTTCCAATATCGTGCATGGGTGTCGCGTGAAGAAGCGTTTCACAGTCCGATTCATTCCAGGAAGAACTTCCTGATAAATTAGCGGCAAGGAGGACAGCCATATGGCTTACCCGCATAATATGCTGCCCTGTCTCGTTGTCCCGGTATTCCGCGGCCCGGCCGAGTTTTTGTACTACCTGCAGACGGGTCTGCAAAAGTTCGTTCGTCCGCTCGTGCACCATTTCATCCAAGGTGTCTTTCTGTTCGTGGACAATTTTATGGGCGTTATGGACTTCCAGCATGTTCCGTACCCGGGCAGCCAGCTCGGTTATGTCGAAAGGTTTTGTCAGGTAATCACGGGCCCCTTTTTTCAGTGCTTCCAGAAGAAAATCCCTCCCCTTCTGGGCGGTCAGCACCAGGACCGGGGGCAGAAGCGGATCGTTGAGTTCCTTCAGCCGTTTCTTCATTGCCGTCAATTTCAAACAGCTGGGAAAAACCGATAATGGCGTTCAATGGTGTGCGCAGTTCGTGGCTCATCCGTGAGAGGAACCTCGTTTTGCCCGGTCCCCTTTTTCGGCTGCTTCGACGTCCTGCACACGCATCCGGTGTAATTCTTCTTCGGTATATCCGGACATGCGGCAGTACGTTTCGGCGTCGATAACATAAATATATTGTTTGTTTTCTTCCACCATCCACACTACGACAATATACTCATTGCTGCTATATTCGGCAAATAGTTATGTTATTGACCCGGGGAGGGGGGAAGGAATAGGATAGCAGCGTATCAGGAGGTATTGTGGACAGCGACTGGAAGGTAACATCAAAACGGACGGTCTTAAAAAACGGGAAGTTCTGTACCGTTGAGTATCATACTATTGAGCTTCCCGACGGCCGTATTATTGACGACTGGACCTGGATTGTAACTCCCGACTTTGTAAACGCCGTTGTTGTTGACAGGGCGGGACAATTTATAATGCTTCGGCAGTCGAAGTACGGCATCGACGGCGATTCACTCGCACCGGTAGGCGGTTTTATGGAGGAGGGGGAAGATCCCCTCGAGGCGGTACAGCGGGAGACAATGGAGGAACTCGGTTATCAGGCGGCGCGGTGGATTCCCTTAGGAGCATACCGGGCGGATTCGAACCGGGGCTGCGGTACGGGACACATGTTTCTGGCCTTAGATGCTGAAAAAGTGCGCGGGCCGGACGCGGACGATCTTGAAAAGCAGGAAATTGCCCTGTTTGAACAGCGTGATGTAGAAGAAGAGCTGTTAAACGGCGGGATAAAAGTAATGCCCTGGGCGCAGAATATTGCCCTTGCCCTGCTGTATTTACATAATGAGGGACCGGAGCTTCGGCAGTGAAAATACTCTGTTACGGTGATTCAAACACTTGGGGTTACAGCCCCTTCGGAGGACTAAGGTTCGGCCCGGATACTCGCTGGCCCGCGGTAATGGCTGAATGTCTCGGCGCGGATTATTCGGTAATTGAAGAGGGCCTGAACGGGAGAACCATCGGGGCCTTTGCTCCGCCGGGAAATCCTTTAAACGGACTGGACTATCTTGAACGGGTCCTCCGGACCCATCCGCCGGAGAGTCTTTCTCTTATCATCTTGTATCTGGGAATCAACGATCTGTTTCAGCGGGATGATATCGGGACCGAAGAAATCGCCCGGAACATCGGATATGCCGTCGGGCTGATTCGATCGAGAACAAGCTCCCCTGTTCTTCTAATTCCACCGCCGCCGCTGAATATTCCGGAGGAGCTTTCCGGAACCTACCGGCTGCAGGTCATCAAAGCGGAATCATTTTATGAGGAGTACCGGAAAATCGCGGAGTCCCGCGGCACCGGGAAGGAATGCCCCGTCGTCGAGGTCCTCGAAACGGGCAGTCTCATTCATGCCGGCAGTGAAGACGGGGTGCACCTCGAAGCGGCGGAGCACCGGAAACTGGGAAAGTATCTGTGCGGTGTAATCCCTGTTATGCTGTCCGGCGGAGAGCAGCGGGCCGCGCCGGAATCGGGTGTTGAATAAAAGGGGGACTAAACCATGAAGCTTATTGTATCCGTACTGCCGATCATACTCCTCATCTTTTTAATGACGAAAAAAAGAAGTGTGCCGTCGAAAGCGGCCCTTCCCGTGACGGCGCTGCTTACGTATATTTTCAGTTTAATATTTCTGCGGCAGGACCCGCTTCAGGTGAACGCGGCGGTCATTGACGGCGTGCTGACGGCCCTTACTCCGGTAACCATTATTGCCGGTGCCATTTTCCTGTTCAAGGCGATGGAGAAAACAGGCGCGCTTGAAGTAATCCGGGGATGGCTGAACGGCGTTTCTTCAAACAAGGCCGCGCAGCTGATGATTATCGGCTGGGCATTTGCCTTTCTTATCGAAGGGGCAAGCGGGTTCGGCACCCCGGCTGCTCTCGCGGCGCCCATCCTGGCCGGCCTCGGTTTTAACCCCTTAAACGCGGCGCTGTTTACCCTTATTATGAACAGCGTGCCCGTCTCTTTCGGTGCCGTCGGGACCCCGACGTGGTTCGGCTTTTCGGGGATTGCCGGTCTTTCCTCCGCCGACATTCTGGAAATAGGATTTAAAACAGCTGTTATTCACGGGATCGCGGCATTTGTTATTCCGGTAATCGGTCTGCTCTTTATTTTAGACTTCAAACAGGTCCGGAAAAATCTGGGCTTTATCTACATCTCCGTTGCCGCCTGCGTCGTGCCGTATGTGGCGGCGGCGTTTGTTAATTACGAGTTTCCCGCGCTGTTCGGCGGTTTTGTCGGATTTCTGATAAGCATTGTCGCTGCAAAGCGCGGATGGGGACTCGAAAAATCGGCGGCGGATTCTAGCGGCACTGCGGTCCACATACACGTAAACGGTACGGCGGCCGGACCGCGGCGCTACGCTTTCAAGGTGCTGGTAAAGGCGCTCTTTCCGCTCTGGGGGACACTGCTTATTTTAATTATTACCAGGGTGCCGGCACTGGGGCTGAAACGGCTTATTACGTTGGCGGCACCCGAGTGGACGCTCCGGCTGGGGACGCTCGGGACGTTTTCCGTTTCTCCGGCGCTTGTTCTAAAGCTTAAAAATATTCTCGGAACACCCGCGGCATGGGACTACAGCACCCTCTACGTTCCCGGAATTGTCCCGTTTATTCTAATAGCTTTTATTACGTTTTTTCTGTTTAAATCGAATAGGGCCCGGATACGGGAAACGGTCCGTGAGACGGCCGAACGGATGGAGGGCCCTTTCAAGGCACTGTTAGGGGCCCTGGTGTTTGTCAATTTAATTATGCTCGGGGGAGAAGGGTCTCCGGCAATGATTATCGGCGGCGCTCTGGCGAAGGGGCTCGGCTGGGGATGGGAATTCTTTGCCCCGTACTTAGGCGCCCTGGGGGCCTTTTTTGCCGGATCGAATACCGTTTCGAACCTGACATTCGGCCCGATTCAGGATTCCATCGCCCTCAATCTCGGATTGGACCGGACAACGGTGCTTGCGGCCCAGTCGGTGGGCGGCGCGATGGGCAACATGGTGTGTATCAACAACATCGTGGCGGTTTGTTCGGTGTTAGGGCTTACAAAGGCGGAAGGAACAATTTTGAAAAAGACAGTTGTTCCGATGCTGGCGTACGGCATTATTGCCGGGGCCGTCTCCTTATTGGTTTTTTAGGGATGCGGCCGCAGTTTGACCGCCGAGTAGGCCGAGAGGCAGTCCATGTAGCGCTTCCCGGTAACGTCCCACACCCAAATCCCCTTCCCGCGTGTCAGGACCACGTCGAGGGGTTTGTAATTCCGGGCCCCGTAGGCATCTTCAAGTTCTATTAATTCATCTAATTCATCCGCGTACTGTTCCGGTTACCATTTTACACGATGAAGCTGTTTTACTAAAGCTCCGATTATGCCGCCGACTTTACGTTTGGAAATAATTTAGTATCTTTACTAGAGAGGGGGAATAATTTTTATGACGGAAGAAAAAAACATACGTCACCATTTTTTGTCATCCGACAAGAAGCATATTTTAATGATAACAAACCACGGAATGCATAAGTGGGAGTTTATCCCGGGTCTTCCCGATACGGGCGGACAGAACGTGTTTGTCAATCAGTTTACCGAGGTGCTTGCCGACATTGGCTATAAAATAACCATTGTCAACCGGGGCGGTTATGAGCATCCTGTTACAAAGGAGATGCATACCGGCGTCCGCTATAAAGACAAGAACCAGCGGATACTCTATATCGAAGACGATACAAAACAGTTTGTCCGGAAGGAAGACATGAAAGAACATGTCCCGCGGCTTGCCGACTTTCTCTATACTTTTCTTGACAATGAAGGTATTCCCGTTGATGTAATTCTTTCACATTACTGGGACTCGGCAATGCTGGGCATTCTCTACAATCAGAAACGGGAAAAGCGGATAACCCACGTATGGGTGCCCCATTCCCTCGGTACGGTGAAAATGAACAACATGAAACCCGAGACGTGGGAAAAGCTGCGCCTGCCCGAGCGGATAGAGACGGAGAAAACCTTCACCGGACATTTGGACGGTGTCGGGGCCACTTCCGCCCTCATCCGGGAGGCCTTGAAGGAGGATTACGGCTACGAAGATCCGCTGTTTCTGCCGCCGTGTATCAATCCGGAGCGGTTTTACCGCCGGGAGATACACCAGGACCATGACATCTGGAATTTTTTACATTCCGCCACGGGCCTTCCGCTGGATGATGTGCGCAAGTGCCGGATTATTTCGGAAATCAGCAGGACCGACCGGACGAAACGGAAGGATGTTCTCATAAAGGCATTCGCGAAACTTCGGGAATCGTATCCCGACACGCTCCTCGTTGTTGCAATGGATAAATCCGAAGAGGAGCTTGCTGACGAGCTGGAAAAGCTAATGGATGAAACAGGATGCCGGTCTCACATTGCCGCCATCGGGAACGAATGGGAACGGCTTCCTTATCTCTATTCGGTGACCGATATCTACTGTTCCCCTTCGGTTATGGAGGGCTTCGGCATGGCCGTACAGGAGGCGGCCGCTACAAGGGTGCCGGTAGTGGGCAGTAATCTTATCCCTTTCGTTAACGAATACCTGCTGGGGACGGAGGTCGAAAAGGTGCCCTGCCGCGGCGGCAGTGTTTTAAGTGTCGGGGAAGGCGCCATCGTGGTCCCGGCGGACGAAGTAGACGGATTTGCCCAGGCGCTGAAACTCTATTTCGATGATGAGACACTGCGGAAAAAAAGCGGGCAGGTGGCATACCACATCACGGTTCCCTATTTTACCTGGGAGGAGATGACCCAGCGCTTTCTCCGGGCCATTGATTTTTAACAAAGGCGGTATACATGCAAACGGAAAATAGACAGCACATTACTAAAGCACATATAAACAAGCTCACCGAGCGGGAAAAACTGGAAGGGCTGGCGGCGGATGAAATTTTCGAGCTCATCCGCGGGGAGGAACAGCTTACAGATTTTGTTCCCGATGAAATGTATCAGATTGATCCGAGGGACGGCGCGGTAATTCTTTACAATTCGGCACGGGCGAAGCGGCCGCACGACAACCCGCGGGAAGTCCGCGCCGAAGATGAAGGGAAGACCTGTCCGGTGTGCGAGGGCAAGACAACCGGTATTATCGATATTGCAGAACTGAGCGAGGGGTATACGTTTATCAATAAAAACCTTTTTCCCGTCCTCTATCCTTCAAACCGGTATGAGACCGGCCGGTTTGAGGAGGCGCCGGAGCAATTCCACGCCGCGGGCTCGCTTCCGTGGGGGGTGCACCTGCTGCAGTGGACTTCGAGTTTTCACGACAGGGACTGGTACAATATGCCGTTAGAGGACAGGCGGGTTGTCCTGAAACGGCTGTCGCTGCTGGAAGAAAAACTGCTGTCGCCGGCCGGAGGGGCCCCGACGGGGCGGTACGTATCGATTATTAAAAACTACGGTTCTCCTGTCGGCGGGTCTCTTGTGCACGGGCACCAGCAGATCGGTCTGAGCAATGTAATGCCGGAGCGGCTGAAACTGGATGAGGATTATCTCGAGCACCGGGGCGAGATGTTTACAGACACACTGCTCCGGGAAAACCCGGCAGAGTTGACGGTAAAAGACTACGGTGAGGGAGTGCTGCTCGTCCCCTGGTTTATGAAACGCCCCTACAATATGATGTTCGTGATAAGGGACACGAAAAAACAGCACCTTTTCGAATTAAACGATGAAGAAATGGACGCGGCAGCGGACGCCCTTCATGATGCAAGCGCGGCCGTTATGGAATTGATGCCGCGCATCGGGAAACTGACCGCGTACAACATTACCGTCCATAACGGGCCGGGGTCCGGACTCTATTTGGAGATTTTACCCTACACACAGGAGACCGGCGGCTTCGAGCACTTAGGCCTCTGGGTCTGCCAGGGCAATCCGCGGTCAGCCGCGGGGGAACTCAAGGGTGTTATCGCATAACGTTATCCGGCTGGTACGAATTATCCAAAGAGTTCCTCCGCGGGGGTATAATCGATGCCGAAGGTTGATGCTACGTGGTCGTAGGTGCAGTGCCCTTCGTAAATGTTGATCCCTTTTTTCAGCGGTTCAGTCTGCAGGGCGGCCTTTTCGAGTCCGCTGTCGGCTATCATCAGTCCGTAGGGGAGGGTGGTGCTGGTAAGGGCCTGTGTGGATGAGAGTGCCACCGCCCCCGGCATATTGGCAACGCAGTAGTGGACCACATCATCGACAACGAATACCGGATCGTCGTGGGTCGTCGGCCGGGTGGTTTCAACGCAGCCTCCCTGGTCCACTGCTACGTCTACAATAACCGCCCCTTTTTTCATTAGTTTCAGCTGTTCCCGCTTTACCAGGTTCGGCGCCTTCGCCCCGGGCAGCAGGACCGCTCCGATAATGAGGTCGCTCTCTTTCAGTACCGATTCGATATTGGATTCGGTGCTGTAGAGGGTGGTAACCTGGGTGGAGAAAATATCGTCTAAGTAGGCAAGGCGTTTATGGTTGATGTCTAAGATGGTAACATCCGCGCCGATTCCCACGGCGATTTTACACGCGTTGGTGCCGACGACACCGCCGCCGATGATGGCGACCCGTCCCCTCCGCACGCCCGGAACGCCCCCTAAGAGTACGCCGCGGCCGCCGAAGGTTTTTTCCAGGTATTTCGCGCCTTCCTGTACGCTCAGGCGCCCGGCAATTTCGCTCATCGGCTGGAGGCAGGGGAGCCGCCCGTCGTCGAGCTCGATGGTTTCGTACGCTACTCCTTTTATTTTACGCTTCATCAGGGCCCGGGTCAGTTCCTCGGAAGCGGCGAGGTGGAGATAGGTGTAGAGGACCTGTCCTTCTTTAAAAAGAGCGTACTCCGACGGCTGGGGTTCCTTTACTTTGACGATCATATCGCTTGCGGCAAATACTTCCTCCGCGGAGGGGAGTATTTGCCCGCCGGCTTTCTCGTAATCCGCGTCTTCAAAACCGGTGCTGCTTCCCGCGCCCTCTTCAATATAGACCGTGTGTCCGTGGGACGTGTATGCCGCCACGCAGGAAGGTGTCAGTCCCACCCGGTATTCGTGGGTCTTGATTTCCCTAACTGTGCCGATTTTCATAACTATACCCCTTACTAAATAGGATTTTTGTAAATACTGGTTATATTAACACGAAAACGGTATTTGCAAAGGGAATTCAGCACATTCATTCAGTAGAACCGGTACTCCCGCCGTCTTGCCGGGGCCTAAGTTTTGCTGTATCATACACGGGATGGCCGGGTTTACCGATTTACAGACGCTTCGAAAGCTCCACAAAAAAATGGGGGATTATATCCGCCGTACTCCGGTGCTGACCTCTTCCAGTTTTAACGGGCGTACCGGCGCGGAAGTATTTTTTAAATGTGAAAATTTTCAAAAAATGGGCGCGTTCAAAATGCGCGGGGCGGTCAATGCCGTCTTAAGCCTTACCGAAAGGGAGCGCGCCCGGGGTATCGCGGCCCATTCTTCGGGAAACTTTGCCCAGGCCGTAGCACTTGCCGGACGGCTGCTCGGCGTTCCGGCCACCTTGATTATGCCGGAAGATGCTCCGCGGGTAAAAAAAGATGCTGTTCGGGACTACGGAGGGCGTATTATTGAGTGTGCTCCCGGGCAGGAATCGCGGAAAGCGGCGCTCGATGAGTTTATTGCCGCTTCCGATGCCGTGCCGCTGCACCCTTCCAATCAGCAGGAAGTTATAGAAGGAAACAGTACCGCCGCTATCGAGTTTCTCGATGAAATACCCGAGCTCGACGTGCTTATTACCCCGGTCGGGGGCGGCGGGCTCCTTGCCGGGACCGCCCTCGCGGCGAAGCAGCTGAAGCCTGCAATCGAGGTGTATGCCGGGGAGCCTTTCGCGGTAGACGATGCCTGCCGCTCCCTGCGGACGGGGCAAATCCAGCCGCCGACGAACAAACCGACCGTTGCCGACGGACTGAAAACCTGTTTAGGGGACGTCAACTTTCCGATTATTAAAAAGTACGTTACCGCCATTGTTTGTGTGGAAGAGGAGGAGATTATCGCCGCTATGAAGTGGATTTGGGAGCGGATGAAAATTGTTATCGAGCCGTCGAGTGCCGTACCCGTTGCCGCGGTGCTGCGCGAGCCGGAGCGGTTCCGCGGTAAAAAAGTCGGCATCATCATCAGCGGCGGCAACGCGGAGCTGGGCCGAAAATTACCCTGGCTTGTTAATTAAAACGCGAAGGGTTCTTCGGTTTTAAAGCTAAACATGTACGCAAACTCAGGCGGGTTTGCTTCCTTAACGGTATCAGCTGCGAAGATGTAATCGGGTTCAATGGTAAAGTAGCGTATTTCGTTTATAATTATTTCTTCGGGCATTTCACTCTCACGTAGAACATCTTTTCGAACGCTTCCAAGGGCAAGGAGCCACTGTCCATCCGTAAACATCTCGGGATCCGGAACGGCAACCCGATAAACGACAACAGCCGCGTCCGCTAAGCAGCAGGTGACGGCGATACGGGCGAGGAGGATCTGGTTTTTTGCATCGAATTTTTGTTGCCGCCTGACGATTCCACGGACGGCAAATTTCGATTCCCGCAGTATTTGTTCGTCGAACTTTGCCATGAGATAGAGCTCTCCTAAATTGAGCGGAACGTATTCGTTATCTTGGTACGTGAAACGGGTAGCTATGCTTTCCTGCTCCTGTTCGGTTCTCTCGTACCCTGCCTTGCCGGTGAATCCTATTAAGGACATTCCGATAAACAGGCTGAACACGATAAAATGCCATCTTTTCGGCCGCGTTTCCGACAAAACGAGGGACACCGCGGCTGTTATCATGATCGCCGCGGCTGCTGACAGGGAGAAGAACCTCAATTTCGGATGCAGAAACAACCAATAATCGCTTCGTATGAGGACAACCATCATGAAGCTAGTGATGATGAATAAAAGGACGGAACGTAATACGGCTAATAACCTCATCATTAAACCCCTAGAATAAATGTACTAAGAAGGGTAAGAGTGAAAGTGAGTAGAATGGGAAAGATGATGATAATTCTGTATGTCTTCTTTGTAAAAGCGGCCCGGTACATAAGAATGAGCTTGATGTCTACCATCGGCCCGATGGTAATGAACGCAAGTTGAGAGGACAGGGGGAAGAACACGAACGAGTTTGCCACGAAAGAGTCAGCTTCCGAACAGACACTTAAAAGGACGGCTAGAAACATCATCGCTATAATCGATATGAGGATGTTTTTACTAAAGAAAAGGAGAACGCCTTGGGGTAAAAAGGTTTTTGCCGCGGCGGCCATAAACGCTCCAAGGAGGAAAAAGCTTCCTATCTCGAAAAATTCTTCAGCTGTATGGGTGAGGATACGCGAAATCCTGCTTCTGCCGGTCAGGTGCCCGTGCGTGTCATGAGAATGGTTTTCCGAACAGCATTCCTCCTTTACTACACCGTTGTTATCTTTCCCAACGAAATAGCCGGTGCAGAGAGCGATAATTCCAACGATGCCAACCCGCAGGAAAACCATGATCGGCCGGCCTCGAAAGGCAAACCACGTAGCGGCGATGACAATTGGATTAATTACCGGAGCGGCAAGCATATAGGTAATCGCTATCCGCGGCGGCATTCCTTTTATCATCATTTTTCTGGTTACCGGAACAACACCGCATTCGCAGATCGGCAGCACGAGCCCTCCGAACATTCCTACTAACGCGCCGAGAAAGGACGATTTTTTTGTCAGTTTCAGGAAAAAATCATCCGGGACAAACACCTCAATGATACTTGAAATCAGGGCGCCGAGAAAGAGAAAAGGCGATGCCTCGAGAAAAACAGCGATTAAAAAAGCACCCATTGTGCTGATGTGGTCCTCTATTCCCAACGTACATTACTCCTTACGGTAATTCTCTTTTCCCCGGTGATACTATCGAAGTTCCGTAAAATAAGCTATAGTGTCTCGCCGATTCTTCGAAAAGAGAAGGTTCCGGAAACCCGTGATAATTCCCGCCGCCGCGGCGGTAAACACGATCAGGATCCAGATCTGTCCGCTTTGTGTTTGAAAGACCGGAAACAGGCTGTAGGAGAAGTTTGAAAAGAGATGGTACAGGATTGCCGCGAATACGCTTCCCCCGGTTTGCAGAAAGAGGACGGTAATGAAAATCGAATTGAATACGGTAACGATCGCGTAACCGTAAAAGGGGATAAGGCTTTGCACCGTCCCCTCCATGAAAAACTGCGGCAGGTGCCACACCGCCCAAATACCGCCTAAAATAAGGGACGCGGAAATCGGCCGGAAACGCCGGAGCAGGCGGGGAAGGGCGTAGCCGCGCCATCCGAGCTCTTCGCCTAAGGGCCCGCCGAGAAAGAGGATATACGGAAGGAAAATGAACACGAGGTAGGGTTTGCGGAAAATTTCAAGGCCGGGTGTAAAGCCGGTTGCAACGCGGGTACAAATATAAGCTGTCCCCATCAGCACCGGGGCAAGAAGGACCGCAAATAGGTACCACTTCCAGCTGAAGTTCATTTCCACCGCGCGGCGCAGCAGGTCCTTGACCGCCCCTGTCCTCTTGCGTCCGGCAATTATCCGGACGAGAAGAAGCGCGGCAACAGTCGGAGCATACGCGCCGATCTGCACCAGGGTCTGTCCGGCGCGTTCCAGTTCAATGACACCCCGCGCGTGCAGGAGCCCGGGAAACCAGATAATCCAGGACAAAAGAAAGGTACAGCCGAAAAAAAGAATAAGCCGGTTCTGACGCTGTTTGTTCCTGTCCAGGCTGATCGGCCTCCCGCCTGCCGGTAAACGATGTAATTTCTTCATAGCTGCACTGTAGTTTACGCTAAGCGGTGCGTCAAGCTTGGTAACCGGAGGAATGCCGCCGGCGGTTGATACTTAAAGAGGGTCCGTTTTCCAATCCGAATTACCGGCGGAAGGACGGAAGTATTTTGGCAAGACTGCTTTGTACAGATTCAATGCCCCGTTTACCGGTAACCAGCGCGGCCTCAATCGTAAACACTTTCCAGCGGAGTATTGATTCCGCCTGTAATCCGGCAGCTTCCCAGTCTAGTAGAATGACGTCGCTTGTCCAATGACTTCTCTTTGCGCTGGTAATCATTGCACAAATAAGATACATATCGCAATCACCGTCCGGGGTATTAGAAAGAACGAGGGCCGGGCGCAATACCGAGTTTTTCCCGTATCTTTTGGGGGACCGTTACCTGACCTTTCGATGTAATTTTTGAAGTAACCATTACTGCCTTCCTTACTCCTTACTGTAAGTATACATTGTTGTAAGAAAAATTGCAATGACGGTCCCGGCTTTTGATGAGGGTGCGTACCGGCGACTTTTGCGGGGAGTGTCCCGGGTGGAAATAGACGGTACCCCGGGGCCGCTGCTGGTGTACGGCGGGCATACCGTGCCTCTCATTACCGGAAGCAGAGGACATACCCTCGCGGCGTATTATCATTTCGGCGGCCGGCGTATCGTGTGGCTTTCCCACGACTCCCTGCGGAAGCCGGAAACCCTAGGGCGGGGGGACAATCTTGTATTCATGCAAAACGTCATGGAAGTCGTGAGCGAAGGCGACCGGGAAACTCCCATCCTGTTTATGGATACCGGAGATTTTGCCGAACAGGTCCGTTCCTGGGGATATACAGTCGAAGGGGTCACGCGGCTGCCGGAACCGCTTGATTCTTACAAGACGGTGGTGATCAACTTCAGCAACTTAGGTTCCGGAGTGCTTCTGCCGGAAGAAATAGAACGGATGGAGGATTTTCTTGCCGCGGGCGGCTCCTGTATCGGCTTCGGGCTTGGCTGGGTCTTCAATTCCTACGGGGCGGGAAAGAGGGGGGCAGCTCTGGCCGAGGAGTATTCCGGGAACCGCCTGCTCGCGCCCTACGGTGCTCTCTGGACCGGTGTCTACGGCGGAAAGGAGGGGCGGCCCGCGGCTGACGGAGATGGACACTTTGCTCTTCAGGTGAAGAACATCCTTGACCTGATAGAAGGGGAAAAAAGCCTGGGTTTGGAAGAAACCCTGACCATGATTCGGCGGTTTTCACAGAGCGATGTTGCCCGACGGGCGCTTCGTTTGACCTTTTCCCCGGCAGAGCGGCGGGATCTGCTGGATTTTCTTCAACAGCCCGGCCGGGTGACGCCTTCCGACGCGGCGGTCCGCCTCCGGGTGGGCATTCACAAGGAC
>CAYTSI010000050.1:20698-22526 GCA_964440465.1 uncultured Spirochaetales bacterium
CCGGGTGACGCCTTCCGACGCGGCGGTCCGCCTCCGGGTGGGCATTCACAAGGACAATCTCTTTACTTCCCGGCGCTCCGAGTGGCAGCGCTGGCCGGTGATTACCTCCGTCCGTACCTTTGAAGCGGGGCGGGCGGTTTTTACCGACCCCTTCGGCGGTCCGATGTACGCGGAACGGCTGGGCGGAGAATCCCGGGAAATTGTTCTCAGTGTCGCGGGTGCCGTGAATTACCCGGTATACCGGAAGGGCATTACCGGAACGGCCGAATGGGACCGGATGCTAAAAGAGAGCCGGGCCCCCTGGGGAGAAATTATCTCCGACCGCCTGATTATTACTACAACCGTGGATGCCCTGCGGAAGGCGGACCCCCGCCAGGTCTGCGATTTCTGGGACAAACGATTGGAGGAATATGCATGGCTGGCGGGGGAAGAGATACGGGACTACCGGGAACGGATCGCCTTTGACGTGCAGCTTTCATCTGGATACATGCACAACGGCTATCCGGTGATGGCCCATTTGGACAGGTCGGAAACGGTCCTGCGGGGGGCCCTTGAAGGATGTGATGATGAAACGGCGTACAAAATGTGGGGGTTTTTCCACGAGTTCGGCCATAATTGGCAGAAACGGGACTACACCCCTTCCTATATGGGAGAGGTTACGGTAAACATCTTTACCATGTACGCGAACCTGCAGGCCTACGGTATTTCTCCGGCGGCCCACGAGATGCCCCGCCGGGCCGGACTGCCCTATCTGCGGGAATACTTGGATAATCCCGATCCGCGGAGTTTCGGCAGTACCTCATCTAAGGGGTATTTTACCGGGCTCTATCTGTTTATCTATTTGATTGAGGAGTTCGGATGGGAACCGATGCGGGAAACACTTGCCCTTTTCAGGGACCTGCCGGAACCGCCTTCTTCGGATGAAGAAAAGATGGACCTGTGGGTCCGTTTCTATTCCCACTCTACCGGACGCAACCTGGTCCCCTATTTTTCCCGCTGGGGATTTGACGCTTTTGAGGCAACTATCCTAGATGTGGCCGGTCTGCCGGTTTGGACGTGGGAACCGGACCTATAAGGAGCGGCGGTCAAGCTTAGTGATGGGAGGGGCGCCGCGGGCGGTCCGGCGGTAACGCCGGACGGGACCCCCGGACAGCACGACCCCGGGCGGCAGCCCGGGGGAAGCCCCGAAAAGAGATGGGAAAACCGAACGCGCTTAATGGGACTCTCAGCTGAATTCTTCCATTGCCTCATAGGCTTTTTTTCCGTATACGACGGAAGGACCGCCCCCCATGCAGACCGCGACGCCAATTGTTTCTACAATTTCTTCTTTTGTCGCGCCTGCTTTGAGAGCGGCGGAAGTGTGAAACGCTATGCATCCTTCGCATCGGATTGAAATGGCAATGCCGAGGGCCGTTAACTCTTTGTTCTTGCCGCTTAACGCTCCGTCCTTACTGCTGCTCGAATGGAGTTTCCCGAAACCTTCGGCAATTCCCGGATGCTCTTTCGATAGTGTTTCGATAAAATCGACGACCGCGTCCGCCTGTTGTTTGTATGTACTCATTTCTCTGCTCCTTAGCGTTAAATGTATTAATGGAGATTGTAAAAAGCAAGTGAAATAATTCCAATGGACGTACAAACATATCTCTTGACAAAAGTAATACTAAGTATTACTTTTGGTTGTAACAATGACATTAATCGAGGAGTTGTCCATGTCGAAGAGGAAGATACTTTTTTATTAGTTGGACCGTTTTTGCCGGGGGGAAGCAGGAAACAGGTCCGGCCGGGGCCGCCGAAGAGGGCGGGCCGCTGTCTGTTTTTGTAAGCATTT
>CAYTSI010000051.1:0-21997 GCA_964440465.1 uncultured Spirochaetales bacterium
CTCCTTATCCATCCGCTTTCGTGTGAAGGGAATACCCATTTTCACGTGCGGATTTCATCTATGGTTTTTGTTAAATGCAGATATTGTTTTTCAAAATCTACATACTCGATATACTCGGTTCCGACGAGTAAATTATGTTCAGAAAACATTTCATTCGTATTTACAATGATAAAAACCGCTTTCTGTGACGGTTCTTCAACGGCGAAATCAGCAACCTCGCCGATTATTCCCTTCGGAGTGACGATTGAAAAGCCTAACAGCTGCCGTACATCGATCATTTTATCTCCAAACGTTTCTTTGGCGTTGATTTCTTCGCCGCTGTTACATATTTTTACTAAACTCCGGAACATATCAATAACCATGCAAATTCCATACCAAGATTAAACAGTACGATATATTCATGATAAGACCTCAAACCCGCCGATAATATCGAGAAGTTCTGATGTAATCGACTGCTGCCGGACTTTATTGTACTGGGTGTAAAGGAGATCTTTTTTCTCCCGGATGTTTCGTTCAGCCGCCTGCATTGAAGCGAGGCGCGCCGCGTTTTCACCGGCGAGGGAATTGATAATTGTCATATATAACGTACCGCTGAAGTAGTGGTCGAGCAGTTTTCTAAACATGGCCCGCCTGTTCATAAGGGTCCTTGGAATTCGGTTTGAATCCCAGGGCCGGTCCCGCAGGTTCTGTAATTGTTCCGCGGTAACCGGATACAGGCTGGATACTTCCGTGGAAAACAGTTGTTCCCCCTCCTCGAGGCGATTGTATACTATCTTCACAGATTCTATTCCCTTTTCCCGCATGTACCGGTAGGCATCGATTTGAATATCTGCTATGAGGTCGTCTAGGTGTGCCATTGAGGTTGAGAGGGCGTATTCTTTGAGGACCGGCAGCCTGCTGCCTCCGGCTAGGACATTCATTTTGCTTCCAACGGACATGAGAAAAGAGGCGCTGTCTTCTGCTTTTCCATTTTTTGTTTCGCTTTGCAGGCGGGAGAGGACGGCCTGGTTAAAATTTCCGCACATACCCTGCTCTGAGCCGAGGACAAGGAAAAGCCGGCCGGCGCCGGGGACGGCAGTTTGAAAATTGCCGGCGGCCGGCTTCAATTCCCGCAGGGTCACCTGCAGGCCTTTCTCAATTGTATGAAGGTAGAGCTTCGCCGACTCCGCCGCGTTTTGATAATTGTTAATGTTGACCGCCGCAAGGGTCTTCATGGTACTGACCACCGACTCGATTTCCCCGACGGTTTTAATTTTCTTTTCCAGTACTTTCAGCTGGGGCATCAGGCGTCATCCTCCTTCAGCACCCTGCTGAGTGTATGTTTCAGCTCTTCCCGGTCATCTTCCGTCAGCTCTTTTCCCCGTATCATTTTGTCGGCAAGCCCTGTCAGCTTATTCCGGGCAGCCGTGTTCAGTTTTTCCTTTGCGTTTTTCATGTCGTCAATCGCCACATCGTCGAGCAGTCCGCTTGTTACCGCGAAAAGCTGCGCAATCTGTTCCGGCACTGACAGCGGCATATACTGCTTTTGGCCGAGAATTTCCCGGACCCGCCGTCCCCGCTCCAGTTTTCTCCGGGTTTCATCGTCTAGGCGGACCCCGAAGCGGGAAAAATTTTCAAGCTCCTCAAACTGCGCATAGGAAAGCCTGAGGTTTCCGGACACATTCCTGAATACCGGAAGCTGGGCCTTTCCACCTACCCGGGAAACTGATTTTCCGACATCCACCGGCGGTAAAACACCTTTTTGGAACAAATCGGGAGAAAGGTATATCTGTCCGTCGGTTATTGAAATAAGGTTAGTGGGAATATAGGCTGATATGTTCTGTGCCTGTGTCTCAATAATCGGGAGTGCCGTCATCGACCCGCCGCCGTGCGAATCGAGGAGGTGGGTCGCCCGTTCTAACAGACTCGAATGGATGTAAAAAATGTCACCGGGGTAGGCTTCCCGCGCGGGCGGCCGGCGAAGCAGAAGCGACAATTCCCTGTATGATCTGGCGTGACGTGTGAGGTCGTCAAATATAATAAGAACGTCCTCACCGTCATACATAAAATATTCTCCCATAGCGGCGGCCGTATACGGCGCAATGTAGTTGATGCCGGGAGGGTCCTCCTCCGTCGCGGCGACTATGATTGTCCGTTCCATATTTCCCTTTGAACGTATGGTATCGATAACCTTTGCAATCGCGGAACTCCGTTTCCCCACCGCGCAGTAGATTGAGATAACATCCGTATCGGCCTGGTTGATGATGGTGTCCACGGCGATACCGGTTTTTCCTGTCTGCCTGTCGCCTAAAATAAGTTCCCGCTGTCCCCGGCCGATTGGAATAAGGGCGTCAATTGCTTTGATACCGGTCTTAAGCGGGGTATCTACCGGCGCCCTGTCCATAATTGCCGGTGCAGGCTGAAATATTTCCCTCGTTTCACCCGCGTTAACAGCTCCCATATCATCTAAAGGTCTGCCGAGCGGGTCGACGACCCGGCCGAACAGCGCCTCGCCGGCGGGTACTCTGAGCACTTCTCCCGTCCGCCGCACCCGGTTCCCGGCCTGAATATCATCATCCTCTCCAAAGAGCATGACAGATATTTCATTCTCACCGAGGGAAAAGGCGGCACCGAAGGTGTCCTCCGTAAATTGAATAAGCTCGTTATTTTTTATTCCCGGGAGACCGTCGACTTTTGCAATTCCGTCTCCTACATATGTTACTGTTCCTGTTTCTTTTCCCATAAATTGATATCCCGTCTTTTCTACAGCCTCTACAGCCGTATCGATACCGGAAAAAATTTGCTGAAGCTCGGCTGTAATATCATTCCCCATCCGCCTATCCCATACCTTTCCGGGCCGTCTGGAGAATGCTCTGTTCAACCCGGCCAAGATAATCATCTACATGCCAGGCATACACCTTGTCCCCGCTCACAAGCTCCAATCCCAATACTCCGTCTTCCTTTTTTGTGAACTCTATAGCTGCTTTTGTATCCAGCCCTAATGCGCCGCGGATATTCTGTTTCTGCTCCCGCGACAAAGCAAAACTGCTGTTTACAGTAAGCCCTTTACTTTTTTGAAATTCCTGCCGGATTTTTCCCTTTTCATCGGTATCTAGGTCCTGCAGTTTCCGGACAAACAGCTCTGCAATTTTATTCTTAAAGTCCGCATCCGCTAAGTCTTCGATAATCAGTTTTGTCAGCTTCACCACTTCGGCTGTAATGTTCTCCCGGATTACATTTGTAAGGCCCTTTGCCTTCCTGTCCAGCGAGCGCTGCCACTGCTCCTTTTTCTCTTCAAGTTCCTGCTTTGCGTTCTCCAGCATCTCGTTCCGCCGGCTTTCAGCTTCCTGCTGTTTTTCTTCGAGTATTGTCTGTTCTTTCTCGCTTAATTCCTCAGTCTGCCGTGCGTATCGTTCCTTTTCTTCTTCGGCATGCTGCTTTTCCTTCTCCGCTTCTTCCCATCGTCGTTTCATTTCTTCCTGGCGTTTCCGCACCGCCTCTAAAACACGGTCGTAAAGAAAAATCCGGAGCAGGACAACGAGAATAATAAAATTGACGATTGTTGCAATGAAGGTGAAGAGATCAAACTGCTGCATAGGCCCGTTATCCTCCGATTACATGGTTCCAAAAAGGATTTACAAAAATAATAATTACTGAAATAACAAAACAGTAAATTGCCGTCGATTCTATCATCGCTAAACCGATAAAGAGCGTCCGGGTTATACTGTTAGATTCATCCGGCTGCCGGGCAATTGCCTGAAGAGCGCTTTTTAGCGCCTTTGCCTCGCCGAGGGCCGGGGCGATGGACCCGATGGTAATCGTCATTCCCCCGATTATAATTGAAACCATTCCGATAAGTGTTACGCTATCCATGCGCAGCCTCCTTTTTTTTCTTTGTGTTTTGACGCGTCTCCGTTGCCGAAGCAATGTAAACCGTGGCAAGTGCCGCGAATATATAAGCCTGAATCTGGCCTATTATCAGTCCTAAGCCCTCCATTATCAGCGGCACAAAAAGGGGGGCTATTGAAAGCAGGACCGCCCCGATCATTCTGCTGCTCATAATGTTTCCAAACAGACGTACCGCTAAGGCAAGCGTCCGGGAAAGTTCGCTGATTATGTTGAACGGGAGCATCAGCACCGACGGCTGAATGTATTTTTTGAGATATTCTTTCACGCCGGTTTTATATATTCCGAAAAACGGTACGGCAAAGAATACACAGACCGCTAACGCGGCAGTTACCGAGAGTGAGCCCGTCGGCGGTTCATAGTAGGGCAGAACCATCAGCAGATTGGAAAGAGATATGAATAAAAACAACGTACCGAGAAACGGCAAAAAGACTCCCGGCTTCTGCTGCATCATCTCTTTCATCTGGTCCCGGAGGGTAAGCACCAGCTTTTCCAGAATATGCTGCCATTTTGGTATTTTCGGCCCCGTCTTAAGCCGTCGGGTAAGAAGAATGGAACCGATAACGAGAATTGCCATTACCGCCCAGGTGAAGACAATGGTGGCGTTGAGCTTAAAAAAGCCGAACTGTACAAAAATAATAGAATCAGGCGTTAGGTTTATATTCGTCATGCACCTTCCTCTTTTCCGTTATTACGAAAGCCAGTTTTACGCAGATAAGGGCCCCGACGAACAACAGCACCTGCTGCCCGCCGAAATAAATTCCTACGGCTGCCGCCATTCCTGTTGTAACCAGGAGCCGGCCCCAGAAACTGAGCAGAACAAACAGGGCGGGCCTTTGCATGCCGGCAATTTTTCGGAGTGTCAGCTTCAGTCCGCCGAAAAATAGAATTCCCGCCGCGGCCCCCGCGAAAAGTGCCGCAATATATGGTACTGCTTCATTCATTGTTATTGTCCTCCTCGTGTATTTTTTCCCTCTCCCGGCTTACCCAGAACCAGGCATTAACGCAGCCGAGAATCAACCCGCCGGCCAAAAATATCAGCGTCCATGAATACCCGCTTTCAAAACGGGAGTCGATAAATATCCCGATTCCAACACCCGCGACAGTCGGAAGGGCAACCGACCAGCCGATTAGGCCGAACAGCCCAAGGCCGAACCACGGGCCCCTGTCGGAACGTTTCCGTCTTTTCCGCAGTTTCGTATCAGCCTCTCTCAGCCGCCGGATAAAGGACTCTTTTCTCATACGCTGCTGTCTTCCATCAGTCCGCGGGAAAGCTCCGTCTCCAATTTTGTCAGCACGGAACGGAGTTTCCTGTCCCGCTCATCCACCGCCTTAAACTGCTGTTCCACGGTTTCGACGAGGTCCTCAAAATTATCCGCCGTCACCGCTTTCCCGGCGGCAATCATTACCGTCTCCCCCTCCTTTACCAGGACCGCTTCATCGATTCCCGCGTATACCGGACCCCCGGAGGCACGTACAAGTTCGATAATTCCCGGTACGAGGGAAGAGGTACAGTCGATATGATTCTGAAGCAGTGTAAACCAGCCGGTCTCTCCTTCGGCACGTACTTTGTCTATATCGTCGAACGAAAAGTTCCGGACAGGTTCGGTAATTTCCACAGTCATACCTTCTCCTTCAAGCCGCCGATCATGTACAGCTCATCTTCGCTGAAGGTATCAACATCCCGCTTGAGAATTTCTTCACAGCCGAAGAGGGCCGCATCGAGAGAAACGGTCTTTCCCTTCTGTCCTGTAAAATGTTCCGTTGTATGAAACGGCTGGGTTAAAAACCGCTCTAAGCGGCGGGCCCGGTAAACGGTAGTTTTGTCCTTCTCGGAGAGTTCCTCGATTCCGAGCATGGCAATAATGTCTTTTAAATCTTCATATTCCGCTAATGTCTTTCGAATTTCTCCGGCAACTCTGTAATGGCGCTCTCCTACGATTGCAGGTGTAAGCATTTTCGACCTGGACTGAAGCGGGTCAACCGCGGGATACAGACCCTGGCTGGCCCTGTTTCTGGAAAGGACAACCGACGCTGAGAGGTGGCCGAACGTATGAACGGCGGCCGGATCGGTAAAGTCGTCGGCAGGCACGTAGACCGCCTGCACCGAAGTAATTGAACCGGAAGAGGTACTGTTAATCCGTTCTTCCAGGGCGGCAAGCTCCGACCCGAGGGTCGGCTGATACCCCACACGGGACGGGAGCCTTCCGAGCAGTCCGGATATTTCCGATCCCGCCTGTACAAAACGGAAAATGTTGTCCATCAGCATCAGCACATCCTGTTTTTTATCGTCCCGAAAATATTCAGCCATCGTCATTGCGGAATGGGCGACGCGGAAACGCGCGCCGGGCTGTTCATTCATCTGCCCGAAGACCAGTACTGAGTTTTTTAAGACCCCGACATCACGAATCTCCCGGTACAGCTCCTCTCCTTCGCGGCTGCGTTCGCCGATGCCGCAGAATACGCTGACCCCTTCGTATGATCCCGCAATATTGTTGATCAGCTCCATAATGAGCACTGTTTTTCCCACACCGGCGCCGCCGAAGAGGCCGGCCTTCCCCCCTTTCTCCAGGGGAGACAAAATGTCGATAATTTTGATGCCGGTTTCATACACCTCCTCGGCTGCAGTCTGCTCGGAGAAAGGGACGGGTGCGTGGAAAATGCTCCGATGTTCCTCCGCGTCCGGCTCTTCTTTTCCGTCTAAGGGATTACCGAACAGGTTAAACATTCTTCCCTTAATGCCGTCCCCCACGGGGACCCGGACGGGGCTTCCCGATGCCGTTACCGCGGCCCCCCTGCTGATTCCGGGAACGGCAGTGAGGGCAAGGCAGCGCACAAGTCCGGGCTTCAGATGCTGGACCACCTCAAAGCGAATTTCATTATTTTGTTTCAGCGTAAGCATCTCGTGCAGCTTCGGCAGCTCACTTCCTTCAAAACGAGCGTCCACGACGCTGCTTGTCACTGAAACGATTCTGCCTTCAATCATTCTACAATCCCGAAGTGATACAACCCTTCAATAACGCCCGAAACGTAGTTGCCGTTGTATGTTCTGCCGCCCTTTTGCAGTCCCCCTTCGGCAAAATAGACACGTTCGGCAAATCCTTTGCGCCGGGCTTCATCTTTTACATGCTGCCGGACCTCATCGATGGCGTTTTTTACCAGCACCGCTTTATATCCGGCCGTAAGCGGGATAAGGTCATTTCCCGAATCTCCCGCGTACATGATGTCGTCCTTTTCCGCGCCGATTTTCCGCCGAACGAATTCCAGGGCCTCTAGTTTATTTGCCTTCTTCGGCAGAACGTCCACTAGGCCGAGGCCCTTTGTTTCATCGATACTGTAGATAATATGGGCATCCGGCGTTTCCAGTGCCGCCAGCTCTTCCGCCTTTGCAACTACGGCTTCCGCGTTGGAAATGTCGTGCAGATAAAAGCTGATTTTAAACCTGTTCTGGTTATGGTCTTCCTGCGGTGTCAGCTGCTTCAGGCTTTCCAGTCTGGACAGAAGATCGGTCCTGTTCCAGTTCCGCGTATTTTCATCGATGTATTTTATGTACGAAGAATCCTCGGCAAAGGAGCCGCCGACAAAGCTGTACACCCGGGTCCCGACCTCCGCGACCAAATATTTCGGTTCGGGGGGAGAATACCGCTCCATTCCCTTTAAAGCCTGCTCCTCGTTCCTGCCGGTTACATACACAAGGGTGATGCCGTTCTCCTCTATCAGCCGGGTAAAATCGGCCATTGTATTGTCGTATTCCTGGCCGCCGTTGGGAAACAAAGTACGGTCTAAATCTGTTGCAACTATTGTCATTCATTTCCTCCTATCTGTGTTCGTTTACCGTAATTTTAACATCTTTTAGAAAATCCCGGATGCGGCGCTCCCATGTGAAGTAGGGAATCGTAATATCAAATGCCCTGTCGGCCATCTCCTCCCGAATGTCCGGATGCCGGAGCATAAACAGCAAAGCTTCCGTAAAAGCGTCGGTATCGTCCGCGTGGCAAATTATCGCGGCCTCCCCCTTTTGGATCGGGTGCCGGGACCGCTCGCACTGCAGTTCCTTTAGGTCCTCCCCTGCCAAATATTCCCGGGCATAGGGGACAAGGTCGCTGGCAACCGCCGGCACTCCGGTGGCCGCGGCCTCCTGGACCGACATACCGAACCCTTCCATAACGGAGGGCGTACAGTATATGCAGCTTACCGCGTAAATATAGGGAAGTTCATCAAACACGGAACCAACCATAATAACATCGTCTTCGATACCGTTCTTTTTCACAATCCGGTCGAGTTCGCCGGCAATTTCTTTGCTGTTCCGGTCGACAGCGACAATCAGCAATACATTTTCAAACTCCTCTTTTACCCTCGCGAAAGCTTTCAGTAAAATGTCCTTCCGCTTTGTATAGTCGGTCCTGCTGATTTCGGTAATAATGTGCCTCTGCCGTATTTCTTCGGCGCTGAGGTTCGATTTACTCTCGAGAAAATCCCAAATTTCCTCATCTTCCGGCATGTCCCGGGGATGGAAACGCTTGGCATCTACCGATGGGGGTAAAAACAATTCAGGTTCGTAGCCGTAGTCATTACGGAGCACTTCCCGGATGTCGAATGATGTATACCCTACCTGGTCCACCTTCGGTAAAATCTGTTGTTCCGTTTCGATCCGTTCATCAATCCGAAGGCCTTCCCAGCGGCTCGAGTCTACCTGCTTTTTTTTCAATGCCCCTAAGGAATGAGGAACCCACACGTGCTCGATGTCCGGCCCCTGCCCTGTTTTTTTCAGTTCATCCTTGAGCAAAACTCCCAGCTTTCCGGCGTCCCAATAGTGACTTACCAGCAGATCAATCCTGATATCCGCATCCAGCAGTGCTTCCTGTAAAAAATCGATTAGCTCCGGAATGTAATCGTTCATGTCCTCCTTCCGGACAAAGCTGTCCGTTCCGTCTTCGATAAAGAGGATCCGCCGGCGGGAATCTTTATAATCGATGCCCCGCCTCATGTTACCGGTAACCGGATGTTTGTAGCCTCCGCGGTTTACGATTGTTACCTTTGCCCCCGCCTCCACCAGGCCGTCGGTCATATTGTTGACAAATACGTTCTGCCCGCCGGTGTCGGCCAGGCCGGGAATTATCTGCCACTGGTGTATGCCGTGGTTTGTAATCATAACGATATGTTTTCGTTTACATTCTAAAAATTGCTCGTGCAGCCCATTATCGTTTATTGTTAGTTTCACGTTTTTCACTCCCGCCTATATCCTTGCAAATTCCAAGCCAAGTTTTTCAGCCGCTGTACCCCATTTTTCAACCCCTGCCGAAGGGAAACCGCTCCGGCCGGCGGATACCGTGTAGTTATTACACGAGGAAAAGAAATGAAGCAGCAGTTTCAAGCGGTTTTCGGGTTTAAATGTAATGGTAAGGAAATTGCCGTGATTATTCCTGGTATATTCCGCTTTTTATTACAGCGCCGGCCCCGATAAGCAGAATGAGAAAGAAAATAATAATTCCGTTTATTCCTATTTTATCAACTATTTTTTTTGCCATTGTTTATTCCCGCCGCCGCCTTATCGACGGAATCCTCCGCGGTTATAATAATTGTTATCCCGGCATTTTTAAATACATACCCGGGTCCCCTGTTTTTCAAATTTTCTTTCACCAGTACAGTGTCAACTTCTTTTTCCACCAGCCATTCTGCAACTTTCAGCCCCTTTCCTTTTCCATGTAACGGAAAGGGGTTCTTCAGAATATCGCTCTGCACCACCTTGCCGGAATGCCGGTTGATTGTTGCAAAATAAAACAACCCGGCCTCCCCGAAATGGGGAGAAATTGTTTTTTTATCAGCATTTAGCGGGAGTGCGGCGGTTATTGTGTCTTTCTTTACCGGTTCGTAATGAATAACAACACGTTCGACATTTTTAACTGCATTATCGATTTTGTTTTCTATTTCCTCGGTAATATAATGCGCTTTCTGCAGATTTTCCGACCGCACCTCTATTGTTGCCTGGATGAAGCGGAACCTGCCCGCGTTTCTCCCGAAAAGGGTGGTAAGTCCGGCCACCATGGGTTCGGACCGGATAATTTCTTCAACCGTCGCCAGGGTTGAATGATCAACGGACGCATCAAGCAGGACCCGCATCCCGTCGACAAGAAGGTCCCAGCCCGCCTTGATAATGAATACCAGCACAATTCCCGCCGCGATCTTATCTATGCCGATGTTTCCGATGCTGATATTGATGCTGAAATAACTGAGCAGCGCGGAGAGCAGCACCACCGAGGAAGAGAGGAAATCAATAAACCGGTGTTTTCCCTCGGCAATGAGCGTCGGGGACCCCGTTTTTTTCCCCATTCGTTTCGCAAGGCGTCCGAAAATAAAAATAAGCAAAGTTGCCGCGCCTAAGAGAACCACCGTTGTCAGCGGCATCGATTCCTGTAACGTTTTCTCGGAAAAAAAGATCTCCTTGGCAATTTCATATCCCGCGAAAAAGATAAAAATCGCAATTACGACGGAAATAACATTTTCTAGTTTATAGAGACCTAAGGGAAACTTTTTTGTTTTTTTCGTGGACAGAAGTATTCCGATAAAGACCGCCAGTGAAGCAAAACTGTCGGTGGCAGAATCGATGACACTTGCAGTAAGCGCCAGGCTGTTCGATATCCCGGCAAGGACCGCTTTCATAACCGCCAGGCCGAGATTCAGTACAAAAGCTGCGAGTGCAATTCTGCGGATAATTAAAGTTTCTTTCAAAGGCTTCCTATCTGCTGTATGTTCCCATCAGCCGGGTTTCGCCGAGTATGTTTCCGTCCATTGCCCGCAAGAGTTCCTGCTCCGTGGCACCCGTTTCAAGTTCCAAAATTGCGCTTAAAGCGTACAGTTTGAAAAAATAACGATGGGTACCGCCGGGAGGACAAGGGCCGCCGTATCCCGGTTTCTTGAAGTCATTTATCCCCTGTACAGTACCGTCAGGCAGTGTTTTAGACGCGGGCACTCCCTCTTTCAGATCGGTCGTTCCGGCGGGAATATTGTACAATACCCAGTGGACCCACGTACCGCCCGGCGCGTCGGGATCGTCCGCGATCAGGGCGAATGCTTTGGTCCCGCTTGGCGCGCCGGACCATGAAAGGGGCGGAGACATATCCTGCCCGTCGCAGGTGTATTTTCTCGGAATTGGGTCTCCTTTGTTAAAAGCCGTACTTGTTATATTCATTTTTCTCTCCTCCTTGCTATCTTTATAAATTTAACAAGAGGATGAGCAAAAAGCAAATGAATGAAAAATCACGCGGCTTTATTTACAAGTTCGGTGCTCATAGCGAACCAATCTTTGAAAAGACTTTTTCCTGCCCCACTCCCTCCGATACGAGCTCCGCACGGAAGCCCGGTGTCCGGAATGTAACGCGCCGTTGTGGCGGGTGGATGAAGTGTGCCCGAACTGTGAAGAGACGAAAAAGCAAGGGTTGAATGTTTCTTCAAAAAAAGACGATAATTGACATATAACGTATTTTGAGTTAAATTTTTAAAAAGGAGCACAAATATGCTCGAAAAAGAATTCAAATATTTTGAGAAAAACAAACAGAAATTTATAGCGGAGCATCCGAATGAATACGTAGTAATTGCAGGAGAAAAGGTGTTCGGCTTTTTTAAAAATGAAGAAACAGCGATAAAAGAAGCACTGAAGCATTATAAAGCTGGCGAATTTCTCTGCCAGAAGTGCTCAGAATCCAGCGATCAAATAATGCGCTTCCACTCTAGGGTAGTCATGGCTTAATGCACAGTTTTTATAAAGATCAAAGGTATCACGCATTAAGAGTTAAAACAGTCGGAGGTTTTGCGAGAGAGATACAATCTCAAGCGCAGTTGAAAGTCCCTGATATTTACAAAGAATTTGATCGAACCCCAATTGATACACTGGCAATATGGGATACAGGCGCCACAAACTCCATGATTTCAGAGAGTTTCTGTGCGAAGCTCGGGACAAAACCAATAAGCCGGACAAAAATACAGGGAATAAATAATGTGGAAGAACGCCCAATCCACCTCGTAGATATTATTCTACCCGGGAAAGTAAATTTCCAGCAAGTCCGTGTTGCCGTTGCCCCTAAAATAAGTAGTATAAGTGATGATTTTGGACTTCTCATTGGAATGGATATAATTTCTGTTGGTGATTTTTGCCTAACTTCATATATGGACGAAAATAAAAATCCATGTACTCTCTTCTCTTTTCGCATCCCACACGGCCCTGATCCTATCGATTTCTGTGAAGAAATAAATAAATTTAATGAAGAAATTGCATTCCACAAAAGAATGAAAACACAAAGGTCACAACCTAAAAGAGATAAGCACCATCGTTCTAAAAGATAGCTGTTTATACCTCCAGCGCCTCCTCGATCTTCGGACGCCACACGTTTGCAAAGGTAAGATAATCCTCGTCCTCTCTGCCGTCATATTTCGCCGTCATCTTGTTTGCATGGCCCATCAGGACCTGAACTTCAGGTTCGTACAAAACTCGCAATAATGAGCTTTCAAACGTGTGTCGCAGGTGATATTGCGTCCGTCCATTAAGTTCCACTCCCGCCCGGACGCCTCCCCGGGCCGGTGCCCGCAGACGTACCGCTCGTAGTTATAGGCTATCCACATTTAAGACTGCCAGATATACGTCAACTGTTGGCGGTCGCGCGGAAAAAGCAGCTGTATTTCTTCCTTCGAGAATTTTTCCGGTTCTTTCCAGTCCTCCACCAGGTTCGGCGTAGCTTTGACCGGGTTCGTCTGTATCAGTTTTTTATACACGGCATAAGCGAAGACCTTCATAATACAGGATCGCATATGCTTTTTTCCGAAATGCCGACCGGATCTCCGTTGTCCTTCTTTGCATTGATGATAGTATCCGCTATCATTTCCGGCGTAATGTCAGTCATTATTCATTTTCGAAAGCCGGCATGAATCGATTCTTAAGTCGCCCGCGGTGAGACGGGAAGAACGACGACCCGTACGTATGCCCGGTGCCAAGCATCATCTTTGCCCATTAGCATTTATCCGGCAAGGAAAAAGTCTTTCGCGAACTCCCCAAACCGTACCGGCTGCACCGGTCTTGCTTGAAAAAATTTTAGCCCCTAGGGGAGTCGAACCCCTCTTTGAAGAATGAGAATCTCCTGTCCTAGCCGATAGACGAAGGGGCCACGGACCGAGCTGTCCGGGGAGGACTCGAACCCCCACAACAAGAGCCAGAATCTTGCGTGCTACCATTACACAACCGGACATTTAGTGCTGCCATAATGTACTAAAAACAGGCAGGTTTTGTCAATAAGATTAGCAGGGCTGCTCCGAATGGTAATTGATGAGGGTTTCGACGTTATATCCTTCTAAAACCTTTTCGTAATCTAAAAACGGGAGCCCGACAATACCGAAAATGTCTTGTACGTGTCCGCCTGCCTGCTCGATTAAACCGCAGGCCGCCTTTACCGTCCCCCCGGTTGCAAAAAGGTCGTCAACAATCAGAACATTCCAGCCGTTTTGGACATCGTCCGCGTGCATCTCGATTTCCGCTTCACCGTATTCTAAGGCGTATGTTGCTGAAATTGTTGTCCGCGGCAGCTTTCCCTTTTTCCGGACCAGTACAAGGGGAATGCCCATCTCCAAGGCGAAAGGGGCGGCAAAAATAAAGCCCCGTGCTTCAATCGCCGCGACAGCATCGATATTCCTGTCGTTATATTTTTCTTTCATGGTATCGATACAATACCGGAAGGCACGGGTATCCATCAAAATCCCGGTAATATCGTAAAAGAGGATCCCTTCTTTCGGAAAATCGGGGACTTTTATGATTGCTTTGTCAAGATCAAACGATTGTGCCATAGTACCCTCCTCGGATTTTAATCTTAGTATGGATAGAATATTGTGTCAATTTAGCCTATAGTTAAGGGCATGACAACTATCTTGCCTGTCGCAAGCGGCAAAGGGGGGGTCGGTAAAACGGTCTTTGTCGCGAACCTTGGCATTGCCCTCGCTAAACGGGGGAAAACGGTGCTGTTAATCGATTTGGATTTAGGCGGCTCTAATCTCCACACCTGCCTGGGAATGACGAACAAACATCCCGGCGTTGGAAATTATATCTACAAATCGGAATCTTCTTTGGAATCGCTTATTACCGGTACCAACTACCCTCAGCTCTATTTTATCAGCGGTGATTCCCTCCTCCCCGGCACCGCCAACCTTAATTATTTTACGAAAAAAAAGATCATTAAACAGATGCACGATCTTATTGCCGACTACATTATTATCGATTTAGGGGCGGGCACGGCGTACAACACCCTCGATTTTTTTCTTATATCAACAAAAGGCCTTTTGGTTGCGACACCGGAAACTACCTCTATACTCAACGCCTATTCTTTTATTAAATCATCATTGTACCGTATGCTCTACCGCAGTTTTCCGCCGAACAGTAAAGAGCGGGACTGTATATACGATTTTATAACCGACCGCATCGAAGGAACAGACATCTCTTTTACCAATTTAGTTGAACAGCTCGGCATGATATCGCCTGATTCGGGTACATACGCGCGGGACCAGCTGACTTCCCTGTATCCCAGGGTCATCTTGAATATGGGGCGATCGTCGCAGGACATCGCCTTAGGTTCGAAATTGCGGGAAATTGCGGGAAACAACCTCGGTGTCGGGGTCGAATATATCGGGTTCATCGGATACGAAGACCTCGTCCGGCGTTCCATTCTCGAACGCACACCGACGATCGTCAGTTATCCTTCATCGGCATTCAGCAAACAGATTGATCAGATAGCGCGGAAACTGATTACAACGCCGGTCCCGAAAGAACCGCGGCTTTTTGAATCCGATGAGGATTTGAAAGAATTGGCGGACAAGCTGTGAAGATACGCTTACGGGTAGGTTTTCCGGAAAATAGGAACCCGTGCCCGGACATTCAGGTCCAAATCCGAGGTAATACCGTCCCGCAGATAATGATACCCGATTCCCGCGATCATGGCACCGTTGTCGGTACACAGCTTTATTGACGGGAAAACAACCCGCACATTCTCGAGCGCCTTACAATCATGCCGCAGACGTGAATTCGCCGCCACCCCGCCTCCCGCCGCCAGAGTTGTCAGTCCCGTATCGGCTGCCAGCTTTTGCACCCGGTCCATCAGTATGCCGACTGCCGCTTTCTGAAACGACGCGGCGATGTTTTCTTTCGACTTTTCATAATTTCTGTCCCAAAACTGATCAATTTGCGTTACAGCGGCGGTTTTCAGGCCGGAATAGGAAACATCATAACGGTGGTCCCCCTTGTGGAGCGACGGCTTTGGAAACCGAAAGGCCCGGTCGTCACCCCGGCCGGCCAGTTTATCTACCGCGGCCCCGCCGGGAAAACCAAAATCGTAATACTTCGCGACCTTGTCGAAGGCCTCTCCGCACGCGTCGTCGATGGTGGTTCCGTAGACGGTGAGGGAATTGTAGGAGTGTACCACACTAATGATGGTGTGCCCCCCGGAAACGAGGAGCCCGATGTACGGGTATTCGATATCGTATTCTAAAAGAGGAGCGTACAAATGCGCCTTAATGTGGTCGATACCGATAAACGGGACCTGAAGGGCGTACGCGAAAGATTTTGCAAAGGCGGTACCCACGATAAGGGAACCGACAAGGCCCGGTTTTACCGTAACGGCCACTCCGTTAATGTCCCTGTTTCGAATTCCTGCTTCCGAAACCGCCCGGTCCACCACTTCCCATATCATTTCGGTATGAATTCGGGAGGCAATTTCAGGAACAACGCCGTAGTACGGACGGTGGACCTCGATTTGAGACGCAACAACGTTACTTACTATTTTTTTTCCGTCTTCGACAACGGCGGCAGCTGTTTCATCGCATGATGTTTCAATTCCCAATACCAGCATAGCGGATTACCGTCTCCTCCAGTTCTTTAAGTGCAATAAAATTAACTCCCGTCTGTTGTGCCTCAGCGTACAGCGCCTGCAGCGTTTCTGCCAGGCCGTCGGCCCAGACATGACCGATTAACACCGCCAGTCCCTCTTCCCTGGCCTTCTTCAGGCCTTTTTCGAAAGCCCCGCTGTAATACTCCACCGTCTTTTCATTATCCAGAAATACATGCCGGTGAAGATAGGGAAGGTCCAGTTTTTCGGCTGTTTTTTTCACCGCTGATTCGGACGTGGTAAGGCTGTCGATAAAAATCATGCCCCGCTCCGTGAGGAATTTCATGATAATTTCCATTTTTTCCGCGTCTGCCGTTATCAGTGAACCCATATGGTTATTCATCCCTACCGCGTGGGGTACTTCCTGAATGCTTCTCTCCAGCACCGCGTGGATACCGGTTTCATCCATATCGGCAAGGATGGGGTTCTCTCCCAAATTCTGTAACGAAAATGCCTGCATGGGCTGATGGATAATACACGTTTTTCCGGAAGTATGTATCCACTCCGCCGCCTGCCGTGAATAGGGCACACCTGGGAGGACCGCGAAAACGATCGGCCCCTCGAACCTAAGAAAGGGCTCGAGCTGATGCATATTGTACCCAACGTCATCGATAATAATGAGAATGCTGCCGTTTCCAATTTCAGCAGGCTCCTCCGCCGGCTTTACCGTACGAACGGCCGCTGTTTTTTCTGTTTCCGGAAGAACCCCAGCCGGGTCGTCTATGTCCGAGGGACTTTCCTCCGCGCTTTCCGCTGCTTCCCGGGCGGGATCGGGTAGAATTTCGATAACGGCATCCGGCTGCTTCCTCGTGCCCCACAGAAACGCGGTAACACTGAAGGCGATAACGAAAACCGCGGCACTGACTATCACTCCACGGGCAATCCGCTTCTTTTGTTCTTTTTTCGTTATCTTTTTTTTCTTCTTCGACACGCCTTAACTGTAGATGAGGAGGGCTGTATGGTCAACAACCTTTTTAGTGATACACGTAGTCCTGTACCTCGTAGGCATGTTCTTTCAGCTTCCGGATAGCCCGTTTTTCAATTTGGCGGACCGTTTCCGGAGATATGCCCATTCTCTCGCCGATTGTTTTCAGGGTATACTTATGATTGCCGTAAAACGAAAATCGGTACTTCAGTATTTCTTTTTCCCGCTCCATCAGATGCTCCAAAAACCTGAGGGTATCTTCCTGCATACTCTTTTCCTCAAGAGCTCTGTCCGGGTTGAATGAGTTGTCTTCACACATGTCCATCAGCGTACCGGCATCGTTATTGGTTTCCGCTTCCAGTGAAACAATAGAAGTTGACGCGTGCAGCAGTTCGAGGACCTCTCCCTCCTGCAGCCCTAACTCCTTTGCTACTTCGGCAACGGAAGGGCTCCTGGAATATTTCTGGGCAAGGCTCATATACGCACGCTGGATCCGCTTAATGGCCTCCTCTTTCCGGTGAGGCAGTCTGATGGCACGTTTTTTATTGGAGAGAGAACGGACAATGGCCTGCTTTATCCACCATGCCGCGTAGGTGCTGAACCGGACGCTTTTCCGGTAATCGAATTTTTCAGCGGCCTTCATGAGTCCGATGTTGCCTTCTTGAACAAGGTCAAGGAACTGCACATCCTTCGAAATAAAACCCCTAGCGATTTTTACAACTAAACGGAGATTGGACTCGATGAGCCTGCTCTTCGCTTCTTCGCTGCCTTTCAAAATCTTTTTTGACAGGCCCCATTCTTCTTCGGCACTCAAAAGCGGCTTATTCTTAATTTGATTAAAATATGCTAGTAAATTATCTTCGGTGTATCGTGCTTTTTTCTTTTTTCCCAACATGTACACCTCCTAGCTGTTATATAGCATAAAACATGCCATGTTTATATTTTTTCGATAGAATTATTTAATTCTTTGTATTGTAACTAATTATTTTTTGATATTAAGCTTACTTGTTTAGTAAAATACTAAAATGTATATTTTTTTATACATTTCATGTTCTCGGTGTATTATTTTGTGAAAGCTGTCGGGACATCATCTCCGCGATGCCGAGTTTTGTGTTTTTGGCCATTTCTTTCGCGTATTCATCGTAGAGCATATCTTCAAATATATCTTCCGCCATATTCCGTCCAAAGAGACTTGTCTTATTTACCGTATTTCGCATCGCGTCGAGCATCTGCTTGATAAAGATGGCTTCAAAATCCTGACACGCCTCCTCTAACTTCCCCTGGCCGGTTTGCGGTTTGGCCGCGACACGTTCCGCCGTCTGAAGATTTCTCCACTGCAGCATTCCGATATCTGTTACATTCATCTTTCGTTCTCCTACATGATAATAAGTTCACCGAACAGGGCGCCGGCCCTGTCAATTGCCTGCAGCACTTCAATAATAACGTCGGTTTTCAGCCCGACGGTCTGCATAAGGTCGACTAACTCTTCCACCGAGGTAAATTCGGGAAAGGTAAACTGTTCCATCGTCTGATCACCCGAAAAGCCGCCTACGGAAATCGAGTCTCCTTTGTATGAGACCGCAACTTTTCCGACGCGGACATTTTCACCGATTACCACAACACCTGACTTCGGGTTGATAACTACTCTGCCGGATATTGACGGCACGACCCGCACATTTTCTAGGGCCGACATGAAGCGTACCGGGTTCCCCCGGGTTTCCTCTGGAATTTCTACCTGTACTACGCTCGCGTCAACCGCGACGGCTGAAGTATTTTCAATGGCCTCATTGATTTTTTCGGCAACTTCGTATGAAGTTGCAAAATCCGGGTACCGCAGGACAATATTGATCCTGTTTTCCGTAACGTAGCCGGAAAGAACGTCCCGCTCCACTAACGCGCCGCCGGGGAGATACGCGGATGTCGCGTTTACAGATTTTTCCGTAACCGGGATGACCCCCTGTGCGACAGCGTATACTTCCCCGTTTGCCCCTTTCAGGTTTGTCTGAAGAAGCACCCCCCCCTGCAGGTTTTTCGCGTCGACAATACTCGATACTGTAACGGATATCCGGTCCCCCGCACGGATGAACGCGGGAATGTCCGCCGTAACGGTAACGAGGGCGCAATTTTTACTTTTAATTTCACCCGGATCGATTTCAATATCGAAGGAGGAAAGCATGGTGCTTAAAGTCTCTCCTAAAAGGGTTGAACGCGAGTTATCGCCCCTGCCGTTTAAGCCCGTTACAATCCCGATGCCGACAAGCTGATTTTCCCGTACACCCTGAATGTAGGCAATGTCCTTAATCCGCACCTCCGGCGCGGCGGAAAGAGAAAAAATTGTACCTGTCAGCATTGCTGCAATCATCATGACCATTTTCGGGCGGTTAAAGGTCCTCAACATAAACCTCCCGGTTCGCCGTTATTTTCCCATACAGGCTTTTATTTGACCGGACGGGCTTTACCCGGATCCTGTCGCCGCTTCCTCCGGAACCGTATGCGATTGCCTCAAGTTTCATGGAAATAGGGTACCGTTTGACAACAACGGTGACCCGCTCCCCTGACCGGATAATTTCTTCTTTTCGTACATCTCCGGCGGTTAGTATTGTCCCGGGTGATACATACCTCGCGGCGGCACTACGGTCCCGCGAAAGCTCCTCTGTGAGGTAATTCTTGTTTGCATCCGCTTCCGCGTAGTGTACCGGTAAATTTGAAAAATCGATCCGGTTTCCCGGCTGATACGCTCGCTCTGTTGTAAATACCCTAACATACCGAAGCAGGGACAGTGATATTCCCGGCCTTTTTTCATTCCCCTTCTCCGCCGACTCAACAACCAGCGTGTCTTCGGTTTTCCCGGAAACAACGTGAAAATCGCCGTAACCGATTTCCCGGACAGCATCGCTTGAAACATCCCCTAGGTCCAGTTCGGTCCAGCCGGAAGTAAATCCCGGGCGCCCGGAAATTTCCGCCGCTGCTTTCTTGAGAAGGTCAAGCAATACGGGGAAATGTTTCCGGTGCTCTTCCCGGAATTCCCGGGGGATAAATAAACAGTAATTACCCACTAAGACAAAATTCGACGGAAGCACCTCACTTAACCTGCCGCGGAGAGTACCCGCGGGGATGACCGCCGGACGCCGTATCGGCAGACCCAATGGAACAGACAGCGGGCTTCCAGACGCTCCGTTATCACCTTGATGAAGACGGGTAACGAAACTGCCGATCCGCGGGTCCGGTCCTGTCCCGATTACTTCGGGCAGCAGATAATAGGTATCGGCGTGCAGCGCCCCGCCGGCTGCCCGCATAAAAATCATGAGTAATAAAACTGTACAAATTTTACGCCGGGGCGTGTTCATACCCTTTTTTTTACCGTTTCAGATTATTCGCGATACCTAACATCGTGTCGGATGTTTGAATCGCTTTGGAGTTCAGCTCGTAGGCACGCTGTGCCACGATCATGTTGACCATCTCCTGGACAACCGACACATTCGACATTTCGATAAACTTGTGGATGACCTTCCCCATCCCGTTAAATCCCGGTCTTCCGCCTATTGCTTCGCCGGAGGCGTTCGACACTTTAAAGAGGTTTTCACCGATTGCCTGGAGTCCCGTCGGGTTGACGAAACGGTACAGCTGCATCTGGCCTACCTCCAGGTTCTCGTCGGAACCCGCGATCTGTACCGTAATCCGCCCGTCCTGGGAAATGCTCAGGCTGTCCCGGACAAAACCTTCCGGCAGCACGACTTCCGGCATTACCCGGTAGCCGTTTGACGTTACAAGCTGTCCGTTGCTGTCGATTTTAAACGCGCCGTCCCGGGTGTAGCCGTAGGTGCCGTCGTAGAGAAGAGCACGAAAAAACCCTTCCCCCTCAATGGCCACATCGGAAACATTGCCTGTGGACTGGAGCGACCCTTGAGTGAATATCTTTTGCGTCGCGGCCACCTTTACCCCGTGTCCTACCTGGACACCAGTCGGTACCACCGTGAGTTCCGTTGCCGGCGTACCCGCAATCCGCCGTGTCTGATAGAGCAGGTCCTCGAAATCGGGCCGGTTCTGCTTAAAACCGGTTGTATTTACGTTGGAAAGGTTGTTGGAAATCGTGTCGATGTTGAACTGCTGCCCCACCATTCCGGACGCGGCAGTCCAGAGAGATCTCATCATTGTATTGTTCTCCTTATCGCGCTATCGTTTTTATACACGTACCGCCTCGTTTATCAGTTTGTTTGTCATGCCGTCCTGGGTCTGGACCACTTTCTGGTTCGCCTCATACGCCCTGTTCACCTCGATCATCTGCACCATTGCCGTTACGGGATTGACGTTCGCGCTTTCAAGAAAACCCTGACGGACTTTCACGTCGTTTTCCCGCCGGGAGGAAAAGGCCTCTCCCGATTCGTAGGTGTCCGTCCACATAGAGCTTCCCTGCTTTTTTAAATACCGGGTGCGGTCAAAATCCACTACCCGCAGCTGGTCGATAAACTCCGTGTTTTCCCACTCGTTTTCGGTCAAAGAAACCAAACGCCGGGGATCGCCGGAAAACGCGCCGTTTTGGAAAATTTTTCCGTCCTGGTCGACGATGAAATTGTTTTTTTTGATGCTGACCGGCCCGTTTTCTCCAAGGACGGGATATCCTTCCTTGGTAAGGAGCATCCCCTCTTTCCCGAGGGTAAAGGAACCGTTTCTGGTATACCGTTCACCCGCGGGCGTATGGACAACGAAAAAACCCTCTCCTTCCAAGGCCAAATCGAAGCTGTTTCCCGTTTCTTGTAACGAACCTTGCGTAAAATCGGTATAGGATTCGTTCAGTTCCACACCGGTGCCGATTTTCCCCGCGATCGGGGCGATATCCGCCGATCCGAAGGGGAATTTATACACGCCGTTGTCGTTCATCCTTCGTATCAGCAGTTCCGGGAAGGCCTTGTGGATGGCTGTGTCCCGCTTATAGCCGTTTAAATCGACATTTGCCAGGTTGTTCGACAGTATGTCCATCCGGTGCATTTGCGCGACCATTCCCGCCGCGCCTGTATACATTCCTCGTACCAAATTGTCCTCCCCTCAGTCCGGGTATATATTTCGATTATCGGATGAAGCCGGAAGCCCCTTGACGGGTTTTACTTCTTGATTTTTTCGGGGAAAAAGTATATTTTCCACGAAGCGCCAAAGTAGCTCAGGGGTAGAGCAACGCTCTCGTAAAGCGTAGGCCGTGGGTTCGAATCCCACCTTTGGCTGTTCTTCTTACAATATATAGTAATATTTGTTACAGTAATAGATATTACTATGTAAG